>JADLHC010000170.1 GCA_020849035.1 Planctomycetia bacterium
GACCGAGGACGTGCGGCGCGGGTCCGGGCGGCGCGCGTCACAGGCACCCGCACGGCCCAAGCTCTCGTCGCGCGCCGGTCGGACCCGCGCCGCGCGCCGCAGGGAGGTTTCTGCTCACGTTCTCAGTCCTTCCACGCCTCCCCGTAGTACTTCTCCGCCCAGTCCAGCCCGTCGCGCAGGCCCTTCAGAAACGACCGGTCCGTCACAGGGTTGCCGGGCACCTTCAGCACCCACGTGTCGTACATCTTCGCCAGGTCCCGCGCGACTTTGACCGCGTTGCGGTGCATGTCCCTCATCGTCATCCCGGGGTTGTCCATCGTCTTCTCCACCGAGTCGAGCGCACCGGCGGCGAACAGGTACCAGGCGGCGATGCGGCCGAAGAAGTAGTTCAGGACCTTGCGCTGCATCTTGTACGGCTTCTGCACGTTGCTGATGTTCCAGCCCGCGCCGGTCGAAGCGCCGTAGAGGCCGTCCTGCATGCGGCCGTAGATCTCGCCGGAGACCGAGTCGAGCTCGAGCCAGGCGTCCACGGCCCCGGCGTCGCAGGCGACCGCGAATCGCGGGACGATCGCGACGACCTGCGGCCGCTCGGCGATCGCGGCGCGGATGAGCGCCTTCGAGTGCTCCTCGAGCGAGAGCCCGTCGAGCCCCGCGAGAGTGTCCTTCGTCACGAACGCGAACGGATCACCCTGCGCATTGGGCCGGAGGGCGATTCTCAGCGGAAATGAGGAGGCGTTCCGGAAGTCCACGGTCTGGAGAAGAGGCTCGTACCCTTCCGCCGCGGCCCGAAGCTCGAACTCCCCGAACGGCGTCCGGAACGTCGGGAAGGTAAAGGTCCCTCCGGGCCAGCTCCTGGTGCTCACGTTCGGGCCCTTCAGCGACACGCTTGCCCCGTCGATCCCGCGCCCGGTCTCCGCGTCCACGACCCTCCCCTGCACCGACGACTGGATGAACGCGCTCCAGGGCATGAAGAACGGGTAGTCCGGATCGTCGAGCACGTAGTGCGAGCTGACGTTCAGGCCCTTCGCGTCCTTGACGCCCTCGTACGGCTGCCCGGGCACCGGCTTCTTCGGGTTCTTCGATTCGTAGTCGCCCTGGATCCAGATCACGTCGAACTCGCGCGGCACGTTGTTCACGGCGAGGGAGAGCTTCGTCTTCGAGACGAGGAAAAGCCGGATCGGCTCGAGTTTCTCCTCGTTGGAGCCGATCGCCTTGAGGACGACGCTTCCCTTCTCCTTGAGCTCGCGGAAGGCTCTGCGGCTGAGCATGTCGATGGTGTAGCCGACGGGCTCGGGGCCGTGGTTGATGTACCACGTGGTGAAGGTGTCGGCGTTCTCGAGGTCCTCCTTCGCGACGTAGGTCGTGCCGCGCCAGGGCTGGTCGAGCCACTTCTTGCCGAGCTCGTCGTAGTAATCGAGCGTCACGAGTTCGAGGGCGGGCTCGAAGGCGGTGAACTGGCGCTCGAACTCGAGGCGGGACTCGGCGCCCCAGAGGTAGAAGAAGCGGCAGTTGCGGTACCAGCGGTCGACCTCGCGCTCGGCGTAGTCGAGGACGAGGGGGGCGCGGGGGGTGGCGGCGAGGGCGGCGCCGATCGAGGCGGCGCCGTCCTCGACGGAGGCGGCGTCGGGGATGGCGATGGTCGGGCCGCCGGCGAGCGGCGTGGCGGCGAGGCCGCCGCCGGTTCTGCGGACGGCCATGGTGGAGCCGGCGCAGGAAGCGCTGAGCAGGCTGCCGTCGGGCGACTCGGCGAGCATGCGGCGCAGCGCGCCCTCGAGGCGCGACTGGCGCTCGGCGAGCGTCGCGCCCTCGCCGGCGAAGGCGTTGGCGAGGAGGTCGTCGGCGGACGTGGCCGGGACGCCCGTGACCTCGGCCAGGACCTGCGACTCCAGCGCGCCGTCGTGGAGGCTGCGAAGCGCGTTGAAGGCGACGCGGGCGTCCGGCGGGCCGTCGCAGCGGAGGTCGTTCTTCCGCAGGTCGAGCGACACGACGACGCGGTCGCCGTCGCGCTCGCTCGACACGATTGTCACGCGCGGGGCGTCGAAGGCGGCCGTCACGCCGACCTTCGCCGCAGCGTCCCGCGCGAACGCGTCCGAACGCGCGAGGAACGCGAAGGCCGTGCGGCGGTGAAGCGCCGCGACGCGATCCTGCCAGCCCGCAAGGCGCTTCAGGTCGCGCAGCCGGGCGTCCTCCGGGACCCAGCCCGCCGTGACGAAGACCGAGTGGACGTTCTCCGCGTGGCGGCGCGCCGGCGTCCCCTCGAACTCCTCCGTGAAGATCTCGCGGGTCCGCGTCGTGACCGTCCCCCCGGCGCTCCGGCACTCGATCACGAGGTCCAGCCGTTTCAGGCCCGCGAGCGGCAGCATCGTCGCCGGCGGGCGCGCGCCGCCGGGCCCGGTCTCCGCGAGGCCGGCGGCCTCGCCCTTCTCGTCGAACACGACCATGGCCTGCGCGGTCGCAAGGTCCGCGACGTTCCACTCGCGCTCCACCCACGCGGTCCCGCTCCCCAGCCGCAGCTTCACCCGGTGCCAGTCCCCCGCCGACGGCTCCGCCGCCGCCCCCGCCTCCCCGCCCGGCGCGCCGAGCCCGATCGAGAGCGGCTTGCCCTTCACCGTCGCCCTCACGCCCCACTGCGTCCCGCCGGCGAGCTGCGACTCGACGCCGCAGCGGTCGAGAAGGGCGCGCAGGAGGGACGCGCGGTCGGCGTCGTTGCCGGCGCCGGCCCAGAGGGTGCCCGTGGGGCCGCGCAGGAAGCCGTCGTAGCGCTCGAGCTTCACCATGTCGCGGACGAAGGCGAGGCAGAGGTCGGGGTTGAACTCGAGGGCCCGGGCCTGCAGGGTGATGTCGTCGTCGCCGCGCGGCGCGGGCGTCTTCTGGCAGCCGCGCGACAGCAGGACGGCGGCGAGGATGGCCAGCGCGCACAACGCGCCGGCCAGGCCGAGGACGAGCGGGCGATTCCTGGTCACGTGGGCTCCGGGATTGGTGTGGTCGCACATCTTACCTGCGATACAATCCCGCGCGTGCCTGACGTCCCGGCCAAGAAGCCGCACCTCCTGACCCGCATCGTGAAGACGGCCGCAAAGACGCTCGTCGCGTCCCTCGCCGTCATCTTCCTGTTGCTCTACTTCCTCCAGAACAAGCTCCTCTTCTACCCCTCCCGCGGGCTCGGGCTTCCGCCGAAGCTCCAGGTGCCGGCGGTGGAGCGCGTCGAGTTCAACTCCCTCGACGACACGCGCCTCGTGAGCTGGTGGCTGCCTCCGAAGCCCGGCCGCCCGACGGTGCTGTTCTTCCAGGGGAACGCGGGGAACATCGAGGACCGGAGCGACCGCCTGCTCGACTGCCAGGAGCGCGGCTGGGGGCTGCTCCTGCTCGGCTATCGGGGCTACGGCGAGAGCGCCGGGTCGCCCGACGAGGACGGCATCAACAGGGACGCGCGGGCGGCTCTGGAGTGGCTGAGGAAACGGACCGACGTCGAGCAGAAGAAGCTCGTCTACTACGGCGAGTCGCTCGGCTGCGCGTTCGCGACGGAGCTCGCGGTCGCCGAGCCGCCGGCGTGTCTCGTGCTGGAGGCGCCGTTCAAGAGCCTGCGGGCGATCGCCTCGGTTCACTACTGGTGGCTCCCGACGTCCCTCCTCGTGCGCGGCAAGCTCGACAACCTCGGGAACGCGCCGAAGCTGAAATGCCCGCTGTTCGTGGCGCACGGCACGCGCGACGAGGTCGTGCCGTTCGAGCACGGCAAGGCGGTCTTCGACGCCGCGCCGCAGCCCAAGACGTTCTACGAGCTCAAGAGCCGGCACAACGACATCAGCGAGTTCGGCGGCAAGGAGTACCGCGCCGCGGTCGCGTCGTTCATCGAGGGCGCGGTGAAATAGGAGCGGACGGTCCTCATTCGGCGCGCATTCCTTGCCGCCCACCGCCGCTGTGGTAGAAAAAACCGCATGAAAACACCCATCCGCGTTGCCGTGACCGGCGCCGCCGGCCAGATCGGTTACTCCCTCCTGTTCCGCATCGCCTCCGGCGCCATGTTCGGCCCTGAGCAACCCCTGATCCTCCAGCTCATCGAGGCGCCGATCGAGAAGGCCATGCAGGCGCTGACGGGCGTCGCGATGGAAGTCGACGACTGCGCGTTCCCGCTCGTGAAGAGCATGATCCTGACGGACAAGCCCGAGGTCGGCTTCAAGGACGCCAACTGGTGCCTGCTCGTCGGCGCCAAGCCGCGCGGCCCCGGCATGGAGCGCGCCGACCTGCTCAAGGACAACGGGAAGATCTTCATCGCGCAGGGCAAGGTCATCGATGCGGTCGCCGCGGACGACGCCCGCATCGCCGTCGTCGGCAACCCGGCGAACACGAACTGCATGATCGCGGCGAGCCAGGCGAAACGGCTGCCGGCCGACCGGTTCACGGCGATGGTCCGTCTCGACCAGAACCGCGCGCAGGCGCAGCTGGCGAAGAAGTCCGGCAAGGACCTGACGGACGTGAAGGACATCTTCATCTACGGCAACCACAGCCCGACGATGTTCCCGGCGTACCAGCACGCGACGATCGGCGGCAAGCCCGCCGCGCAGGTCATCAACGACCTCCCGTGGCTCCAGGGCGCCTTCTGCGAAACCGTCGGCAAGCGCGGCGCGGCGATCATCGCGGCCCGCGGCTCGTCGTCCGCGGCGTCGGCGGCCAACGCGCTCGTGGATCACGTGCACGACCTGATGACGCCGGGGAAGATCCACTCCGTCGGCGTGAAGTCCGGCGGCGCCTACGGCTTCGACCCGAACGTCTGGGCCGGCATGCCCGTCCGCACGGTCAGCCCCGGCGCGTGGGAGCCGATCAACAGCTACGCGATGGACGACTTCGCCAGGACCAAGCTCGCGGCGACGAACAAGGAGCTCGTCGAAGAGCGGGCGATGGTCGCGGACATGCTGAAGTAGCCGTGGGGCGCGCGAAGGGGGCCACGGCGCTTCCGTCGCCCAGCCTCTGCCCGCGCTGCTGGCTCGACCAGGGCCTCTGCCTCTGCGCGGAGGTCCGCCCGGTCGAGACGCGAACGCATTTCCTGATCCTCCGCCACTTGAACGAGGCACGCCGCCGCACGAACTCCGCGCGGATCGCGGCGCTCGGCCTCGCGAACTGCGAGCTCGTGGACCGGCGCGAGAAGTTCGACCGCATCGAATTCGAGCCGCCCCCCGGCGCCTGGGTCCTGTTCCCGAACGCGCCGCCGCCGATGGAAGGGCAGAAGCCGCCGGACGTGCTCATCGTGCTCGACGGGACGTGGCGGGAGGCGAAGCGGATGTTCGCGCGGGTGCCGGCGCTGCAGACCCTGCCGCGGCTCTCGCTCCCGCCGCCGCCGCCGACGCCGCGGCTGCGCGTCCCGCCGGCCTACGGCATGGCGACGCTCGAGTGCATCGCCTACGCCGTCGGCCTGCTGGAGGGCGCGGAGAAGGCCAAACCGCTGCACGACCTGTTCGCGCTGTTCGTGGACCGGAGCCGCGAAGGCGCGCGGCGGGCGGGGCGGAGGCTGCTCCGGTAACTCTGCGGGAAGAAATCGCCCCGCTCGCGCGTCATTTCGCTGCACTTCCACTCCCGGAGCCCACCATGCGCGCCGCCCTCGCCCTCCCCGCCCTGCTCCTCTCCTTCGCCTGCGCGGCGGAGACCCCCAAGGTCAGCTTCGAGGAGAAGCTCCTCGCGACGGTCCCCGCGGACCACAACACGCAGCGCGCGGCGACGCCCGGGGCGCCGACGTTCACGGCCTCGTGGAGCCCGGACGGAAAGCGCGCCGCGTGGGTCGGCGTCGGCGAGCGGACGGCGTTCGTGGTGGTGGACGGGAAGAAAGGCGAGGAGGTTTCGTACGCCGGCGGGCTGGTGTTCTCGCCGGACGGGAAGCACGTCGCCTGGCTGTCGAGCTACGGCGGCTGGGCGGGGACGCCGGAGAAGTGGTGGGTGACGCTCGACGGGAAGAAGCTCGGCGACTTCGACCTCGCCGGCCCGCCGCGCTTCTCGCCGGACTCCTCGCAGGTCGCGTATTTCGGAAACGCGGGCTCGAAGCGCGCCGCGGATGGCGGAATCGGGGGCGGGAAGTGGTTCGCGGTCATCGGAGACAAGCGGGGCGCGGACTTCGAGGCGACGTCAGCCTACATAGATCCCCCGTGGTTCCGCGGCGCCCCCGTATGGTCCCCGGACGGCAAGCAGCTCGCATACGTCCGGCACCCCGCGAACTACACCGAATCCGTCGTCGCCGGCGCGACCACGACCGAGGACTACGACGCCGCCGACCAGCCTGTCTGGAGCCCCGACGGCAGGCAGGCCGCCTGGGCGGCCGTGAAGGACAACCGCTGGTGGGTCTTCCTGAACGGCCAGAAGCTGGGCGGCGAGTCGGACCACGCGAGCGTCCCGGTCTTCAGCCCGGACGGGAAGACGCTCGCGTGGAAGGCGAGCACGAACGCCGGGAAGCAGTCGGTCATGGTCGCCGGCAAGCGCGTCGGCGGCGAGTACGACGCGCTCGGCACGCCCGTCTTCAGTCCCGACGGCCGCGAAGTCGCCTTCGCCGCCAACACGGGCGCGCCGCCGAACGCGAACCCCGTTGTCCTCTACCGCGGCGACGACGTGCACGTGACCCAGGGAATCTGGAAGGCCGTGGTCGGCGGCCGCGAAGGCGAGGCATTCGAGCGCGTCGAGTCCATCGTCTACGCCCCCAACGGCAAGGTCGTCGCCTACCGCGCCCGCAAGGACGGCCGCTGGCTCGTCGTCGCCGGCGCCTCGAAGAGCGACGCCTTCGACGAAATCGGCCCGCCCGCGTTCTCGCCGGATGGGAAGAAGGTCGCGTTCGGCGCCCGCAAGGGCCTCGAGATCTGGTGGAAGGTGATGCCGGTCAAGTAGCCCGGCGGCTCACGGCTCGATTGAGAGCACGCGCGCTTCCCAGTCGATCAGCGCCCGGTGCTTCGCGAAGAACGGCCACCCGACCAGCCCGTCCCCCGGCGGCTCCGCGAGGTCAAGCGCGACGAATTCCTCCGCCCCGAATTCGTGCCCGCCCAGCGACAGCGCGCACGCGCCGCTTCCCCGCCCCGGCTTGAGGATGGAGCGGGAAGCGCCGGTGTCCCAGACGAGCTCGACGGCGCGCCCGCCGACGACGGCGTCGGTGACGATGCCGTATCCTGTCGCGCGGAACGGCACGCGCACCCAGCCTTCCGGGTGGACGTCCGGCGGCAGCGTGCTCCCGGTCGCGAGCACGACGCGGTTCCCCGGTCCGTCCATCAGCACCCGGAACGCCTTCAGCAACCGCCACCCGAGGATCGAGATCGCGGACTCGCGCCCCTCCACGTCCCGCAGCACGAATTCCCCCGCTCGGCACTCGCCGATCACGAAGCGCCGCCCCGGGTGCTCCCGGCCGAACGCGTCCGTGTACGTCGCCGTCCCTCCCGTGAACCGCACCCCCGCCGCCTCCGCCGCCGCCGGCTCCAGCCAGACCGTCGCCCCCGCGCCGAGGTCGAGCAGCACGGGAACGCGCCGGCCGTTCAGGGCGAGCTCGACGGTCGGGCGGTCCCCTTCAACCCGCAGCGGCAGCGCGATCCACGCGTCCGGCAGTGCCGGCTCGACCCGGAACGACTCCGGCGCCCCGCACGAGACCAGCGCGGCCGCAAGGACACAGGCCAGGATCCGGCTCTTCATCCAAGCGATCCTACACCGACCTCGTCCTGTTGCCTCTTCCCCGCCCCCCTGCTAGCCTGCACTCCCATGAGCCACGCCCCCGCCCAAGAGCCGGTCACGCCTCCCGGCGAGACGTTCTGGGAGAAGCTCTACCTCCCCGAAATCGCCCGCGGCCTCGGGCACACCATGAAGCACATGGTGAACTCGCTGTTCGGGAAGTCGTTCACGATCCAGTACCCCGAGCAGAAGCCCGGCCTCAAACCCGGCTACCGCGGGATCATCCGGCTCACGAAGGATTCGCAGGGGCGCGAGAAATGCGTGGCGTGTTTCCTGTGCGCGACGGCCTGCCCGGCCGAGTGCATCCGGATCGTCGCCGAGCCCGCGCCGGCCGAGTGGAAGGACCGCGACAAGCACCCGGCGACGTTCGAGCTGAACTTCCTGCGCTGCATCAACTGCGGGTTCTGCGAAGAAGCGTGCCCGTGCCAGGCGATCGAGCTGGTCGAGGAGTACTTCCCCGTCGGCACGACGCGGCAGGAGTTCATCTGGGACAAGGCGAAGCTGCTGTCGATCGAAGGGCGGCGGAGCGTGCCGATGGAGCCGGCGAAGAGGTAAAAGCAGCGGCGAGTGGCCAGCGGTCAGCGGCGAGGAACGGCGCTCGAGAGCAGGTCGCAACAGGCAGGGGGCGTGTTGCCGGAGGTGCACATGCGGAATTTGTGGTGGGCGCTCTTGCTTCTTCTCTCGGCAGGATGCAGCACTCCTGACGCCGCTCCTCCGGCATCAGATGAGGAAGCCCAGGCGTCGCACGCCCGGTGGCTGAAGCTGGGTGTTCACGAGCCGCTTGAATTCGAGATGATGCGCGCTTGGGAGCGTCAGCCGCCTGTCAACGTGGGTGTCGAAGAGTGGGGAATCGACTACTCCCCGAATCGGAAATTCGCGGTGGTTTACTTTCTCTACGAGCGCGACCACCGGCCTGGGCCAACGACGCTGACCTACTTTCGGATTGAGGATGGGAAGCCACGATTCGTGCGGCACGATGTCGTTCCCGGACTGGCCCACTATGCCGTCGGCGACGACGGTACCGCCGTCACGCTCGTTCCGAACTACTCCATGATGACTTGGCACATCCGCGCACTCGACGGGAGGAGCACCTGGGGAACTCTCCTGCACTTGGGGATGTCCCTCAAAGCGGCGGCGGACGGATCGTTCCTGATCTCCTCATCGTTTGCCGAGTACCGTCTCGCCATGGCCGGGGGAGAGGCATCCATCGCCGCCATCGAGTTCCACGTCGGCGAGAAGTTTTATCGTGGCACATTCTCGGAGCCCATCTCGCTTCTCCCGATCTGCGTCTCGAACCTCGTCGCGCTCAACTTTGCGCAATCGCTGGAGTCTGTCTCCGCCATGGCCGAAAAGACCCTGGCAACACACCCGAGGGACCCCGGCGCCCTGTACGTCCGCAACTTCGCGAAAGAGGCGATCCCGATTCTCAGGGACCCGGCGATGCCTTTCGCGAAAGATGAGCCGATCGAGCTGCCGAGATTGCAGCAGCTTCTGGAGACGATCGTCAGAGATCCTGACGAGCCGAAGTAGATCGAGCGAGCCGGAGTATCTACGCTCTGGTCCGTGCCACTGAAGATCCTTAACGAGCGGGTGTCGGTCCGCCAGCATCGTTGCACAGAATGTGGTCCGAGGACTGTGGGGTTAAGACCGATTGAACGCCGAAATGTTCATCGTTTCGCCGGGAAGTCGGCGGGCATCCACCGCGGCAGCTTCTTCAGCGACTCGCGCGCTTCCTCCGACGTCGGCACGCCCCAGGCCTCGAAAAACGCGCCGAGGTTTTTTTTCGTCGCGCGGCTGATTCGAATGAGCCACTGGTCGCGTTTCTGGGCGTCGGTGAGGGGGCGCTCGGAGGGCTTGAGGGCGCGGTAGGCGGCGAAGGCCTCCTTGAACGGCTCCCAGCCGAAGGCCTCCTTGAGCTGCACGTACATCGTCAGGGCGAGGAACGGGTCGCTCTTCCATTCCGCGAAATCGGCGCCGGCCTTCACGTACTCACGGACCTTCTTGTCGCGGTCCTTGAGCGCCTCGTGCGCCTGCTCGGGAGTGAGGCCGCAGAGCGTCTCCGAGAGGTAAAGCGACCAGAGGTTGCAGGTGACCTCGCCGGTCCCGTCGAACGTCCAGTCGCCGGACTGGTGGTTGTGGCCGAGCTCGTGGAAGAGGCCCCAGTCGCCCTTCTGCATCGCCGCGAGGCTCGCCATGCGCGGGGCGGCGTCGAGGTGGGTCATGATCGGGTAGCCGGAGTGCATGTAGCCGGCGCTGATCTCGACGTCGGCGCAGTAGCGTTCGGGGCGCCGGCGCTCCTTCGGGATCTGCCCAAGGTCGGCGGCGGCGTCGAGGACGCGGTCCCAGAACTCCATGAGGGACTTGGGGTCGTCGAGGTCGCGGATGCAGGAGGAAGGAACGGTGAGGATGACCTTCGAGCTCGCGAGCTCCGCCCACGGGCCGGGCGCCGTCCGCAGGCGCTTCCAGGAATCGAGCGTCGTCTTGCCGAGCAGGAAGTACGGCGCCTCCACAGCGCCCGAGACGTGCACGGAGAACGTGCCGAGCTTGCAGTCGTCGGGGAAGACGAGGTAGAGGAGGCCGCCGAAGGGCGAAGCGACGGTGACGGTCGCGGCGGCGACGGGGAAATCGCAGGAGACTTCGGGGGCGCGCGGCCAGTCGTCGAGGTGGAAGAGCGAGTCGGTGTGCGCGCCGATGCGGATGGAGAGTCTCGCGGCGGCGGCGGCTTCGGGCAGTGTGAGGGTGACGGGCTGTCCCGGGGCGGCGTAGAGGCCGGTGGAGTGCCAGCCCGGGACGGTCGCGTCCATGGCGAGGTCGCGCTCGACGGCGCGGGCGTCCCTGGGGACGGCGCCGGGGAACGCGGCGGCGGCGGCGAGCGCGGGGACCTTGTCGGGCGGCTGGAGCTTCGCGTCCTCGGCGAGGGCGACGAGGAGGAAGCGGTCGAGGGCGTCGGCGGGGCGGAGCGGCGTCTTTTCCGTGGGCACGAGGCGGTCGCCGCGCTCGCGGGCCAGGCGGGCGAGGCGCGCGCGGAGGTCGGAGGCGTCGGCGGGGAGCGCGCGGACGGCGGCGACAGCGACCGCGGCGGCGCGCGTCAGCTCGGCGGGCGGGAGGGGCGAGTTTCCCTCGGCGCTGGCCTCAAGGGCGTCGATGGCGAGGCCGCCGTGGGAAGCGGCGCCGGGCACGTCCCCTGCAGCGAATCCGTCGCCGGACTTCCGCGCGAAGTCGCCGGTCCAGGCGATCCCGGCCGGCGCGAGAAGGCGGTTGAGGGCGTTCGTGCGGACGTCGGCGCCGCCGTGGATCTGCGACCAGCCCCACCCGGTCACGCCGGCGAGGAGGCCGCCGCCGCGGGCGAGGAAGCGGTCGAGCTCGTCGAGCGCCGCCGCGGCCGGGTCGAGGCCGAACAGGCAGACCGCGTCGAGCCCCCCGAACGCCGCCGCGAGCTTCCCGGGCTCGATGCGCACGACCTCGATCCCCTTCCCTTCCAGGAACCCCGCCAGCCCGGCCCCGACGACGCCGACCTTCAGCGCCTTGCGGGTCCCGGCCCAGCGCACGGCGTTGAGCATGAGCGCGCCGGTGTCGGCCTTCTCCAGTTCCGCGGGGTTGGCGTAGCCGTCGTGCGCGAACAGGACGACGCGGCCGCGTCCGATGCGGGCGGCGGCGACGACCGGGAAGCGGGCTTCGCCGGGGGCGCCGTCGACGACCACGGGGAAGGCGGCCGCGCCCCAGACGGAGACCGTGCCCGGCGAGCCGGGGGCGCCGATCGCTTTGACGCCCTCGAGGAGGATTCTCGCGTCGGAGTCCCACGAGGGAGGGTCGGCTAGGGCGGGAAGGGCCGCGAAGAGGGAGAGAAGGACGGCGCGCATGGGGCTCTGATCATAACGAAGCCGGCGCCTGCGGGCGTCGCCCATCGTCGTCATCGTCGTGATCCGTGACCCCGTCTTTCCGTCTTCGTGCCTGTCGACAAGCGGAACAACGGCAAGGACTGAGTCGCGGATCACGACGATCACGACGATCGAGGCAGCCGGGCCAACCCTTCCCAACCCCCGCGGATCGGTTAACGTGACGGCGTCGCCACCCTCCGGGGTCAACACCATGGCCGAACGCGAATCCCTCGAGACAGACGTCCTCATCGTCGGCGCCGGCCCCGCGGGGCTCGCCTGCGCCCTCCACCTGCACAAGCTGTTCGCGGACGCCAAGGCCGCCGGGAAACTCCAGGAGCCCTCGATGATGGTGATCGAGAAGGCCTCCGAGGTCGGCGCGCACATCCTGAGCGGCGCGGTGATGGACCCGAAAGGCCTCAACGAGCTGATCCCGAACTGGAAGGACGAGGCGCCGTACGAGGCGGCGGTCGGCGACGACGACATCTACTTCCTCACGAAGAAGGGCAAGTGGCGCCTGCCGTTCGTGCCGCCGGCGATGCACAACAAGGGGAACTACGTCATCTCGCTGAACCGGATGGTGAGATGGCTGGGCAAGAAGGTTGAAGAGAAGGGGATCGACCTGTTCACGGGCTTCCCCGGCGCCGAGCCGCTCTGGGACGGCGGGCGCATCACCGGCGTCCAGACCGGCGACAAGGGCCTCGACAAGGAAGGCCAGCCGCGCTCGAACTTCGAGGCGGGCGTGAACATCAAGGCGAAGATCACGATCCTCGCCGAGGGGACGCGCGGCTCGCTGACGAAAGTCGTCGTCAACAAGCTCGGGCTCCACAACAAGAACCCGCAGATCTACTCGACCGGCGTCAAGGAGGTCTGGAAGCTCAAGGACCCCTCGAAGTTCCCCGCGGGCAAGGTCGTGCACACGATGGGCTGGCCGATGGGCGCGAACAACTTCGGCGGGTCGTTCGCGTACGGGATGAAGGACGGCCTGCTCAGCCTGGGCTACGTCGTCTCGCTCGACTACCCGAACCCGCTCACGGACCCGCAGTGGATGCTGCAGGAACTGAAAGGCCACCCGGTCTTCGCGGACGTGCTCAAGGGCGGCGAGCTGCTGCGCTACGGCGCCAAGACGATCCCGGAGGGCGGCTACTGGTCCGTCCCCCGCCTGGCGTTCGACGGCGGGATGATCGTCGGCGACGCGGCCGGGATGGTGAACACGCAGCGGCTCAAGGGCATCCACATCGCGATCAAGAGCGGGATGCTGGCCGCCGAGACCGCCGTCGAGGCCCTCCAGAAGAACGACACGAGCACCGCGACGCTCTCCTCCTACGCGAAAAAGTGGGACGAGTCCTGGGCCGGCCGCGAGCTGTACGCCATCCGCAACTTCCGCCAGGCCTTCGAGAGCGGGTTCCTCCTGGGCGGGTTCCACTACGTGGTGCAGTCGCTGACGGGGGGAAGGGGTTTCCGCTCGGTGTACCCGCTGAAGGAGAGCCACCACGGGATGCGGAAGGCGACGGAGATGAACGCCGCCGGGGAGATCCCGCTGACGCTGGACGACCGGAAAAAGAAGAAGCCGGACGGCGAGACCAGCGTGGACAAGCTGTCGGACGTGTACCTGTCGGGGACGAAGCACGAGGAGAACCAGCCGTGCCACCTGAAGGTGTCCGACACGAACATCTGCGCGACGAAGTGCAAGGAGGAGTACGGGAACCCGTGCATGTACTTCTGTCCGGCGCAGGTGTACGAGATGCACCGCGAGGGCGAGGGCGGGAAGACGAAGTTGCACGTCAATTTCTCGAACTGCGTGCACTGCAAGACGTGCGACATCGCGGACCCGTACGGGATCATCACGTGGGTGACCCCGGAGGGCGGCGGGGGTCCGCAGTACCAAGACTTGTAACGGGACCCGCGGCGTGCGCGGGGAAACGGCGGGGACGGCGTTGCACGGGAAGGGGGAAGGCGCGGGAGTCGGGAGAGCGGAAGCTGGGTTGAGCGACCGGCATCGGGTTTGCTGACCCCACCGGTACAATCGCGCCTCCGGCGCACTTCAGGAGTCCTGACTTGGGCATCGCCCTCCGCTCCCGCCGCGACGGCGGACGCATCTTCGGGAACCTCATCGGCGGCGCCATCGGCGCCCTTCTCGGCCTCGGGCTCTTCATCTTCGGCATCTGGGCCTGGTCCCGCACCAACGCGGCGAAGTCCTGGCCGACGACGGCGGGCACCGTGGACAGCTCGGAAGTCGCCTCGAGCCGCAGTCGGAAGAGCGGGACGAAATACCGGTGCAACGTCCGGTATCACTTCGAGGTGAACGGCGTCCGCTACGACGCGACGCAGCTGGAGCCGATGGGGAGTTCGAGCGGGTCGCACAGCTCGGCGCAGGCGACGAAGTCCCGCTACCCGGCGGGCGGGCCGTGCACGGTGCACTACGATCCCGCCGATCCGTCGGTGTGCTGCCTCGAGTTGGGCGGGACGGGGCTGGCCTGGGTGATGATCGGGCTGGGCGCCGTGTTCGGCCTCGGCTCCGCGTTCGCGATCGCCAAGACGGTCCTCCCGATGGGCCGGATGTAGGCGGCAGGAGGCGCGGATGTTCGAAGTGTCCGCAGGGAAGGTGCAGAAGATGCCCGGCGAGGCCTCGTCGGGGCCGATGGTCCTGCTGTGGCTCCTCGCCCTCATCTTCGGGGGCATCGGCGGCGGCCTCACCTGGCCGAGCGTCCGGGCACACGGGTGGCCCGTGGCGCCCGGCACCGTCCTCACCAGCCAGGTCCACTCCCAGCGCGGCAGCAAGGGCGGCGCCACCCACGCGTGCCGCGTCACGTACGCCTTCGAGGTCGCCGGCCGGCGCTACGAAGGCCGGAAACTCGACATGATGGAAGTCCACTCCAGCGGCCGCGGCGCCTTCGAGGACCAGGCGCAGTTCGCCCCCGGCACGACCTGCGTCGTCCACTACAATCCCGAGGACCCCTCCGAGTCCTGCCTCCGCCCCGGCCCGGGCGTGCTCCAGATCGTGTTTCTCTCGATCGGCACCCTGCTCCTGGGCGGGGCCCTGCTGGCGACGGGGGTCTGGTGGTGGAAACGGAGTGCGCCGGCCACCTTTTGACGTGACGGGCCGCGGCGCCCGGCATCGGAAGGGTGGGCGATCGGAACAACTGCAGAGGGGGATGCATGCGTCTGTCCGCCTGGCTGGCCGTGAGACGCCTCGAAGCCTGGACATTCGCCATCGTGGCCGGCGGCCTCGGCGTCCTCGTCGGCCTCGCCACGGTCGCCCTGGGCGCGTGGGAGACCTGGCGCGCCGCCGAGCGGGAGTCCTGGCCCGTCGTCAGCGGCGTGGTCGTCCGCGTCGAGATCCGGACCGACCGCGTCGCGAATGGCAAGCCGGCCGACTCCCGCGTCGCCACGTATTGCTACACGCTCAACGACCGCCCCGTCATCGCCGAGCAGTCGCTGGCCGTCCCCAACCTCCCCATCACGCGAAAATGGCGCGAGAACAAACTCCGCTCGCTTCGAAGCGGCCCGACCCAGGTTCACTACAACCCCGCGAATCCCGCGGAGTCGTGGATCCTCGCGGAGCCGCCACTCTGGGAGCAGATGGTCATCGGCCTCGCATTCACGCTCATGGGCCTGATGATCGCCCTGGCGGGGTCTTTCAAGCGGCGCGGCGCGGGGCTGCTGTCGACGGAACCGCGCGGGCTCGACTCGCTTCCCAAGGAGCCGCCGGGACCGAGGCGCTGGGAGTTGGGGTCGCTCGGGCTGTGTTAAGCGTGTTGCAGGCTGTGTAAGGAGAAGGGCCTCGCGGCGAGGCTGTCGCGGGGAGGCGTCCTCAAGCTGCAAGTTGCGCGCACGCGCCGACTTGGAGCTTCCCTGGGGCCGGTGGCACGAACGATGCAATCCCCACGTCCATGCGAACCCTCCTCCTCGCCCTCGCCCTCGCCGCCAGCGCATTCGCCGGCGGCAACCACCCGATCCCTCTTCCCCCGCCGGAACCCAACCTCCCCGACGGCGTCGGCCCCGCCCTCAACGCCGCGCGCGCCCGCTACGCCTGCGACGACGACGCCCAGCGCTGCGCAGCCGTGCGGCTCTTCGAGGACGTCCACGACCCCAACGCCGACCTGTACCTCCAGAAGATCGCGTACGAGGATCCGCACCCCAATGTCCGCCTCACCGCCATTCAGGGCCTCTTCAATCGCGAACACCCCAGGGCCGCCCTCTTCGCCGCGCGCCTGTGCACATCGAGTGCACCGAAGAAGGTCCTCGACGCGGGGGCGCATCTCATCTGGAAGTCGGGGAACCGCGACGCGGTGAACAACCTGCTGGTGGCGATGGAGAAGGGGATCAGCGGGTTCGAGAAGGAGTACCGGGTGGGCGGCACCATCGGGGCGCAGACGTGGGATCCGATCCTGGTGCGGTGGCTGTGCATCCGCGCGCTGGGGCGGATCGGGACGCCGGAGGCGGTGGACGGGCTGCTCGCGGCGATCCGGTACCCCGAGTGGGAGCTGCGCGCCGCGGCGGCACAGGCGCTTGGGGAAGCGGGGGACGGGAGGGCGATCCCGGCGCTGCTCAGGGCGGTGGACGACAAGGACCTCGACGTCGAGTGCGAGGCGCTGATCGCGCTGGGCCGCATCGGCGGGGTGGACGCGACGGCGTGCCTGCAGCGGGCGGTGAGGCGCGAGGTGAGCGAGCGCGAGACGCACTACGAGATTCTCTGCTACCGGAACGACGTCTTCGTGCGGATCGCGAAACGGGCGCTGAAGCTCGCGCTGGCGCCGCGAGCCGCGCCCCCCGCGCCGCCGGCCCCCGCGGGCGGCGGCAAGAACGCCCCTCCCGCCGCCGGCGGCGGCACGTCGCCCCAGGATCCGGAGCGCCCGCGGGAGAGCGAGATCCCGGCGCCCGTCGAGCCCGTCCGCAAGGCCCCGCCTGCCTTCGAGCGCGACGAGGCCGGCGAGGACCTCCTCTACGTCTGCGACACGACCCTCACGATGGCCGACGCCAAGCCCACCGTCCTCCGCCTCGTCGAGGAGCGCCTCATGTACCGCGACCTGGCAAGTGACTTCCGCTTCGGGTTCATCGCCTTCCGCGACTTCGGCAACCAGTACCTCACGGAAGTCCTCTTCTTCACGCGCGACGTCGAAAAGGCCCGCGACTGGATGGCGAAGCTCGGCTTCTCCGGCGCGGAAGCGGGCGCCGGGTCGGCCATGGAGAAGGCGCTGCAGGTGAGCGTCATGCTGGACTGGTCGGAGATGCCACGGAAGCGGATGCTGCTGATCACCGACACCTACCCGAACAGCGAGGAAGATGCGTACTTCCGCGCGCACTTCCTCCACGACGACATGAACGTCGTCATCAACACGCTGGCGCACACGCGGGCGGCGACGAAGCGGGACATCCTGCGGAACCTGGCGAAGATCGGCGGCGGGCACCACGACCTGCTGCCGTGCGACAAGCCGGCGGGGCGGCCGAGGGAGAGTGCGGAGGTGAGGTAGGGGAAAGGGCAAGACGACATAGGACAGACGCCGATGCGGGCGGAGTGGAATTGGAGCTTTTCCGTTTGGCCTTTGGAGTTTCCTTGCCGCCTGGGACGCTGGAGCTTGTCTCTTCCCCGCTACCCCATCCGCCCCGCCAGCCGCGTGTACCGGCCCCGCTCCCGGTCGTTCGCCACCGCCGTCCGCAGCGCCCGCTTCGACCCCACGATCGCCACGAACCGCTTCCCCCGCGTGATCGCCGTGTAGAGCAGGTTGCGCTGGAGCATCGGGAAGTGCTGGGTGTGGAGAGCGATGACGGCGGCGGGGTACTCGCTGCCCTGCGACTTGTGGATCGTGCAAGCGTAGGCGAGTTCGAGCGTGTCGAGGTTGTCGGCGTCGTAGGCGCAGGGGCGGCCGTCGAAGGTGACGGTGACGATGCCGTCCTCCGCGTCCACGGCGGTGACGAGGCCGAGGTCGCCGTTGAAGACGTCGAGCTCGTAGTCGTTCTTCACCTGCATGACCTTGTCGCCGATCCGGAGGTTGCGCTGCGGGACGGCCTTCGGGCCCTTCTGGTTCAGGCGGTCCTGGAGCGCGGCGTTGAGCGCGATCGCGCCCAGCGTGCCCTTGTGCATCGGGACGAGGACCTGCACGTCGGCGGGCGAGAGGCCGAGGCGCCGCGGCAGCTCGCGCGACGCGAGTTCGACGATCGCGGCCAGCGCCTCCTCGGGGTTTTCCTTCTCCACGAAGGCGAAGTCGTCGCCGAGCGGCTGGGGCATCTCGCCGTGGAGGACGGCGTGGGCGTTGGTGACGATGAGCGAGCGGGCTTCCTGGCGGAAGATGTGGGTGAGGCGGACGACCTCGAGGGCCTTCGAGGCGATGACGTCGCGCAGGACGCTTCCGGGGCCGACGGACGGGAGCTGGTCCGCGTCGCCGACGAGGATGAGCCGCGCCGCGGGCGGGATCGCGTCGAGGAGCAGGGCGAACAGCACGATGTCGAGCATCGAGGCCTCGTCCACGATCACGACGTCCGCCTCGAGCGGGTGGACGCGGTTGCGCTGCGGCTGGCCCGTCTTCGGGTTCCACTCGAGCGTGCGGTGGATGGTCTTCGCCTTCGCGCCCGCGGCGGATTCCAGGCGGCGCGAGGCCCGCCCGGTCGGCGAGCAGAGGGCGAGGCGGAGGCCCTTGGCGCGGAAAATGTCGGACAGCCCGCGAACGAGCGTCGTCTTGCCCGTGCCCGGCCCGCCCGTGATCACCGTCGCCTTGTTGCGGATCCCGGAGAGAATCGCCTGCCGCTGCCCCTCCGCCAGCTGGATGTGCGCCCGCCCCTCGAACCACGCGAGCGCCCGGTCCGCGTCGATCGGCACGTCCACCGGCGGCGCGTCGAGCAGGTCGCGCAGGCTCCGCGCCGCGGCGACCTCGGCCGCGTGCAGCTCGGCCGTGTACACGCCGTCCTGCTCGACAATCGCCAGCCCGCGCTCCGCGATCCGCCCGATCGCGTCCTCCGCCGGCGCGCCCTCGGGCCCGAGCAGCTCGCGCGTCCGGTCCGCCAGCTCCTCCCGCGGCAGGTAGCAGTGCCCCTCCGACTGCGACTCGCGCAGCACGTGCATCGCCCCTGCCTCCGCCCGCTCCGGCGCCGACGGCGGAATCCCCAGGTTCACCGCCATCCGGTCCGCCGTCAGGAACCCGATCCCCACCACCTCCGCCGCCAGCCGGTACGGGTCCCCCTTCACCACCTCCGTCGTCCGCGGCCCGTATTTCTTCCACACCCTCACCGCCAGCGCGGTCCCCAGACCCAGCGAGTGCAGGAACGTCATCACCTCGTGCACCGCCCGCTGCGCCTTCCATTCCGCCGCGATCGCCTTCGCCTTCTTCCCCAGCCCGCGGATCCCGCGCAGCTTCTCCGGCTCGTCCGTCAGCACGTCCAGCGTCGCCGCGCCGAACGCCGCGACGATCTTCTCCGCTGTCTTCGGCCCGACCCCCGCGATCACGCCGCTTCCCAGGTACTTCTCGATGCCGGCGGGCGTGGAGGGCAGCACCGGCGTGAACGCCGCGACCTTGAACTGCCGCCCGTAGCGCCGGTCCTCGACCCACGCCCCCTTGAGCCGGATCGTCTCCCCGATCCGCACCCCCACGAGGTTCCCCACCGCCGTCACCAGGTCCCGCTCCCCCTCCACCAGCATCCGCACCACCGACCACCCGTTCTCCTCGTTCACGAACGTGAACCTCTCCAGCACGCCTTCCAGCGTGTCGGGAGCGTCGTTCGGATCCGGGAACAGGTCGCGCATGCGGGCGGGCATTGTGGGAAGCGGCGCGGGCGGACGCAAGACACCCCGAGACGCCGCCGGAAGCCGGCCGGTTTCCGGTACACTCGGCCCCGGCATGCGAATCCGCCACTTCATCCTCTCGCTCGCCTTCGCGCTCCCCTGCTTCGCCGAGCCCGCGACGCTCACGGGCCGCGTGCTCGACGCCGACGGAAAGCCGGTCGCGGGGGCCGACGTGGGGTCCCTCTGGCAGCTCGGGCCGGAGGCCAGGCCGATCCGGGGCGCGACCACGGGGGAGGACGGGTCGTTCTCCGCCACGGCCAACTGGAACGGCCGCTCCGCTCCCCTGTTCGCCATGGACTCCTCGCGGAAGCGCGGCGCGCTCGTGATCGTCGAAGATCCCGCGAAGCCTGTCGAGCTGCGCGTCGCCCCGCTCGTGAAGGTCTCCGCGTCGCTCGATCGCGACCTGTCGTCGCTCGAGCCCGCATCCCTCAACGTCCAGTGGATCGTCCGGGGGAAGAAGCCGTCGTTCGGGAGCGTCTACGCGAAGTCTCGCGCGTTCGACGTACTCGTCCCGCCCGGCGACTACACCGTGGCCATCGCCCACGGGGAACTGCGCTACGCCGAAAGGGACGTCACCGTCCCCGCG
Source organism: Planctomycetia bacterium (assembly GCA_020849035.1). GTDB lineage: Bacteria > Planctomycetota > MHYJ01 > WSZJ01 > WSZJ01 > WSZJ01. The sequence goes on from JADLHC010000170.1 coordinate 19,925, forward strand.
GGCGAGGCCTTCGACGCCGGGACGCTCGCCACCGAGCTCACGCCGATCGCCGCCTCCTACGGAAAGCCCGCCCCCGACTGGTTCGCCGCCGACGTGCGCGGCCTGCCGAAGGACGTCCAGCCGAAGGACCTGAAGGGCAAGTGGGTCCTGATCGAATTCTGGGGTGTCGGCTGACACTCCTGCGTGGAGAGCAGTCTGCCCTCCCTGAAGAAGTTCTACGAGGCGCACGAGGACCAGCGGGACCGCTTCGAGATCCTCGCGTTCTCTGGTTCGTCCGCCGCGGACATGGCCGGGCTCGAGAAGCAGATGAAGCCGTTAGAGGACGGAAAATGGGGCGGCCCGCTCCCCTTCCCCATCCTGCTCGACCTGACGGGCAAGACCTGGAAGGCGTGGGGCATCATCGCGCTCCCGCGCTTCGTGCTCATCGACCCGGAAGGAAACGTCGTGCGGGGCGGGAGCGAGAAGATGCTGGAGTCGAAGCTGGCCGCCGAAAAGGGAGAGAAGAAATGAAGAAGCCCGCCTGTGCCGCGCTGCTGTTCCTGGCCGTCGCCGCGCTCGCCGAGGACAAGCCGCCGCCGTCGCGCAAGCTGGAAGGATTCGTCGCCGACGCCTCGAACGTCCTGCAGGCCGAGGCCGAACTCGCGCTCAGCTGGACCTGGGACAACGGCAAGGCCGACGCCGTCAACGGCATCAAGGCCGACGCCAAAGGGCGGTTCGAGCACACGTTCAAGAAATGGCCCGGCAGCCTCCTCGTCCTCGCCTACGACAAGGAGCGCGAGAAGGGCTGCCTGCTGAACATCACGGACGAGCTGTCGAAGAAGCCGGTGACGGTGAAGCTCGGGCCGCTCGTGAAGATCCGGGGCAAGGTCGTCGCCGCGAACCCGGAGGCTCCGCTTCCCGAGGACGTGACGTTCACGATCGCCACGCAGGAGGGCGGCGTGGACGTCGCGAAGGCGAAAGCCGGCGACAAGGGCTTCGCGCTCCGCCTCCCGCCCGGAAAGTACCGCCTCAAGTGGTGGCACGACGCCTTCCGGTCCATCGAGAAGGACTTCGAGGCCGGCCCGAGGGCCGAACTCGACCTCGGCACCCTCAAGGTCGAGCCGACGCCCATCTCCATCGGCCTCGGCAAGACCATGCCGCCCTTCCGCGCCGGCTTCGTCCGCGGCGGCAAGCCCGACCTCCAGGTCGCCGACTACAAGGGCAAGTGGGTCCTCGTCCTGTTCTGGGGCTCGTGGTGCAACACCAGCTCCACCCAGTGGCTCCCCAACCTCATCAAGTTCGACGAGCGCCTCCGCGGGCGCTTCGAGAACTACCAGATCCTCGCCTACCACGACGCCTCGGCGAAGACCTTCCATGAGATGGAGGAGAAGCTCGCTTCCCACGGCGACCTTCACTGGAACCCGCACAACATCCCGTTCCCGCTGCTGCTCGACGCGCAGGAAAACGGAACGGTGAAGGAGTGGGGTGTGACGGGGCTGCCGACGGTGTGCCTGTTCGACCCGGAGGGGAAGCTGGTGAAGAACGCGCGGGACTACGCGATGCTGGAGAAGGCGCTGATGGGCGAGCCGTATTAGCGATGGAGAAGTACGGGGCGGAGTACTACGCGGCCCGGCGGATGTCGTCGGGGAACGAGGAGCACGTCCCGCGGACGGTGGCGAAGATCCGGCGGGTGGCGGAGGTGCGGGCGGGGATGCGGGTGCTGGAAGTCGGGTGCGGGCTGGGCGGGCTGACCCGGGCGCTGGCGGCCGAGGGCGCGGAGGTGACGGGGATCGACATCTCCTCGCACGCCGTGGCGCAGGCGGCGCCGGCGGCGCGCGCGACGTTCGAGGTGGCGGACGCGCTGTCCTACCGCCCCGCGGGGAAGTTCGACCTCGTGCTCGCGCTGGCGGTGTTCGAGCATTTCGGAGCGAAGGAGCGCGCGAAGTTCCTGCGGCGCGCGCGCGGCTGGCTCGCGCCGGGCGGGCGCCTCGTGCTGCACGTGCCGATCACGGAGTCATGGAGCGCGAAGCGGCGGCTGACGCGCCGGCAGGTGGACAAGCACGTCGAGGGCCCGGACTACACGGGCGACCCGACGCACAAGGCGCGCTTCTCCGTGAAGTCGTTCCGCGCGGCGATCCGCGAGGGCGGCTTCTCCATCGTGAAGGAGTGGATCCGCTATTCGCGGCTCGGCTGGCCCGCGCCGCTGGCGCGCGCCGCCATGGCGACGCTGCCGCCGCGCGTCCGCGAGTCGTTCGCGATGGAGGCGCTCGCCGCCGCGGAGCCGATGGCATGAGCTTCTGGCAGAAGCTGACGGGGCGCGAGCCGAAGGACCCGCAGCGCTACCCCGACTCCGGCGCCCGGATGACCCTCCTCCTCGGCGGCGCCGGCCCCAACGCAGACATCGTCCGCGCTTCCCGCCGCCGCGTCGTCGTCGCCGACCTCCGCCGCGCGCCGGGCGTGGACCTCGTTGCCGACCTTGAGCGCCCGCTGCCGTTCCGCGACGGCGCGTTCGACGAGGTCTTCTCGCTCGAGTTCATCGAGCACGTCCCCCACCCCGACCTCCCCCGCGTCCTCCGCGAATGCCGCCGCGTCCTCGCCCCCGGCGGCCGCTGGCTCTCCGGCTGCCCCGACATCGAGGTCCTCGCCTCCTGGTTCGCGCTCCAGTGCGACTGCGTGGACGGCTGGCAGGCCGACCCGAAATGCAGGGCCTGCGGCGGCAAGGCCCGCATCTCGCCGTCGCGCTGGCTGAAGAGCGTGTTCGGGAACCAGGAGGACTACGGGGACCGGCGGAGGGGGGACACCCACAAGAACGCGCTGTGGTTCGGGAGGCTGAAACAGATGCTGGAGGAGGCGGGGTTCGGGGAAGTCCGACGGGGGAATCCCGAGACGTACTACGCTCCGTTCAAGGCGGATTCGAAACTGGTGGTCGAGGCGCGGCGGGGTGCGAGCGTCTGAAGTCCCGTTGGGTGTCCTGCTCCTCGCGAGCCCAGGACGGCACCATCGCCCGGAATGCCTCGCAAGAAGCGCCCCGCCGCAAAGCCGGCCGGCGATCCAGGGAGCGGTGCGCAGCTTCCCGAAGTGCGGCATCCTCGACTTCGGCTTCGCGCGCATCCGCTGCCCCGAGTGCGGTGACGAGTTCCTGCTGGCGCACTCGTGCAAGAGCCGGTGCCTGTGCCCGTCCTGCCAGAAGAAGCGGCAGGTGGAGTTCGGCGAGTGGGTGGCGACGGAGCTGATGGAGGCGGTGCCGCACCGGCACGTCGTGCTCTCCGTCCCGCGCCGGCTGCGGCCGTTCTTCCGCCGCAACTGCGAGCGGCTGCCGAAGCTCGCGCGGGCGGCGTGGTGGTCGGTGGGCGATCGGACGCCTGCGCGCCCTGGGGGTGTCGAACGACTTCCGGAGCGACGTCCTGGCCGGCGTCCTGGGGCAGCGGCTCATCCGGCGCAACTGCCCGAAGTGCCGCGCGCCGCACGCGCCGTCGCCGGCGCTGGTGGCGCAGTACTTCTCCGCGCCGCCGGCGGGGGGATTCTCCAAGGGCAAGGGATGCGACGCGTGCGGGGGAACCGGGTTCGCCGGCCAGCTCGACGTCTTCGAGCTCCTGACGCCCGACCCCGCCGTCGTCGAGACGATCGGGGACGGCGCGCCGGTCGATGAGCTCCGGCGGATCGCCCTCTCGCGGGGGTGGAAGCCGCTCGTCGAGGACGCCCTGGCGAGAGCGAAGCGCGGGGAGACGACGCTGGGGGAGATCGCCCGGAAGCTCCCGCCCCGGTACGGCGTCAGGTCCTGACGGCCGGCCTCACTTTCCGGAGAGCGCCCGCTCGCCCTTGCGCGACCAGTCTATCGACTCTCCCAGGAGCCTCGCCGCCTCCTGCGGCGCGTGGAACCCCGTCGAGTTCTCCGCCTCGACGAAGTCGAGGAGGAACTGCGCCTTCCGGTGCGCCTGCTGCGCGCGGATGACGTTCTCCCCGGCCTGCCCGGCGGCCCGCGCCGCCTTGAGGTCCGCGATCAGGTCCACCACGGCGTCCATCGCCAGATTTCGCAGCCGGTACGTGCGCTCCTGGATGATCTCCACGCGCTGGCGAAGCTCCTCTTCCGGGAACTTGTGGCACGTCTGGCAGGCCGCGTTGATGTTGAGAAGAGGGCTGCGCACGTGGTGGTCGCTGATCTTGAGCGCGCCCACGCGCTTGTACGGCATGTGGCAGTCGGCGCACGCCACGCCCGAACGCGCGTGGATGCCCTGGTTCCACATCTCGAACTCGGGGTGCTGCGCCTTCAGCATCGGCGCGCCCGTGTCGGCGTGCTCCCAGTCCTTGAACCCGGTCTCCTCGTAGCCCGCGAGGATCTCGTCGGCCTTCAGCCCCTTCTCCCACGGATAGGTCAGCCGTTTCTCGGGTCCCTTGAAGTAATACTCGACGTGGCACTGGCCGCAGACGAACGAGCGCATTTCCTGCCGCGACGCGTCGCGGTTCACGTCGTAGTCCTTGACCCCCTGCGACGCCTTCAGGGCCCGGATTCCCTCGATGAATCCCGGCCGCGTGACCCGCAGGGCCACGCTGGAGGGGTCGTGGCAGTCCACGCAGGAAATCGGGTGCGTCACGTGCGACTTCGCTTCCGCGTACGGCATCCTGTTCAGGGTCTCGAAGCCCTTGAACAGGTCTCCGCCCCCGAGCTTCCGGTACGGGGCCCACACCGAAGCGTGGCAGTGCAGGCAGGTCCCGGGCTGCTTCGCGGCCTGCTGGCGCTCGGTGAAAAGCTGGTCCTCCAGCATGTAGGCGTGCCCCCGCTCCTCGCGGAAGTCCTTCGCGAAGGCGTAGCCGGACCAGATGACCTTCAGCCGCGGGTCCTCCTCGAGCCGCGACTGCGCCACGATGGACCGCGGGTCCGCCTGGCTGGGCGTCCTCGCGATCGCCTCGCTTCCGCCGTGCCGCGTGCGCACCATGTCCACCGTGTGCCGGTAGCCGTCGTACTGCATGGGGAAGTTCTTTCCCCAGACGGCGGGGTCCGTCGTGTCCTCGCCGAGCTCGACCACGCGGAAGAACGGGTTCCGGGCTTCCGCCTTCTTCTCGAAGATGTTCACGAGAAGAGCGGTGACCGCCACCGTGACGACCGCCGTGACGCCCGCGGCGACGGCGAGGATGACCATCGCGCGAGGCGGGCGCGGCGCGGGTACGGGGGCGGGCTCCGGGGACGTCGGGGTGGTTTCGCTCATGATGTCCTCACCTGAGGTGGCCGACGGACGAATGGCAGCGCAGGCAGGACGTCTCTTCCAGCCCCGCATGCGGCGCCTCGATCGCCTGCACGATCTCCTCGTGGCAGTGCCGGCAGGACGCTTCCGTGATCCTGCGGTTCCTCGATGAAATGCTGATCGGTTCGTGGAAGCGGTTCGTGGTCATCGCCAGGGAGTGGTTGAAGCCGTTGATGGCCTTGGTCCGGTACTTCCCGAAGAAGTCGTGCGGCGCGTGGCAGTCGTTGCAGACGGCGACGGCGTGATGGCTGCCGCGCGACCAGCCTTCGAACTGCTCGCGCATGACGTGGCAGTTCGCGCATGCGGCGGGGTCGTCGGTCATGTAGGAAGCGCCCTTGGCGTACACGAAGGTGAAGCTGCCCAGGCCGGCGGCGGCGCCGGCGGTGACTCCGGCGGCGACCAGGACGAAAAGGCGGAGCTGAAGGCGACGCGACGACATGGGGGGTTTCCCGCAACGTTGTGGAATCAAGCGCAACGAACCGGCGTCGGGAGGAGTATCGACAAGCGGCGCGCGGGCGTCCAATCGAAATTCAGGAGGAGGCGCGGCGTTTGCGCGGCCGACTCGGGTCGACCGTCGCTTAGTAAATGCACTTAACTTTCTCTTCCTCGACTGCGGCTTCGCGCGCATCCGCTGCCCCGAGTGCGGCGACGAGTTCCTGCTGGCGCACCCGTGCAAGAGCCGGTGCCTGTGCCCGTCGTGCCAATAGAAGCGGCAGGTGGGGTTCGGCGAGTGGGTGGCGACGCAGCTCCTGGAGGCGGTGCCGCACCGGCACGTCGTGCTCTCGGTCCCGCGCCGGCTGCGGCCGCACTTCCGCCGCAACCGCGAGCGGCTGCCGAAGCTCGCGCGGACGGCCTCCCGGTGACCGACGTCCCCGCGATGGACCAGTTCGAGAAGCTGTTCCGCCACAGGGTCCTCCGCATGCTCCAGGACGAGGATGCGGTGGACAACGCCGTCGTCGCCTCCATGCTGGCGTGGCACAACACCGGCTTCGGCGCGCACGTCGGCGCCGAGATCGCCGCCGCCGACTCGCGCGGCCGCGAAAACGTCGCCCGCTGCCTCTGCCACCCGCCGGTCGCCCTCGGCCGCATCATGGCCCAGGACTCCGCGGCCCGCGTCGTCTGCACCTCCGACTCCTCGCCCCCGAGGAGTCCCGCGCCCCGCCCGCCCCCCCCGCGGCTTCCCCCGCCGCTTCCCCGCCGCCGCCCCAGGCCTCTCCCACTCTCAGCGAATCTCCCGCGCTCCCAAGCCTCCTCGATGCCATCCCACGCGACCTCTTCTCCGACGACCCGGCCTGGGACTCCCCCGATCCTCCCGGCCCGGACCACGCTTCGCACCCCGAATCCGAGGACATCGCATAGGGCCCGTTCGAGCCCGGCTCGCCGCGAGGCCTGGAGTGGCCGTTCGTGAAGCGTTCGCGCCGCGAAAATTCCGCCGAACTCCCCGCCTTCCGGCGCGTCTATTGACCCATGAAGCGCGCCGCCCTTCTCCTCCCCTGCCTCCTCGCGGTTGCCGTGGGCCCTCTCGCCGAGCCGCCGTCCGCGGAGCTTCAAAAGCGCTGGCAGGCGAACCTCGACGCCCCGGGATGGACGGAGCTTCGCATGGCGACGCGCGACCTGCTGGCCCTGGGCGTCGGCGTCGACGAGTTCCTGAAGGAGCGCCTTGCGGAGGGCGACACGCGGGACCGCCGCGTCGCGGCGCGGACGATCGGGATCATCGGGGAAAAGGACGCCCCCCGCGCGGCGAAGTTCATGGCGGAGACCCTCAAGGCCATGTCCGACAAGGACCCCGTCGTCCGGGCGGAGGCCACGATCGCCGTGGCGCGCGCCGGCGTCGAAAAGCCCGAGGACGCGGCCCGCGCGCTCGTCGAGGCCGTCCTCGACCCTTCCCGCGGCATCCAGGCGACCGCGGGCTTCGGGTTGTCCCTGATGAACGAGAAGGCCTGGCCCGCGATGATCGAGCGGCTCGAGGGCGACGACGTCATCGACGCGACGCGGCTGTTCAGGTTCGTCGGGCTCCGGACGACAGGGAACTCGCTCCTCAATGGCGTGCTCGGCAAGGCGATCGCGAGCGACCGCAAGGTCGTGCGGCGAAACGCCCTTCACCTCATGCGTCGGCTCAAGGTCACCGGATATGCCTTCGAGCACGTCCGCGAGCTCCTCCTTTCCGACCCCGAGGCGGAGGTCCGCACCGCCGCGGCCCGCGCCCTCGCCACGCTGGCCCGGGACGGGATGTACCGGTCGATCCCGGAGGCGATCCTGGCGCTCAAGGAAGCGTCTTCCGACGAGGACGCGGGCGTGTCGGCCGCGGCGAAGGCGACTGCGGCGGAGCTCCAGAAGGCCCTCGACAACCTGAAGTCGCCGGGGAAGGACCGATGAGGACCTTTCTCCCGGTTTTCCTCGCCGCCGCTCTCCTCGCGGCCGACGCCTCCGCCGAGGATGCCCGGCCCGGCGGGCCCGCGCCGACGGCGAAGGAGCGGCTCCAGGCCGCGTACGCGGCGCTCAAGTCGTGGCCGCGGACGTCCGTCCCGGTGCTGCAGGGCCTGGCCGACCCCGATCCCGCGGTGCGCAAGGCGCTCAAGCAGGCGATGAAGCTGGGGAAGGAAGGGGGTTCCTCGGACGACGTGCTTCAGGCGAGCGGCGAAGCGGCGGGGAAGGCGCTGGCCGCGATCCTCGCGGTGGACGACGTGGAGGCCGCAGCGATCGCGATGGACTACTTCGAGGACCGGAACTACCCGAAGTCGGAGTACTCCGTCTGGGTCATCGCGCGCGAGCTCCGCGAGGCGAAGGACCCCGCCGTGCGCCGACGCGCCGCCCAGGCCCTCAACCGCTCCCGCATGAACATCACCGCCGCGCTCCCGCAGCTCCGCAAGGCGCTCTCCGCCGACGCCGACGCTTCCGTGCGGGAGGCCGCCGCCGGCACGCTCGGCCACATCGCCTGGGAGGACGAGGATGCCGCCGAGGCGATGCGCAAGGACCTCGAGAAGGCGGCGAAGGACGCCGACGCGCGCGTCCGGCGGGCTGCGGAGGCGGCGCTGAGGCGCTGCGACCGCTCGAAGCGCGAGGAGGTCGAGGCCGCGGCCTCCGAGATGCTGACCCGCGCTTCCCTGGAGTCGATGACGAAGGAGCCGCACGTGGCGCGCGAGACGCTCGAAGTCCTGATGAACGACTTCTGGGGCGTTCGCAACGCCTGGAACGGCCGCGAGATGCTCGAGGGCGTCCTCGAGAAGCTCGAGGCGAAGTAGCGCGGCGGATGTCTGGAGAGAAGCCGCGGGCCCGATTTCGCACGACGTCGCGGAGAACGCCCGCAAGCGCCTCAAGACGAGGGAGATCGGGTGCGCGACGTGTACGCCGCGGCAAAGCGGAGGCAGGCCGGGACGGTACGGGGTGTGGACGTCGTGGAGTGCGTAACGCTCCCGATCCGTGAGCCTGCCCGGCCCTACAATGCCCGCCATGCGCCCGCTGCTCCTCGTCCTCGCCCTCGCCTCCACGCTCCGCGCCGAGGACTCCCTCCCGCGCCGCTACCCCGAGCTCGACGCGGAGGATCTCGCGGACGCGAAGGCGATCGCGGCGCTCGAGGACCACGTGAACGGGTACTTCGACGACGAGCTGACGGAGAAGAAGCGGGAGCACCTGAAGGCGCTGGAGGAGGCGAAGGTCCCGTTCCGCGTGATCGAGGCGGTGGTGCGGCGCGGGCGCCGGTACGGGAAGCCGGACGGGGACATCGTCGGGAACCTGAAGATCCCGGGGAACTACGACCCGTCGCGCCCGACGCCCGTGCTCGTCGGCCTCAACGGCCTCTCCGAAGGCTGGGAGACCGCCGCCGCCCTCCGCGGGTACTTCACCCTCTACCCCTGGAACATCGAGGCCTGGCAGGACCCGCGCACGGCGGACATCGTCTGGGAGCAGCTCTGGGGGCTCTCCCGCCGCGCGAACATCGACTTCGACCGCCTGTACTGCACCGGCAGCTCCGTCGGCGGCCACGCCACGTGGATCGCCGGCGTCGCGGGCACCGACGGCTGGGCCGCCCTCCTCCCCGTCTCCGGCTCCCCCGGCCGCGTCCTCGTCGCCATGAGCGAGGTCTACCTCGCCAACATGCACGACCTCCCCTGCCGCGCCACCGTCGGCGCCCAGGACGACGACATCCTCGCCATGGCCCGACGCGGACAGGGCGTCGCGAAACGCCTCGGCGCCCCCGCCCAGCTCGACGTCCTCGAGAAGCGCGGCCACGAGAGCTTCGACGACCTCGCCGAGTCGCTCCTCGCGTGGTCGAGCGAGCTGAAGCGCGCGCGCTACCCCTCGAAGCTCGACTTCTACGGCGGCCTCGACATGGGGCGGCGGCACTACTGGGTGGAGGCGCTCGCGGACGGAACGAGCGCGAAGGAGCTGAAGATCGAGGCCTCGACGAAGTACGTCACGCGCCGGATCCCCGCGTTCCCGTTCCACGTGCAGGCGGAGGTGAAGGGGCAGGAGGTTTCGATCCATGAGAAGGACGTGAAGGAGATCCGCGTGGGGCTGGCGGACGGGATGCTGGACCTCGAGAAGGAGGTCGTCCTCCGGATCAACGGAAAGCAGGCCTGGAAGGGCGTCCCGGGGCGGTCGGTGAAAGTGCTGCTGGAGTCGAGCGCGCGGCGGATGGACCGGCTGCGGACGTTCGCGTGGGAGAGGGAGTTCGATTGCGACTGATCCGCATGGAGCGGATGACGCCCGCCGGACACCCGTCTAGAATGCCTTCCCTCAACAACTCCGGGAGACGCCGTGACCGCCACCGCCACGATCGACTCGATGCCCGCGCTCGAGCGCGACCTCGCGCCGCTCCGCGACGCCCTCGTCGCCCACCCCATCTACGCACGCCTCACCGACACCGACTGCCTGCGCGTCTTCATGGGGAACCACGCCTTCGCCGTCTGGGACTACATGTCCCTCCTCAAGTCCCTCCAGCGCCGCCTCACCGGGATTGGCGTCCCGTGGCTCCCCGTCGAGAACACGCCGGCCGCCCGCATCGTGAACGAGATCGTCCTCGGCGAGGAAACCGACGAGGTCGCCCCCGGCTGCTACGCCAGCCACTTCGACCTCTACCTCGACGCCATGGGCGAAGTCGGCGCCGACACCCGGCCGATCCGCCGCTTCCTCGCCGCCCTGCGCGAGGGGCTGCCGCCGCTCCGCGCGCTGGCGCGGGTCTCGGTCCCGGAGGAGACCCGGAAATTCGTGGAAACGACGCTGCGATTCTGCGAAGCCGGCGTCGTCGAGTCCGCCGCAGCCTTCCTCCTCGGACGCGAGCGCTTCCAGCCCGCGCGGTCCCAGCCGGTGCTGGCCGCGCTGAAGTCGCGCGGCATCGACGGCGACGGCTACCGACTCTACCTCGAGCGGCACCTGCTGCTCGCCGGCAGGCCGCCCGAGCCGGTGGCGGCGCGGCTGCTCGAGGCGCTGTGCGCGACGGATCCGGCCCGGTGGCAGGCGGCCGCCGCGGCGGCGCGGCAGGCGCTGGAGGCGCGCAAGGCGCTGTGGGACGGCGTGCTGCGCGCGATAGGCTAGCGTGAACCGCCTCCTCGTGCCGGTCGTGCTCGCCGCGGGCGCCTCGACGCGCATGGGGCGGCCCAAGGCCCTTCTCGACATCGGCGGCCGCACGGCGCTCGACCGCGTGCTGGACACGGCGGCGGGGATGGGGAAGGCGGTGGTAGTGCTGGGGAGCGAAGCGGACGCGGTGGAGAAGGGGTGTTCGCTGGCGCGGGCGGCGGTGGTGCGGAACGCGGACTGGGCCGCGGGGATGACGTCGAGCGTGCAGGCGGGCGTGAGGGCGCTTCCGAAGGACGCCGAGGGGTTCTTCGTGTGGCCCGTGGACCTGCCGTTCGTGCGGGGGGAGACGCTGGAGGAGATGGCGTCGCGGTTCTGGATCCTGAGGCAGAACCGGAGGGAACCGATCGTGATCCCAAGGGCGGGGCGGCGGGGGCACCCGGTGCTGTTCGACAGGGCCTACGGCGCCGAGGTGCTGGCGCTGAAGGCCGGGGAGGCGCCGCGGGCCGTCGTCGAGCGCCACGCCGGGCAGGTGGAGGAAGTCGCGGCCGGCGAGGAGACCGTCCGCGACCTCGACACACCGGAGGACTACGCGCGGGCGACGGGGCGCTGATGCACGGGATCGCGCGCGTCCTGTCGAAACTCGGCGTGGCGTCGCGCACCGAGGCGGCGGACCTGGTCGCGGCGGGGCGCGTGTCCCTCAACGGCCGCGCGGTGCGCGACCCCGAGCAGCCGGCCGACCGCTGGCGCGACCGCATCGAGGTCGACGGCCGTCCCGTCGCCGGCGCCGCGCCGGTCTACCTCGCCAGGCACAAGCCCGCCGGCCTCCTCACCACCGCCCACGACCCCGAGGGCCGCCCCACCGTCTACGGCCTCCTCCCCCCCGATCTCCCCTCCTGGGTCTTCCCCGTCGGCCGCCTCGACGGCCCCACCTCCGGCCTCCTCCTCTTCACGAACGACGCCCGCGTCGGCGACGCCCTCACCAACCCCGACGTCGGCGTCCCGAAGACCTACGAGGTCAAGGTGAAGGGCCAGGTTTCGCCCGCGAAGCTCGAGGCGCTCCGGGACGGCGTCGAGCTCGACGACGGCTATGTCACCTCCCCGGCGCAGGTCCGGGTGATGTCCACGAACGAGGGCTCGACGTGGATGGAGCTGACGATCCGCGAGGGGAAGAACCGCCAGGTGCGCCGCATGGGCCTCGCGGTCGGGCACGAGGTGGTCAAGCTGCGCAGGACGCGCGTGGGGCCCGTCGAGCTGGGCGAGCTGCCGAGCGGCCAGGTCCGCCCGCTGACCTCCGCCGAAGTCCGCGCCCTGCGCGCCATCGGCAAAGTCTCGGCGCCGAGGGCGAAGCGCGACGCGCGTCGCAGCGGCCCGCGTCCCCCGCGCGGACCGCGCCGCGGCCACGGCCGCCCTCATTGAGGCCGGTATCCTTCCGTGAGCCCGCGGGGGTTTCGCGCGGGCTCAAAAATAGAGCGGGGAGGCGCTCGCCTCCCCGCTCGATTTGTCCAGCGCGAGTCTTACTCGCCCGTGATGTCCGTTTCGAACTTCCAGTACAGCCCGCCGAGGATCTTCGTCCACTTGTGGCTGATGCTGTGGATCTTCTTGATCCCGTTCTCCTCAGCAGCCTTCTCGACGGACGCATCGCCGACAGCGATGAGGCCGACGAACCCGACCGCCTCCGAGTGACCCGTCTTCGCGCCGCCAACTTCGGACGTCACGCCGGGGTACCAACCGGGCGCGCGCACCGAGCTGAACAGCAGGCCGTCGGCGGGCATCGGGAAGCCGCCGCTGCAGCCGACGAACAGGGGCAGGGCAAGCAGACCGGCGAGACTGAGCTTCTTCATTTCCCCTCCTTATGAACCTGAAAAATGGGACACGTCCCGGAACCGACGTCGTGGGAAGAGTGATAGCGGAAGGGTCCCGGGAAGTCAACAATTTCACCTCACGGGGAAGCCTCTTCCAAAGCCAGACCGCCAAAGGCTTTGCGGGACCTTGACAGGCGCTTCCCGCTCAGACCTTCTTGATGACGATCGCCGCGTTTTTGCTGCCGAAACCGAGGGTGGACACCATGACGGTTCGCGCGCTGCAGTCGCGGGCCCGAAGCGGTGTGTAGTCCAGGTCGCAGTCGGGGTCGGGATTCTCGAGGTTGACGGTGGGGGGAAGGGCGCCGGCCTTCATGGAGAGGATCGCGCCGACGGCGGCGGCGGCGCCGCAGGCGCCCTGGGGATGGCCGATCATGGACTTGACGGCGGTCATCGGGACCTGTTTCGCGCGGTCGCCGAGGAACATCTTGATCGCGCGGGTTTCAATCCGGTCGTTGAGCTGGGTGCCGGTGCCGTGGAGCCAGACCGCGTCGATGTCTGACGCCTTGAGCCCGGCGTCCTCGGCGGCGAGCTGCATCGAGCGCGCGGGCTCGACGCCGTCCTCGGCCATGCGGACCCGGTGGTGGGCGTCGCAGGTGCCGCCGTGCCCGCACATCTCGGCGACCGCCTTCTTCCCGTCGCGCTCCATGATCATCATCCACGCGCCCTCGGACAGCACGAACCCGTCCCGGTGCGCGTCGAACGGCCGGCTCGCCCGCGCCGGCTCACCCTGGTACTTCTACGCGAGGATGCCCATCAGGCACAGGCCTTCCATCATCCCGCGCGTCACCGTGCAGTCCGCGCCGCCGACCAGCACGCGGTCCGCGCGGTTCTCGCGCAGCAGCATCATCGCGTAGCCCATCGCGTCCGACGACGACGTGCACCCCGTCGTGATCACGTGGCTCGGCCCCCGCAGCCCGAACACCATCGACACCTCGGAGGCCATGTTCCCCATCGTCCCGCTCGGGACGACGTAGACCGACGCCTTCTTCACCGTCCCCTTGTACCAGAGGTCGTACTGCCTCTCGACGAACTCCATCGCCCCGCCGCCCGAGCCGATCACCACCGCGAACCGGCGCCGCTCCTCCAGCGACAGCTTCGTGTGGTCGATCCCCGCCTCCGCGAACGCCTCCATCGACGCCGCCACCGACATCGGCACCACCCGGCTCACGTGCTTCAGCGTGTGCTCGTCCATGTACTTCGCCGGCTCGAAGTCCTTCGCGTACCCGGCAATCTTCACCGCGAGGCCGGTCGTGTCGAAGTGCGAGATCGCGCGGATCCCGCTTTCTCCCGAGAGAAGGGCGTCGAGGTACCTCTTGTTGCCGACGCCCTGCGGAGCGACGGTTCCGACTCCGGCGATGGTGATCCTAGGATGCATTGGGGGCACTATAGCGGCGTTCCTCAGGAAGGCGAGGGGATAGTGATGGGCCCCCTGCGGGACGGGAGGGTTCATTCCCGGGCGAACGGAGATCCGCTAGAGTCGCGGAATGCTCCAGGACATCCGGCGGCACCTTGAAGGATGGCTCGGCGAGACGGAGTTCTCTGCCGTGCGTCCCCTCGATCCGGGCCTCCTTGCAGACCGGTTTCCCCTCGCGCTGTCCGCAAACAGCGAGCAGGCGGCACAGGACGCGGTCACGGCCGCGGAACCAAAGGGCGAGCCGGACCTGCTCCGCCGGCACAGGGCGCTTCGGGCCGGCCTGGCCTGGGCCCGGCTGTTCGAGGCCGAGCGGACGGCGTCCGCCGAAGCGCCGGACCGCCTGCTCGCCTCGCGCGCGACCCTCCCGGACGGAACGCCCGCGGGCTGGTCCGATCTGCGGCAGCTCCGCGACCGCTCCGCGGCGCGCGAGGCGAGGGCCGCGGCCGAACGGGCGATGGAGTCTGCGGCCGGCGCCGCCGCCGACCTGCGGCTCGCCCTCGCGAAGAACCGGCGCGAAGAAGCCCAGCGGCGCGGCTTCCGCGACGAGCGCGGGCTGTTCGAGGAGCTCGACGGGATCCCCCTCGCGGCCCTGGCCGCGGAAGCGCAGTCCTTTCTGGCGGAGACCTCGGACGCCTACCGCGACAACCTCGACTGGGTCCTCCGCCGCCACGGATCCTCGCGCGACACGGCGGCCCTGCACGACCTCGACTGGGCCCGGTCCGAGACCAGGCAGTCCCTTCCGTCCCCCCGCGACCGCATGCTGGGGGTGCTCGAAGGGGCGCTGAAGTGGATGGGGCTGGACCCGGCGGGGGGCGGGAAGCTGCGCCGGAGCGTGGCGGCGGCGCCGCCCACGGTCGTGGCCCGGCGACGCGTTCCGGGGGAGATTCACCTGCTGCTTCACCCGGAAGACGGCGTCCCCGCGTGGGCCGCGGCGCTGGGGGAATGGGGCCGCGGCCTCGCGGCGGCCTGGACCCCCGCCGGTCTCCCGATGGAGGACCGCGTCCTCGGCGACCCCGCGGTGCCGCTCGCGTGGGCCGCCCTCCTCGCGCTCGTCCCGCTCGAGCGCGACTGGCTCTCCCGCGTCCTCGACGTGTCGAAGTCCCGCGACGCCGCCCGCGAACTCCAGGCCCTCGCCCTCGCCTCCGTCCGCGGCCTCGCCGGCCTCCTCCTCGCCGAGATCGACCTCGCCGCCGGCTCGCCCCCGCGCGACGCCGCCGACCGCGTCACCTCCGCCACCCTCGCGCGCTTCCCCGCCGGCCTCCTCCTCGAGCACAGCACTCCCTGGTTCCGAACCGCCCACCGCCTGCGCGCCGCGGCGGCCGCCGCCTCCCTCGCCGCCCTTCTCCAGCGCCGCTTCGAAAGCTGGCACCGGAATCCCGAGACCGGCAAATTCCTCCTTGCCGCCTGGGCGCTCGGGAGACAATCTCCGCTCCCCGCCCTGCTCGAGACCCTGGGCGCGGAGAAGAACCCGTTCCCGTCCCTCGCCCGACGCTTCCTCGAACGCCTGTCCTGAGAGACACCCCATGTCGATCCTGAAAGTCGCGATGCTCGGCAACCCGGTACTGCGGAAGAAGGCTGCGGCGGTGAAGGACCCGCTGGCGCCGGACGTGCAGCGGCTGCTCGACGACATGGTGGACACGATGAAGGAGTACCAGGGCGTCGGGCTGGCGGGGCCGCAGGTGCACGCGAGCCAGCGGGTGTGCATCATCGAGGCGGTGAAGGGTTCGCCTTGGTCCGCGGCGACGCCGCTGGTGAACCCGGTGATCGAGCCGCTGTCGCAGCAGAAGGGGGACGACTGGGAGGGGTGCCTGTCGATCGGGGATCTCAGGGGGCAGGTGCCGCGGTTCCGGCACATCGGGGTGAAGGCGACGGACCGGCGGGGGAAGGCGTTGGAGTTCGAGGCGACGGAGTTCTTCGCGCGGGTGATCCAGCACGAGGTGGACCATCTGGACGGGGTGCTTTACTTCGACCGGATGAAGGACCTGGCGACGCTGACGCACCTGAACGAGTGGCAGAGGTACTGGCTGAAGAAGGGCTAGTTGGTGGCGGGTGGTTGGTGGGCAGGGAAGGAAGGCGCGGCGGGGAGGAACGACGCCGGCCGGGACGAAGGCCCGCTACGGCACCCCGGCCCCGATGTGCTGCCGCAGGACCTTCACGTGGGTTCGGATCAGTTCCGCGTCCTCCGCCCCGGGGCGCCCGGCGAGGTAGGTTTCGAGGTCCGAG
Source organism: Planctomycetia bacterium (assembly GCA_020849035.1). Classification (GTDB taxonomy): domain Bacteria; phylum Planctomycetota; class MHYJ01; order WSZJ01; family WSZJ01; genus WSZJ01. The sequence continues at coordinate 36,157 of JADLHC010000170.1, forward strand.
AGAGCGCGCATGTACGCCCCGCCGTGGAGCGCCAGGACCCCGCGATCGCGGACCTCCTCGAGATCGTCCGGCGACAGCGCCGAGAGCTTCTCGGCCGCGCGCAGGCAGCGCGGCACGTCCTCGCGGTTCAGGTAGATCTCCTTCAGGTTACGCAGCATGCGCTGGAGCGTCTGCTTACGCGTCACGGGCTCGAGGAACGAGGGGGACCAGCGCCCGTGCCCCCCTGTCTGTTCGAGGAACAGCGCCTCGCACTCCTTCGCAGTCAGGACTTTTCCGCCGCCGAAGGCGTCGATGAAGAAATCGCCGTCGCCCGGGAGGCCGGCGAGGAACCGGCCGGGGAATCCGACGCCGACGAGGGGCACGTCCCTGCGACGGGCGACCTCCAGGAGAACGAGGGTGAGCGAGATCGGGATGCCGACCTTGCGCTCGAGCACGAAATGCAGGAAGGAGTTCCGCGGGTCGTAGTAGGCCTTCTCGTTCGCGTGGAAGCCCTCCTCCTGGAACAGGAAGGTCGCGATGGCCTCGGCGCGGCGGCGCATGGGCGCGCCCGGGACCGTCGGGGCGCGCGCCGCGAGGTCCGAGAGGCGGGCCGCGACGTCGGAAAGGCGGATCGAGGGGTCCTCCTCCTGCGCGATGAGCACCGACGCCAGGACGAAGTCGATCTGGTCGTCGGGAAGGCGGCCGAGGGCGGAGAACGAGGCCTGCGTCAGGATTCGCGCGTTCACGGCGCGGATGATAGCGCCGGACCCCGCGGTACGCCGCTATCCGTTGCGCGGCAGCAGCGCCTGGAGCCCGGCCCACGTCACGCCCATCAGCGAGTCCAGGACGAGATGCGCGGCCAGGCGCTCGCGCGGCACGCTGTGAGTAACCCCGACGACCGTCATCCCCGCGGCACGCGCCGAAGCGACGCCGCCGGGCGAGTCCTCGACGGCGACGCATTCCCCGGGCAGAACCCCCAGCCTCCGCGCCGCCTCCAGGAACGGCTCCGGGTCCGGCTTGCCCCGCTTCACGTCGTCGATCGAGACCACGGCCCTGAAAGTCCCCGCGAGCCCGCGCAGTTCCAGGTGCCGGCGGATTTCGGCACCCCGCGCGCCGCTGGCGATGCCGACCGGAACGAGGCCGGCGGCGTCGCGCGCCAGGGCCTCCGAACCCTCGTAGTACCGGAACCGGTCGGCGGGAAGGGACGCGTAGGCCTCGGCCTTCCTGCCGCAGAGCCGGCGGATCTCGGCGTCGGCCAGCGGTCGGCCCGCGTCGGCGAAGAACTGGCGGAAGACGCCTGCGTCGTCGAAGACGAAGTAGCGGGCGAAGTAGGTTTCCCGCGTGAGGGGGAGGGAGAACTCGGACAGGAGGTTCTGGAAGAGCTCGAAGTGGACGTTTTCGTCGTCGACGAGGACGCCGTTGAAGTCGAAGATGAGGGCTGCGTGGGGCATGGAGGGGGATTATGCGGCGAAACGAGTGTGGAGGAAAGGGGTGGGGGTCGCGAAGAAAACTGAAAATAATTCCAAGGGTGAGGTTGACAAGTTGTGGAGAAGTTGGGGACCTGGAATGGCAAGTCCCGAGAGGACAAGGACTTGCCTAACAATGTTAGCCACCACAAAATATGGGGCTAATTTCCGATTGACACACAAAGCCTTGGGGCTTACTCTTTTGTGATAAGAGGGCGGCATACGCCGCCAGAGGGTGGGTAGAGAGGCCAGATCCACTATCCCTAGTGGGGCAACAGGGGGGATTGTCCTAGAGGTCGTGCTGCAGGGGTCTTTCTTCGTCCGGCCTATGCCGGGCCGGCGGCCTCCTGTGCCGTTCCCAAGCGAACATCGCCCCGATGCCTTTCGCCCCTTTTACATTTCGTCCTTTATAAAACAGAACGCTCGGAGGTGTCCCAGATGACTCAAGGCAGCCCCGCCGCCACTCACGCCCACTCCACCGCCCAACCCGCCGCGAAACGCTACGGCGGTCTTCATATCGAACGTCTCTTCACTCGCCCCGACTCCCACCCCTTCGACGAAATCGACTGGGACCTCCGCACCGCCCAGATTACCAACGACAAGGGCGAAGTCATCTTCGAACAGAAGAACGTCGAGGTGCCGAAGTCCTGGTCGGCCCTCGCCACCAGCGTCGTCGTCTCCAAGTACTTCCGCGGCGCCGTCGACGGCCCGGACCGCGAGCACTCCGTCAAGCAGCTCGTCGAGCGCGTCGCACGGACCATCACCGGCTGGGGCGAGCGCGAAGGCTATTTCGCCAGCCCGGAGGACGCCCAGGCGTTCTACGCGGAACTGACTCACCTCCTCGTCAACCAGAAGGCCGCGGTCAACAGCCCGGTCTGGTTCAACGTCGGCATCGAGAAGCATCCGCAGTGCTCGGCGTGCTTCATCAACCAGGTCGAGGACTCCATGGAGTCGATCCTCACCCTGGCCCGCACCGAGGGCATGCTCTTCAAGTACGGCTCCGGCACCGGCACCAACCTGTCGCCGCTTCGCAGCGCGAAAGAGCGGCTTTCGACGGGCGGGAAGCCTTCCGGCCCGGTGTCGTTCATGCGCGGGTTCGACGCGTTCGCGAACGTGATCAAGTCGGGCGGGAAGACGCGCCGCGCGGCGAAGATGGTGATCCTGGACGCGGACCACCCGGACATCCTGGAGTTCATCCACTGCAAGGGGGCGGAGGAGCGCAAGGCGCACGCCCTCATCGACTCGGGCTACGACGGCAGCGTGAACGGCGAGGCGTACAGCTCGGTGTTCTTCCAGAACTCGAACAACTCGGTGCGCGTGCCGGACGAGTTCATGCGCGCTGTGCTGGACGACAAGGAGTGGGCGACGAAGGCGCGCACGGACGGCCGGACGATCGGCAAGTACCGCGCCCGCGACCTGTTCCGGGCGATCGCCGAGGAGACCTGGTTCTGCGGCGACCCGGGGATGCAGTTCGACACGACCATCAACGACTGGCACACCTGCGCGAACACGGACCGGATCAACGCCTCGAACCCCTGCTCCGAGTACATGTTCCTCGACAACACGGCGTGCAACCTGTCGAGCCTGAATCTGATGAAGTTCCGGCAGCCGGACGGCGAGCTGGACCTGCGGGCCCTTGCGCACGCCTGCTCGGTGATGACGCTGGCGAAGGAGATCATCGTCGGCGGCTCGAAGTACCCGACGGACCGGATCGCCGGGATGTCGTACAAGTTCCGCACGCTGGGGCTCGGGTTCGCGAACCTCGGCGCGCTCCTCATGGCGCGCGGGCTCGCCTACGACAGCCAGGAGGGCCGCGACTACGCCGCCGGGATCACCGCGCTCATGTGCGGCACGGCCTACAAGATGTCCGCGGTGATCGCGGAGAAGATGGGGCCGTTCGAGGAGTACATGAAGAACCGCCAGCCGATGCTGCGGGTGATCGAGAAGCACCGCGCCGCGATCGCGAACATCGACCCGAAGAACGTCCCGAGCGCGCTGCTGGAGGCCGCCCGGAGGTCGTGGAACCAGGCGCTCGAGCTCGGCCGCGAGCACGGCTACCGCAATGCCCAGGTCACCGTCATCGCCCCGACCGGCACGATCGGGTTCATGATGGACTGCGACACCACGGGAATCGAGCCCGACCTCGCGCTGGTGAAGTACAAGAAGCTCGTCGGCGGCGGCATGCTCAAGATCGTCAACCAGACCGTCCCCGAGGCCCTCGAGCGGCTCGGCTACTCCCGCGCCCAGGTCGCGGACATCGTCAAGTACATCGACGAGAAGGAGACCATCGAGGGCGCCCCGCACCTCCGCCCCGAGCACCTCCCCGTCTTCGACTGCGCGTTCAAGGCCGCCAACGGCACCCGCTTCATCCACTACATGGGCCACGTCCGCATGATGGCCGCCGTCCAACCCTTCGTTTCGGGCGCCATCTCCAAGACCGTCAACCTCCCCGAGCACGCGACCGTCGACGAGATCCAGACGGCGTACATGGAGTCGTGGAAGCTGGGGATCAAGGCGGTGGCGATCTACCGGGAGAACTCGAAGCGGATCCAGCCGCTGGGGACGTCGAAGTCGGAGCAGGCGGAGAAGAAGAAGGCGGCGGAGCAGCCGGCGAAGCCGCTGCGCCGCCGGCTGCAGGACGAGCGGCAGGCGATCACGCACAAGTTCTCGATCGCGGGACACGACGGGTACGTCACGGTGGGGCTGTTCGAGGACGGCACTCCGGGCGAGATCTTCGTCACTATGGCCAAGGAGGGCTCCACGATCTCCGGCCTGATGGACTCGTTCGCGACCTCGATCAGCATCGCGCTCCAGTACGGCGTGCCCCTCGAGGTGCTCGTGACGAAGTTCAGCCACAGCCGGTACGAGCCGCAGGGCATCACCAGCAACCCGAACATCCGCTTCGCCAAGTCCATCACCGACTACATCTTCCGGTGGCTGGCGCAGAAGTTCCTGAAGCCGGAGGTGCAGGCGACCCTGGGGAAGGACTCGGACACGGCGGTGATCGAGAAGGCCGCGGCGGCCGCGGCGGTGAAAGCGGAGCCGGCGAAGCCCGCGGCCGCGCCGATGTCGGCGATTGAGAAGCGGGAGAAGCAGGTGTTCATCAACCAGGCGGACGCGCCGCCGTGCCCGGAGTGCGGCACGATCATGACGCGGTACGCGGCCTGCTACCGCTGCGACAACTGCGGCGGGACGTCGGGGTGCAGTTAGCAGCGGGCAGTTGGCGGTGGGCAGTGGGCAGGAACTGCAATGAATCGGGGCCGGCGGGAAACCGCCGGCCCTTGTTCGTTGGCGACGGCAGCCACGAAAAAAGGCCCCCTCGCGGGGGCCCTGCGGCGATTGCGGCTCACGGCCGCGGCATCAGACGCCTCACGTCCCGTTGAAGCCGATGGTGACCTTCCCGTTCTCGTCGACAATGACCGGGACGCGGCGCGCGCCGCCGGAGACCTTGAGCATCGCCTCGAGCTGCTTCGAGTCCTTCTTCACGTCGATGTACGTCACCTTTCCCTTGCGCCCGTACTCCTCGCGCGCGGCGCCGGTATAGGGACAGCCTTCCTTGCCGTAGATGGTGACGGGCATGATTCCTCCTCCTGGAAATCTCGATGGAACGGGCCCCAGTGTATCGGAATCCCCGGACAAGCGGCCAGATCCGGATTTCCGGGCGCATCTCGTCCTTCGCACCGCCCCGGCTGCCTCCTACACTCGACGCCATGACCACCGCCACTCCCCCCGTCATCCACCCCGACACCCGGCGCACGTCGGACCGCGTCCCGCCGGGACAGAAGCTCGTCAGCGGCTGGCCCGTGCTCACCGCGGGCGACACGCCGTTCATCACGAAGAAGCAGTGGCGCTTCACCGTCGGCGGACTCGTCGAAACGCCGCTCGAATTCACCTGGGAGCAGTTCCTGGCCCTGCCCGCCGCCACGCTCCGCTGCGACCTGCACTGCGTGACGACCTGGTCACGGCTCGACATGACGTTTCGCGGCGTACTGCACACCGAGATCCTGGCGCGGTGCCGGCCGAAGCCGGCGGCGAAATTCGTGATGGTCCTGGGCGAGCCAGGCTACTCGACGAACGTCCCGCTCGCCGACTTCGCCCGCCCCGACACGATGTTCGCGTACGAGTACGAGGGCGGGCCCATGCCCGTGCCGCACGGCGGCCCGGTGCGGGACCTGATCCCGCACCTGTACCTGTGGAAATCCGCGAAATGGGCGACGGGCGTGGAGTTCATGGCGGAGGACCGCGCGGGGTTCTGGGAAGAGCGCGGCTACCACATGCGCGGGGACCCGTGGAAGGAGGAGCGGTACCGGGACGATCCGGTGTACCGGAACCGGTTCTGAGACGATGAAGCGCTCGATCCTCGGCCCCGCGCTGCTGTTCGCGCTCGTGCTCGCCGCCGGCGACGCGGCGGTGGTGTGGTATTTCGAGGAGCTGGGCGAGGTGCGGCGCTCGTCCGAGGCGGAGCACGTCCGCGGGCTCGTGACCTCGGCCGTCCTCCAGCACGTCGGGGTCGTGCGCCAGCTCGGCAAACCCGGCGGCGAGGCCTGGGAGCGCGAGCGCGCCGACTCGCTCTCGCAGGTCTTCCCCGCCCTCGCCGGCGTCGCCCGCTTCAGCGCCGACGGCGCCCTCGAGTTCGCGACGGACTGCCGCGGCTTCCCGTCCGGCGCGCGCAACCTCTCCCCCGCGACCGCGGCCGCCCGCTCGGCGCTCTCAGGCGTCCCCGCGCTCGATGACCCCTTCCCCGCCCCGAACCAGGAGACCGTCGTCGCGATCTGGGCTCCCGCCGAGAAAGGAGCGGTCGCCGGGATCTTCCGGCTCGACCGCCTGATCGGCGACGCCGTCAACGCCTCCGCCGGCGAGGACTCGCCGTTCGTGCTGACGGACTCGCGCGGGCGCCGGCCCGTCGCCCGCGAACCCGCCGCTGCCGCGAACCTGCGCGTCGACATCGCGCTCCCCGGCCTCACCTGGAGCCTGGCGGTCCAGGAGCACGCCCAGGCCCAGTCCCGCACGCGCGCCCTCATCGCCTCCATCGTCGGCCTCTCCGTCCTTCTCTGGGCCGGCTTCGTCGCCGCCCGCCGCCGCAGCGCCGTCGACAGCGCGAGGCTGGAAGCGCGGGCGACCGAGGTCGAGAGGATGGAGCGGGAGGTCGAGGCTCTCGCGGGCGTCGAGCGCCGCGAGCGCGGGAAGCTCTTCACCATCCTCGACAGCCTCGCGGAGAGCGTCGTGCTCGCCGGGCCGGACGGGGAGACGCTGATGGTGAACGCCGCGGGCGAGGCGCTTCTGGGCGCCGAGCCGCAGCTCGTGCACGCCGACGGGAAGGAGCTGACCGCGGCGGAGCGGCCGGTGACGCAGGCGATCGCGAAGAAGGCGAAGGTGTCGACGGAGGAGCTGTTCGCGAAGCGGGAGGGGCGGGCGTTCCCGGTGTCGGTGACTGCGGCGCCGCTGTACGACCAGGACAAGAAGGTCGTCGGGGCGGTGGCGGTCTACCGGGACCTGACGAAGCAGCGCGAGTGGGAAGAGACGATGAGGGAGCGCGACTTTGCGCTGACGGTGAAGAACAAGCTGGCGGCGGAGATGGCGGAGGCGAAGGACGACGAAGAGGTCCTGAGGCGCCTGAACTACCACCTCGAGGCGGTGCTGCAGCCGCAGAGCACGAACATCTTCCTGCGGCGCGCGGGCAGCGACCGGCTGCGCGCCGAGCGGACGACCGGGCTGCGCCCGGAGCCCGGGTTCGAGGCGCCGGTGATCTCGAACCCCGGGATCTGTCCCGTGCTGGAGACGGGCGAGCCGATGGACCCGCGGACGTGCGACGAGCGGGTGCAGCCGTGCCTCGGGAGGATCTCCCCGGGCGGGTTCCTCTGCGCCCCGATCCGCATCGGCGAGAAAGTCGAGGGCACGATCCACCTCGAGCTGTCCGAGGGCAAGCCCGACCCGCAGCGCGTGGAGCTCGCCCTCGAGCTGATCCGGCAGGCCTCGGCCGCGGTCCAGGCCAAGCGCTACCTCGCGATCGTCTCGCAGGCCGCGATCCGCGATCCCCTCACGGGCCTCTACAACCGCCGGCAGTTCGACACCACCGCCCGCGTCATGGCCGCCCAGGCCCGGCGCTTCAACCAGCCGCTCGGCGTCCTCATGATCGACATAGACCATTTCAAGAAGTTCAACGACACGTACGGCCACGACGCGGGCGACGTCGTCCTGCGCGAGTTCGCCAAGGCGCTCCAGTCGACCGCGCGGCAATCGGACGTCATGGTCCGCTACGGGGGCGAGGAGTTCGCCGTGCTGCTCTCGCAGACGAGCCTGGGGCAGGCGCGGATCGCCGCGGAACGGATCCTCGAAGCGGCGCGGAAGATCGTGCTGCCGATCAAGGGCCTCGAGCACGGCCAGGTCACGGTCTCCGTCGGCGTGTCGGCGTTCCCCGAGCACGGCGAATCGCCCGAGGCGCTGGTCAAGGCCGCCGACCTCGCGCTCTACGCCGCCAAGAACGCCGGCCGGAACTGCGCCCGCGTCCAGGGCGACTCGCGGGCCCCCGGCGTCGCCCCGGGCACCCTCGCGCCGTGACGCCCGTCCAGGCCTTCTCGGCCGGCGTCGTCGCCGTCCTCGCGGCCGGCCTCGCCTTCCGCCGCCGCCCGCGCGTCCACGTCCCTCTGATGCTGTCGGCGTTCGCGCTGGACCTGGGAAGCGTCCTCTACCTGCAGGTGCAGCGCTCGGCCGTCCAGAAGGCCGCGGGTTCGCCGACGCCGATGCTGCTCGTGCACATCGCCTTCGCCCTCGCGTCGCTCGCGCTCTACACCGCGATGACGGTCACCGGCGTGCGCCTGCTCCGGACGGGACAGGGGCGCCCCGCGCACAAGGCCCTCGCGAAGGCCTTCCTGCTGTGCCGCACCGGGACGCTCGTCACCAGCTTCGGCGTCGTGTGACCGCCCCGCGCTACTCCTCTTCCGGCACGCCCTCGTCCTCCCCGTCCCCCTCCCCGATCAGCAGCCGCAGCTTCTTCACCACCAGCGTCGCGTACCCCCCGCGCCCCAGCTCGAACTCCACGACCGCCTTCTGCCGGCCCGGAAACCGCTCGTCCGCCTCCGGCGCGCCCGCCTTCATCCCCGCCGGCACCAGCAGCAGCGCCCGCTCCTCCCCCTTCATGTACGGAAGGTTGTGCCCCGCCGGCTTGAAATCCCCCGTCTCCAGCTTCTCCGCCCGCAGGATCTCCCCGTACGCCGCCTGCACCCCTCCGTCCTCGAACTTCGTCCTGTAGGCGAGAAGCGGCACCGTCATCCGCTTCCACCGGGACGCCAGCGCCGCCGGCACGAACCGGTGGAACCAGAGGTAGCCGCCCAGGTAGCGCGCCGGCATCAGGACGTCGGCGGGGAGGCTGTGCTTGAGGAAGCGGGAGACGGCCTCGTTCCAGAGCCACGACTGGTACGCGTGCATGTACATCGCGAGGAGGGGCCGCTCGATCAGCTTGAGCGCCCCCTTGAAGTCGCCGCGCCGCCGCGAGAGGTAGCCGAAGACGTGCGCCTCGGTCCGCGTCGCCGACTTCTCGAGGCACGCCTCCCACTGGCCCCAGTGCCGCTTGAACGACGCAAGCCGCTTCTGCCTCGACTCCGTGTCGAACCGCGACGCCTTCGCCATCGCGAGCCGGAGCGCCTCCTCCCAGTGCCGCAGCAGGACCTTCTTGCCGACGAATCCTTCGCCGTGCCGGGCGGAGCCGAAGCGCTGGGAGTCGAAGTAGTTCGGGACGCCGTCGGCGGCGACGGCGTCGGCGGCGCCTGCGAGCCGGGGCGCCTCTGCGGGATCGAGGTCGCGGAGGACGATGCGGAAGCGGTTCCCGCGGACGCGCGGCGCGGCGGGGGCGCGGCGGAGGAAGCGGAGCGCGAGGCCGCCCTCGGCGAGGGACTTCTCCGGGCCGCCCTCGATCCAGAGGTGCTGCCGCGTGACGGCGTGGCGGTCCTTGAGCCCCGCGTGCCGCACGATCTTGCGGGGCACGTCGAAGGCGCGGGCGACGGCGGCGATGGCGTCGAGGGTGGTGAGCCCGGTCTTCTCGAGAACGTAGACCGAGACCGGCCCCGCGCCGCCCGGCAGCTCCGCCAGCTCTTCGACGACGAAGTCCTCCGGCACGGTCTTGATCTTCATGGGGGCGCCGTTATCTCAGGAATCGCCGCCGCGGACCAGCTTCGTTTCGAGGGAGGACGGCGCGTCACGGTCCTTGCTCCGCCCCGCGCGCCCCCGTATCCTCCGCACCCCATGCGCCTCCCGCGCCTCCTCGCCGCCGCCCTCATTCTCGCCGCGGGCGCTTCCGTCGCCCCGGCGCAGACGTCGCCGGATGTGAAGCGCATCGAGATCGAGGGGCTGCGGCTGCACACGGCGGACGAGGTGCGGGCGAGGATGTCGACGCACGTGGGGAGGCCGTACTCACGGGAGGCGCTGGACCAGGACATCCGGCGGCTGTTCACGACGGGGTGGTTCGCGGACGTGAAGCTGTCGGACCGCTCGATCGTGGCGGGCCCGGAGGCGGTGGTGATCGTGCTGGAGGTGCTGGAGAACGACGTGCTGCGGGAGGTGCGGTTCGCCGGCAACCGGCACTTCAAGAACGACGAGCTGGCGCCGGACGTGATCCTCAAGGCGGGCGAGTACTACGCGCCGTGGAAGGTGAAGCTGGACGCGGACCGGATCCGCGACCGCTACCTGGCGGACGGGTTCGCCTACGTGAAGGTGACGGGGACGGAGGCGTCGACGGGGCGCGGGACGATTGTGACGCTGACGGTGCGGGAGGGGCCGCGGGTCCGGGTCCGGGACGTGGAGATCCACGGGACGGACAAGCTGGACCCGGACCGGATGAAGAAGGAGATGCGGACGGAGGAGACGACGCTCTGGAACCTGCTGTCGCCGCCACGGTACCAGGCGGCGCTGCTGGCGGAGGACGTGAGGGCGCTGGTGCGGTACGCGCGCGGCGAGGGGTTCCTGGACGCGAAGGCGTACGTGCGCGACCTGGAGTGGAGTCCCGAGCGGGACCGCGTGACGGTTCACATCCAGGTCGAGGAGGGGATCCAGTACGTGGTGGACCGCGTGAGCATCGAGGGAGCGGAGGTGTTCGGCGTGAACGACCTCTACCACGGCCTCCAGGTGCGCCCCGGGACGCCTTTCGCGCTCCGGCAGGTCGACCGCGACGAGTCGTACCTGCTCGACCGGTACCGTGAGAAGGCCTACATCGACGCGGACGTCGCCGCCGTGCCGCGTTACCTCGCCAAACGCGGGCACGTCGAGCTGACCTGGAAGATCGCCGAGGGCGGCATCGTGTACGTCCGGCGCATCGACTTCGTCGGGCACGGGCGCACGAAGGACAAGGTCCTGCGCCGCGAAATGCTGCTGCTGCCGGGGGAGGAGTTCAACAAGCTCCTCCTCGACGCGAGCATCGACCGCCTGAACTCCCTCCGGTTCTTCGAACCGACTACGCCGCAGCTTTTCGCCCGGGCCTGGGGACCCGTCCGCGACCCCGTCATCGTCGTCGAAGTGCTGCCGGGGGGCGAACCGGACGAGCGCGACCTGCTGATCCACGTTGACGAGGGCCGGACGGGGAACCTGCAGTTCGGGGGGACCTACAGCGACGAGGGAGGTTTCAGCGGCAAGCTCGCCGTGACGCAGAACAACTTCGACCTGTTCGACCTGCCGAAGAGCCTCGCCGAGCTGTTCAACGGGGAGGGATTCGCGGGGGCGGGGCAGATCGCGCGGATCAACCTGGAGCCCGGGTTCCAGCGAAGCCGGTACGAGGTGTCGTTCACCGAGCCCTGGATGTTCGACTACCCGGTCAGCATGACGGTCGCCGGGTCGTTCTACGACCAGGATTTCCGCTACTACCGCGAGCGCCGGCTGGCCGGCGACGTGGACTTCGGGCATCGCTGGGACGACTTCGTCGACACGCCCCCCGGAACCCTCGACACCGACATCCGCAGCACGTTCCTGGGCGGGATCCTGCAGGGAATCTCGTACGCGGCGATCCACCTGCCCGGCTACTTCATCTTCGACGACCACGTGGTGCGCGGCTACAGCCTGCACCACTTCTGGGAACGCAACTACTCCGTCGGTGTCGGATACCGCCTCGCCCGCATCAACATCCGCGACGTGGACGACGACGGCCCGACGGACCTCAAGGAGGTCGAGGGCCTTAACTACCTCTCGAGCGTGACGTTCCACGTCAACCTCGACCGCCGCAACTCCCGCGTCTTCCCCTCGCAGGGATTCGTCTCGACGGTCAGCTGGGAATACGCCGGGTACCCCATCGGCGGCGACTTCGACTTCTGGAAGATCAACTACCGCCACCAGGCCTTCTCGACCCTCTGGACGACTCCCGGCGGCGGCAAGATCATCTTCGAGACCGAACTGCTCGGCGGCTTCGCGCAGGAGCACTACTACAGCCTCCACCTGCCCATCTTCGAGCGCTTCTACGCCGGCGGCCACGACCTGCGCGGATTCGAGTACCGCACGGTCAGCCCGAAAGAGGGAAGGAACCCGATCGGCGGCCGCGTGCGGGCGCTCGCCTCCGCCGAGATCACGTTCCCGATCATCCGCCCCGAGATCGCGGGACGCGACATCGACATCCTGCGCGGCGCCATCTTCACGGACTGGGGCACCGTCGTCGCAAGACCCAAGGACTTCGGCTACTTCCGGTGGTCCGCCGGCTTCGGAGTGCGCCTCCAGATCCCGCTCGGCGGATCGCAGGTCGTCCCGCTCACGATCGATTTCGGCTTTCCGCTGAAGCGCCAGCACGGGGACCGGCGGCAGACAGTCCACATCGGCTTCGACTTCGGGTTCTAGGCAAGCGGAAGGGTAGGTTTCTCCCTTGCGTGCGGGCCCGGCAGGGACTACATTCCTGCGCTGTTGAGGGGTTCTCGCGTCCGCCGTGGACTTTGTCCCAACGCGCGGCGCCGGAACGAGTTGTGATTCCCGGGAGGAACCGGCGGCGGATGCGTTTCTCGCGCTGCGGCCGCGGGGGTGGCGCGTTGATTTCAGTCCTCAC
>JADLHC010000171.1 GCA_020849035.1 Planctomycetia bacterium
CTCCGGCTCCGGCTCGGGCTCAGGCTCCGGTTCAGGCTCCGGCTCCGGACGGCGCGCCGCCGGACGCCTCACCGCCGGACCCGCCGGCGCCCCGGCCGCAGGCTGCGGCGCCGCCTTCGCCGCCGCGCGCCCCGCCGAACTCGCCGTCGCAGGCGCCTCCGAACCGCGCTTCCGGAAAACGTTCGTCGTGGAGGGCGAATCCTCCGGGAAGAAGTCCTGCGGAATCTCCTCGGTCGCCGAAGCGTCGTCGCCAGGCACCGTAAAGACCGCCTTGCACTTCCCGCACTTCAACTGCTTCCCCGGGGTGAAAGCCGAAACGTCGAAACGCGCACCGCACTCCACGCATTCGTATAGCTTCATCACGCTGCTCCGTGCCGGGACCTGGAATCGTGGCGGAAGGCCGGAAGCGGCCCGCCCCCTTCAGGCATAGACGCCGCAGGGAACGAACGCGTTCCTCTCCGGTTCATATTCTACGAAAACCCCACGCCGGACGTGGGCCCGGATTGCGGAATTCCAGGGCGAATTCCCCCTCCAGGACCGCGCCCCTCAGCCGCAGGCGGATCGCCCGCTCGCCCCACTCCGCCTCGTACGTCCCCGTGTCCAGCCGCTTCACCGTCCCGCGCCCTCCCGAAACCTCTCCCTCGTACTCGAGGTACGCGAGCCGGTGGTCGAAATGCTCCAGCGCCTCCAGGTCGACGGGCCCCGGACCGGGCGCCGCGGGAAGCGACCAGGTCCTCAGGACGCCGTCGCGTTCGAGGAACAGGTCCCAGTGGAGCGGCGTGGCGGCGTGCTCGGAGACGGTGAAACGTCCGCGGTGGGTGGGACGGAAGGACCCGCCGCCGCTCACGCTTCCCCGCCGCCCTTGCCGACGTCGCCGAGCTTGTACTCCTTGAGCTTCCGGTAGAGCGTGCGCTCGCCGATGCCGAGGATGCGCGCGGCTTCCTCGCGGTTCCCGCGGGTCATCTCGAGGGTGGAGCGGATGAGCTCCATCTCGGCGCGCTCGAGGGTCATCCCGGCGAAGACGGGGGCGGCGCCGGGCGCGGCGGCCTCGCGACGCTCGGCGATTTCCTCGGGGATGTCCTTGAGGTCGAGGACGGGGTCGCGCGCGAGGACGACCATCGCCTCGATGGTGTTGCGCAGTTCGCGGACGTTCCCCGGCCAGCGGTACGCGAGCAGCGAGGTGCGCGCCGCCGGCGTGATTCCCTCGATCCGGCGGCCGTGCTGCTGGGCGAAGTCGCGGATGAAGTGGTCGATGAGGAGGGCGATGTCGGACTGGCGCGCGCGGAGCGGCGGGAGGTTGATCGTGACCACGCGGAGGCGGTAGTAGAGGTCCTCGCGGAACTTCCCTTCCCGCACCATTTCCTCGAGGTGGCGATTCGTGCTGGCGATGAGCCGCACGTCCACCGGGATCGGCACGTTCGAGCCGACCCGGTAGACGCAGCGCTCCTCGAGCACGCGCAGCAGCTTCGCCTGCGTCGAGAGCGGCATGTCGCCGATCTCGTCCAGCAGCAGCGTGCCGTGGTTCGCGAACTCGAAGCGCCCCTTGCGCGCGCCGATGGCGCCCGTGAACGAGCCCTTCTCGTGCCCGAACAGCTCGCTCTCGATCAGGCCCTCGGGCATCGCGGTGCAGTTGATGGGGATGAAGTGGTAGTTCCGCCGCGGCGAATTGCGGTGGATCGCCTTCGCCACCAGCTCCTTCCCGGTGCCGCTCTCGCCGGTGATCAGCACGGTCGCCGACGTCGGCGCGACCGCCTGCAGCGTCGAGAAGACCTTCTGCATCGCCTCGGAGTCGCCGATGATCCCGCTGAACCCGAACTTCCTGTCGAGCTCCTGGTGCAGGAACAGGTTGGAGCGGGACAGGTTCTGCTTCTCGACGACCTTCTCGATCACCGTCCGCAGTTCGGCGATATTCAGGGGCTTCTTGAGGTAGGTGGAAGCGCCCTTCTTCATCACCTCGACCGCGCTCTCGACCGAGGCGTAGCCGGTCATGACGACCACTTCGATGTCCGGGTGGAGGCGCCTCGCGGTCGAGAGGATCTCCATGCCGTCGACGTCCCGCATGACGAGGTCCGTCAGGACGACGTCGACGTGCTCGCTCTCCAGCGTCTCGAGGGCGGATTTCCCGCCGCCGGCCACCAGCGTGCGGTAACCCGTCCGGCGGAGCGACTCGGCGATCGTCTCGGCGTGCTCCGAGTCGTCGTCGACGACGAGGACGCAGACGTCGGCGTGGCCGGAATCGTCGCGCCGGGAGGCAGGGGCAGGGGCTGAGGTCATGCGAGTGTCATACCCGCGAAGGTCGCAGCCCGGCAATTGGAAAAACTACAGGGCGATCGCGTCCGCGGGAGGCGCCGCCCCCTTCTCGAGCGGCAGGCGGACGGTGAAGCACGTCCCCTTCCCCGGCTCGCTCGTCACCGTCAGCGTGCCTTCGTGCTCGTGAACGATCCGCCGCGCGGTCGGCAGGCCGAGCCCGGTGCCGGTCTTCTTCGTCGAGAAGTACACGTCGAAGCAGCGCAGGGAGGTCTCCGCGTTCATGCCGATGCCCGTGTCGATCACGTCGAGCTGCGCGTAGTCCCGCCACTTCGCCGTCTTCAGGATCAGCTCCCCGCCGTCCGGCATCGCCTGGATGGCGTTCATGACGAGGTTGAGGAGGGCCTGCCTGAAGAGGTTGGCGTCGAGGGCGACGCGCGGCAGCTCGCCGAGGGAGCGGAGGACGCGGACCTTCTTCTGGGCGGCCTCGGGCCCGACGAAATCGAGCACGTCGGCGACGAGGCGGTTGAGGTCCGTCGGGCGCCGGTCGAGCTTGTGTCCCGCGGCAAACCGGAGGAAGTCGTTGAGGATCTCCTCGAGGCGGGCGGTCTCCCTGAGCAGCAGGGTCAGCCGCTGGAGCGCGCGGCGCTCCCGCTCGTCGCGAGGCTCCGCGAAGTCCTCCTGCAGGAGCTGCAGGTTCGCCTGGAGCGTGGAAAGCGGCGTGCGGATTTCGTGCGCGAGCCCCGCCGCAAGCTGCCCGAGGAACGCCAGCCGGTCCGAGTCCTTGTCCGGTGCCACGCGCGCATTCTCCGAAAGCCCGGCCTCACCGTCTACCGTACTGAGGGCAAAGCGCTCCGTTCGCCGGATTGATCCCCCACCCCCCCAGGCTTATACTCGCATGCCCGCATCGCTTCTCCCTGACGACCCGAGGTCCATGGCCGCCGACATCCAGGACTGGCTTTCCAACCGCGAGATGTTCGCGCGCCGAGTCTCCTCAGCCGAGGTCCTCGGGCTCCTCAAGCGCACCTGGACGGTCCCGGCCAGCACCGTCGCCGCCGTGGTCGAGAACGGCGCCCGGCGGGTGGCCCGCGGCGGCGAGCAGCTCGGCGGCAAGTTCGACGCCGTCCTCATCAAGACCCAGGAAATGCCGGTCTCGTTCCAGGTCGCCGGCCTCCGATCCCGCGACGGATTCGGCATGACCGCCGGCGTCCGCCTCACCCTCCAGCTCGAATCCCTCGAGCCCGACCGCGTCGAGGACTTCTGCCGCAACTTCACCGCCGCCAGCGCCACGACCTCCGCAGAAGACCTGCGCAGCTACCTCGCCGTGGACGTGAAACGCGCGCTGTCGGAGTACATCTCCCTCCACGACGCCTCCGACCTCCAGAACTCCGCCGCATCCGCCGAAGTCGAGGGCGGCCTCCGTCGCGCCCTCGAGGGCCCGCTCTTCGGCAAGGGCATCGCCTTCCGCAAGCTCATGGAGCTCGAGTTCCACAGCGATTCGTTCGAGAAGGCGCGCGACGACGCGCGGAGACAGAACGAGAAGATCCGCGAGCACGAAGCGGTCCTGCTCGACCAGCAGAGGCGCGAGGAGAAGCTGAAGCGGCTGGTGGCGCTCATGAAGTCGGCGGACGCGCAGGAGGTGTTCCGGGAGATCAAGGACGAGCGGGTGAAGTCGCTGCTGTACGCGAAGCTGATGGAGTCGGACCTGAAGGACGTCTCGAGCGAGGACCTGCGGTCGAGGCTGAACCAGTGGGGCGACGACCTCGTGGGCGTGGTGCTCAAGGCCTACGCGGCGCTCGCGGAGACGCCCGAGTCGCCCGCCGAGACCGGCCGGGCCGAGAAGCTGGGGCGCGTCATCGTCACCGCCGGCTCGCGCGTCCTCGTCTTCAACCCCGCCGACATCACCGGGTCCTGCCGCCTGATCGACGCGGGCTTCAACCTGCGCAGCGCCCGGCTCCACACCTGGAACGGCCGCAGCCTGATCTTCGCGGGCGGCAAGCGGCAGGTCGCCGCGATCGACCCCATGACGGCCCAGGCCGTGGCCTCCTACCCGCTGCCGCAGGACCGGAAGCCGAAGGGCGGCGTCAACGCGACCGCCGTCTGGAAGAACCGCATGTTCGCGACGCACAGCGAGATCGGGCTGATCGAGTGGGACCTCTCGAAGCCGAACGTCCCGGGCCTCGCGATCCACGGCGACCTCACCGCGCTCTCGTCCACCGTGCGCGCCGCGACTGCCACACGCGACGGCTGGTTCTACTTCGCCAGCGGCCGCACCGTGTTCGGGATGGACCTGGAGAAGGGCACGCCGCCGAAAGCGTTCGCCCCCCAGGCGCCGAGCGGCGTTACCGCTCTCGCCGTCGGCGACCGCCTGCTCGTCGCGGGCTCCGGAAGCGGCAACGAGGGCGCCCTGTCGATCTGGGACCGCACCGAGCCTTCCCGCTCCGTCGGCGTCATCCGCCGCAACGCCCCCATCGGCTCCGTCCGCCTCACCTCCCTCGGCGGCGTCCCCCACCTGCTCTTCACCTGCCGCGACCACGGCGTCACCGCCCGCGTGCTCGGCCAGACGCTCGAGACCCACTACGACGCCGGCGAGCATTCCGTCATCCTCGCCGAGGGCGGCTCGGACCACGTCGTCGCCGTCGACCACAACGGGCGCTTCCTCATCGCCTGGGACGCCGCGCGTCCCGCGAAGCCGCGCAAGGTCGTGGACCTGAATGCGTGGACCGACCAGGCGGTCTACGACCTGGCGCCGGTCTTCGGGGAGGGCGGGGCGTGAGCGAGGGCGCCGGCACCTGCGCCGCCTGCGGGCGGACCTACCTGTCGCGCGTGGGGATCTTCCGCGACGACGCGGGCTGCGCGACGTGCGGGAAGCCGATCTGCGCCGCGTGCTGGAGCGAGAAGATCACGTTCTGCCAGGAGCATGAGGACGTCCCGGTCGCGACGCTCGCGGACGCCCCGAAGCCCGGGGAAATCCCGGCCGGCCAGGTCCCCGCCGGCGCCGTCAGCCGCCAGTCCGCCCGCGAAATGGAGGAGGGCTTCCTCTCCCGCGTCCGCAAGAACTTCCGCCAGCTCGCCGGCATCTACAACCCCCTCGACGGCCGCTGGTACGACGTCATCGAGCGCAACACCGCCGAGTACGTCGTCGACCTCGGCGCCGAGGCCGCCAAGAACGCCGTCCGCGACCGCGCCAGATCCGGCTTCAACGACATCCTCGCTTCCATGCCCACCAACCGCGCCGCCGTCTGCGACGTCTTCGCCCGCGACTTCCTCGGCGCCAAGGTGAAGAAGATCTGCCTGGCCGGCGTGTCCCTCTCGCCGCTCGACGAGCTCGTCAAGCCGGGCTGGTCGGGCTCCCCGCTCGGATTCGCCGCCGTCTCCCAGGCCCAGCGCCGCATCGTCACCGACCCCGGCGTCTTCTACTACCTCTGCTACTTCGCCACGACGGGGTGGTCGGGGGAAGCGCGCGACGTGCTGGCCAACGGCCCGAACTTCGTCTCCTGCCTCGTCGAGAAGCAGGGCGACAGCTGGAGAATCACCGCGAAGGACGACGGCCGCTGGGGCGACGCGCTCGCGGTCTACGACCTGGAGACGTACGCGGAGAAGCGGGACCGGGTTCAGGTGTTCGTGAAGCGGCACACGTTCGAGCTGCTCATGGACCGGCTGAGCGACCGGTTCGTGTGCGAGAAGACGGGGCTTCCGCTGGACGTGGTGAGGGCCTCGTTCCGGGACCTCGCGCAGGACCCGTTCGTGCACCTGACGGCGGACGAGGAGCAGTTCCGTATCTCCCGCGTCTATTAGGCCGGGTTCCCGTGCCTTCGCCGAAAGACACTTCCGCGCAAGCACCATATGCTGCCGGGAGTTAGAATGCCCCCGCCCCCACGGGAGACCCCATGATCCTCGACAAGATCCGCAAGCTGATGGGCCTCGGCGCCATCCCCGACGAGGTCGCCCCGATCTACAAGGGCGCCAAGTCCGAGAAAGAGGCGCTCGAACTGCTCCGCGACGCCCGCCGCCGCGACGAGGACCGCCGCAACCGCGCCCTCGAGGACGTCGAAATCCTCCAGGGCAAGGAAGGCGAGCTCATGGAGGAGGGCAAGCGGGAGAACGACCAGAACCGCCGCCTCGGCCTCGCCCGCAAGATCAAGGACGTCCGCTGGAAAGTCGAGGAGATCGAGGCCAAGGTCGAGAACATCTTCAACAAGCGCATCCGCATCTACAAGGAGCACATCGCCTCCCTCGAGACCCTCGTCGCCCTCGCCGAGGAGCCACTTCCCTCCTCCAAGCAGCTCGAGGAAGCGGCGATCAAGGCGAAGGAGAAGCGCGAGGATCTCGACAAGACGGTGGCGATGGCGGAGGGGATGTCGCTCGACAAGGGCGCCGAGCCGGTGCTGGACGAGGAGGAGAAGGCGATCCTGGCGGAGTTCGAGAAGCACGACGACTCGAAGCTGGAGCAGGACGAGCTGTCGGAGCTGACGAGGAAGAAACCCGAAGACGAGTTCGCGAAGCTGGAGAGAACGGCGAAGAAGAAGGAGAAGCCCGCGAAGGAGCCGCCGAAACCGCAGCCTGAGGACGAGGAGGAGGAGCTCGAATGAGCGCGGCCAGCGACGTGATGGACTGGCTGTTCAAGCGGCGCCGCCGCATCACGGACTTCAAGCCCGAGGAGCTGCGGCGCGAGGAGAAGCGGCTGGAGATCCGGGAGAACCAGCTCGTGGCGCAGCAGGAGAAGCTGGACCGCGAGAAGGAGGACATTTTCCAGCAGGGCGCGAAGAACAAGTCCGTCGTCCGGCGGCGTATGTACGCGCGGCGCTTCAACGACCTGATGGGCCGCATCCGGATCATGGACCGGGAGCTGGCGCGCGTGTCGAAGGAGCTGATGACGCTCTCGCGGATCCGGGCGCTGGTGGAGCGGACGAAGAGCCCGAAGACGGTGACGGGGATCCTGAACAAGCTGACGGACTCGAACCTGGACGAGCTGCAGGCGCTGCTCGAGGACGACAAGATCGGCGAGGAGTTCTACCTGCAGAAGCTCGACATGCTGCTGGGCGTGGCGAACGACCCCGCGTACGACGCGACGGAGATCGGGAGCGAGGGGATGGAGGTCCTGAAGACGTGGGAGGCGATGGACGAGGGGGAGATGGAGTTCGACGAGGGGCTGAAGGCGGCGGAAACGGGAAAGATCGAAAGGCCGCGCGGGGAAGGGCGCAAAGAGAAGGCGGCGAAGGAGGAGGACGAGGGGGAGGAGGAGGCGACGTAGGGGGGGCAGTAGGCAGTAGGCAGTAGGCAGCAGGCATCGGGCCGTGGGCAGTCCCACTCAACCGAATGACGCATTCACACAGGCACACCATGTCCCTCATCGACCTCTTCAAGCGCCCGAAACGCCTCGCCGACCTCAAGCTGGACGAAGTCCGCCGCGAGGAGGCCCGGCTCTCCCTCCGCGAAACGCAGGCAATCGCGCGCCTCGAGCAGATGGAGCGCGAGAAGGAGGAGATCTTCCGCAAGGGCACGAAGATCAAGTCCGGGATCCGGCGGAAGCAGCTGGCGCGGCAGTTCGAGCAGAAGAAGAACGAGATCGGGATCGCGGAGCGCGAGCTGAACCGGCTCGGGAAGGAGGCGGTGACGATCGCGGCGATCCGGAGCGCGATCCAGCGGAAGGAGGACATGAAGAAGGGGTTCCTGTCGGTGCTGAACCTGGCGGAGGAGGGCGAGCTGCAGCGGCTGCTGGAGGACGACAAGATCTCGTACGACCTGTACATGGAGCGGCTCGAGTCGGTGGCGGACGCCTCGAGGGATCCCGCGAAGGACATCATCTCGGAGGTGGGCAAGGAGGGCGCCGAGCTGATCGACATCTGGCAGAAGATGGACGACGGGGAGATCGACTCGTTCGACGCGGGGCTGAAGCTGGCGGAGGAGAAGGCCAAGGAGAAGCCGCTTCCTGAAGAAGAAACCGAGTGATCCGGCGATGAAAGTCGCGACCAGCGGCGACCCGACCGTGGCGATGTGGGCGGCGGCGCGGTACGATCCTTCGTCGGCGCTGCGGACCGCGTGGGGAAAGCTGTTCCGGATCGTGGCGTGGTGCGCGGCGGTGCCGTCGTTCGGGCTGCTGGGATGGGGCGCGGTGGCGTACGCGCGGCTCGAAGGCCCTGCCGCGAAGCTGACGCTCGCGTATTTCACGAACGACTACGTCGCGGCCTGCGGCGTCGGGCTGACCGCCCTCTTCGCCTCGATCGCGCTTCCCCGCATCCGCCGCCGGGACGTCCCGGTCCTGTTCGGGGCGTGCGTGGCGGGGGTGCTGTTCCTGTACCTGCCGAGCCTGCTGCGGGCGTGGCCGATCCTGAGGGAGCGGAACATGCCTGCGACGGCGGTGGTGCCGCTGGCGTTCCCGTTCGCGCTGGTGGCGGTGGCGGCGGCGGCGGGGGTTCTGGGGAAGAGGCGGAAGGCGGTGGGAGCGTAGCCATGGACCTGTACTCGCCGATCAAGCAGGCGCTGACGAAGGCGAAGGAGCTGTACGAGGCGCGGGAGTACGACCGCGCGGCGGCGGCGTACGACAAGGCGGCGTCGCTGATGGCGATCTACGCGGAGCAGGCGATCGGGCGGGACGCGGAGATGCGGCGGCGGAAGAAGGCGATGGAGTACCGCGAGGTGGCGAAGAAGCTGCGGAGCGGGGAGATCGAGTCGCCGGCGGCGAAGGACGAGCGGGACGACCGGGACGAGGGCGCGGCCGCGCCGGCGCCGGAGTCGAAGCAGGCGAAGCAGGCGGGCGAGATCAAGGCGGCGGTGCTGTCGCTGATCAAGAGCTCGACGATCGGCTGGGCGGACATCGGCGGCCTGGAGGCGACGAAGGACGAGATCAAGTACGCGCTGGGGATCACGCTGGCGAAGCAGCCGCCGAACGTGCAGCTGTCGGCGTGGACGAACATCCTGTTCTACGGCCCGCCGGGCACGGGGAAGACGCTGCTGGCGGCGGCGACGTCGCGCGCCATCCGCAACGCGGACGACGTGCAGGCGGTGTTCTTCAACGTGAAGGTCTCCTCGATCCTGTCGAAGTACTTCGGCGAGTCGTCGAAGATCATCAGCGAACTCTACGGGACGGCCCGGGACACGTCCCCCGCCGTCGTGTTCCTCGACGAGTTCGAGTCGATCGCGGGAAAGCGCGACGACCAGGACTCGGGGCCGGAACGGCGGATCCTCTCGACGCTGCTTTCCGAGCTGGACGGGATGGAGGCGAAGGGGCGGCGCGACATCTACGTGCTGACGATCGCGGCGACGAACCGCCCGTGGGACCTCGACGCGGCGGTGCTGAGCCGGTTCGAGAAGAAGATCCTGATCCCGCTTCCGGACGCGGCGGCGCGACGGGAGATCCTGAAGATCCACCTCGACAAGCGCGGGTTCCAGGTCCAGGCCGAACCCGCGCAGCTCGCGGCGGCGACGGAGGGGTACAGCGGCCGCGAGATCGAGCGGCTGTGCAAGGAGGTCACGACGCGGATGGTGGCGGAGATCAACCGGGAGATCCCGGCGCTGATCGACAGGGGGCTGGACGAGGTGCGGAAGCACCAGCTCAAGGTGCGGCCGCTGACGATGGCGGACTTCCAGAAGGCGATCGCGAAGATTTCGCCGCAGACGACGGCGGCGGACGTGAAGAAGTACAACGAGTGGAAGGAAGCGCAGGTGGAGTGAAGGCTGGCGAAGGCTGGCTGAAGGCTGGCGAAGGCTGGCTGAAGGCTGGCGAAGGCTGGCGAAGGCTGGCTGAAGGCTGGC
>JADLHC010000172.1 GCA_020849035.1 Planctomycetia bacterium
GCACCGCCCGCCTCCGTATCACCGTCACCGCCGCCCACTCCCCCGCCCAGATCGACCGCCTGCTCGACGCACTGACGGAATGGAAACGCCTCCACTGAAAGCGCGAGACAGAATCGTCCTGCGTCGGCGTCGCACGGCTCATCCGGCGCGCGCGAGGGGTGGCGGCGGGGAGAAGCGCTGTGATTTGCGCGCCGGACGAGCCGCGCAACGCCTCCTTCGGACGACTCTGTCTCGCGCTTTCACGCGCTCGGGGCGAGCGGCACGCCGTCCAGGCCGTTATCGACGGCGGGACGCGAGGTCCGAGCGCCGGAGGCACTCGTTTTTTCTCGCGCTCTGAAACAGCCGACGCTTGACCGCCCGCCGCCCTTCCCCGATTCTCACCGCAACTTCCACCAACCGCCGAGGCCACCATGGACGTCTTCCAGCTCCGCGACCGCGTTCTCAAGGGCGGCAAGGTCACCCGCGACGAGGCCCTCGAACTCTTCACCTACGAGGGGCCGGATCTCCTGGACCTCTTCGCCGCCGCGAACCGCGTGCGGCACCACTTCCGCGGCGCCCGGGTGTCGTTCTGCTCGATCATGAACGTGAAGAGCGGGCGGTGCGCGGAGGACTGCGTGTTCTGCGCGCAGAGCGTGCGGTACAAGACGGGGGTGCCGGAGTACCAGTTGCTGGACGTGGAGGCGATGGTGAAGGAGGCGCGGGAGGCGGCGAAGCGCGGGAGCGGGTGTTTCGGGCTGGTGGCGGCATGGCGGGGGCTGACGAAGGGCGCGATCCTGGACAACGTGCTGGAGGCGCTGAGGCGGATCAAGGCGGAGGGGATCATCCACCCGGACGCGAGCCTGGGGATCATCGAGGACCCGGCGATCGCGAAGGCGCTCGCGGAGGCGGGGCTGTACGAATACAACCACAACCTCGAGACGAGCCGGCGGTTTTTCCCGAGGATCTGCACGACGCATTCGTACGACGATCGGCTGCGTACGATTTCGTACCTGAAGGCGGAAGGGGTGCTGATCTGCTCCGGCGGGATCTTCGGATTGGGCGAGACGATCGAGGACCGCGTGGACATGCTGCTCGACCTTCGCGAGGTCGGCGTCGACACGGTGCCTGTGAACTTCCTGAACCCGATCCCCGGGACGCCGATGGGGGACGTGCCGAAGATGTCGCCGCTGGAGTGCCTGCGCTGCCTCGCGGTGGCGCGTTTCGTGCTGCCCGAGGCGGACATCAAGACGGCGGGCGGCCGCGAGGTCTGCCTGCGCGACCTGCAGGCGATGATGTTTTTCGCGGGCGCGAGCTCGACGATGCTGGGGAACTACCTGACGACGTTCGGGCGCAGCTCGGAGATGGACCTCCAGCTGGTCGAGGACTGCGGACTGACGGCGGCGGTCAAGGGCGCGCTTTCCGCGCTCTAGGATCTACTGCTCCTGGAGCGGCGGCTCCAGCACGATCCGCTCGACGCGTCCGTCCGCGTGCTTCAGGTTGAGCACCGCGGTGACGGGTGCGGGGCGCGCAGGAAGGACGAGCGCGTGCCAGAAAGCGCCGTTTCCCGGTGTCGCCGACGCTTCCGCCGACCACTCCACGACGGTGGAGCCCCCCTCCGTGCGCGCGAGCGCGTCCGCGGCGTTGAGGTTCGCCAGGGCCGGCTCGACCAGCACGACGACCATCTGCCGGCTGAAGTCCGTCCGGAACGCGTCCCCGGAGAGGGGCGCGAAGTCGCGCCACAGGGTGGCGAAGAGGTACTGCGAACGGACGACGTGGAACTGGCGGCTCGCGAGGAGGCAGTGGCCGCGCGATTCCGCCGCCGGGCAGAGCACGGGGAGGCTCTCGATCGTGAGGACCTCCGCCCCGCGCAGCCGAAGCGGGGTCGCGCCTCCGCTGACGGCGGGGGCGCGATCCGGCGTGCCGTCCAGCCGCAGGTCGGTCGCCCCCAGGGAGCCGGCCGCTTCGAGAAACGCCGCCAGGGCCCGCTTCCCTTTCTGCCGCAGGAGGGACGTGTCCACGGCGTAGCGGGCGCCCGACTTGTCCTCGACGAACTCCAGCACCGGCGGGACGGCGCCGGCGCGGATGTGGACGTCCAGGTTGACGTACTGCGGCGCCGGGTGCGGGACGCGCGACGGCGCCGGAAGGGGCGCCGGCGGGGCGCACCCCGCGAGTGCGCCAGCAAGGAGCAGCGCGCAGGCCTGCAGGATCGCCATCGCTCCTCCCCGGTCGTCCGCCTGCCCGCGATCCCCGGGACCGGGAGGAGCTTCGTACGGTTCGGACCGTATTTTCGCCGGCCCCGACGGGTACCACCGGAGCACGGCGGCCACGATCGCTGCGGCCGCGCCCCACAGGACGGCCGCCGTGGCCCAGGTCGTCACGCTCTCCCCGGGATGTGGATCGTCTTCTTCGCGTCCTGCGACTCGCAGATCGCCTGCAGCACCCGCACCACCGCGTCGCCGGTCACGTCCTGCCCTTTCTCGCCCATGAACCGCCCGCTGTTGCGGATCGCGTCCGCGACCGAGATCACTCCCTCGATCACGCCGTCTGCTGTCACGACAGGCAGCCGCCGCAGCTGGAATTTCGCCAGCTTCGACAGCGCAGCGCCCACCGGCTCCTCCGCACGGCACGAAACCACGCGGCCGTTCATGACCTCGCGCACCTTCGTCTCGTGCGCCTTCGCGCCCCGCACCGCCATCGCGATCGCGACGTCCCGGTCCGAAAGCACCCCGACTACCTTCCGCGCCCCGTCGATCACCGGCACCATCCCGCAGTCCCCGTCCCACATCACCTTCGCCGCCTGCGCCAGCGTCGCCTCCGGAGTCGTCACCCGCGGGCTCCTGGTGCAGATCTCGCCGACGGTCAGCATCTCGCCTCCCCTATTTCCAGGACTTCTCGTTGACCTTCCACCACGCCTTGCAGTCCTCCACGAACCGGACCGCGTCCGCGGGGTCCGACGGATTCGGCGACTTCGTCCCCGCGTGCGTCATCGCCTCCCAGCCCTTCAGCAGCCGCACCCACGTCGCATCTCGCTCGGCGCCCGGTTTGGAGAAGCGGACCCGGTCGATCGCCTCGATCATCGCGGGCGGCACGAGCTTCGACCGGACCGACGGCGCCGTGTCCGCCGCCGTGTTCAGCACCTTGAGCCGCGTCGAGCCGAGCATCCGCGCCGTCGCGGGTCCCGCGTCCTCGTTCCCCATCGCCGCAAGCGCCTTCGCGATCCCCCCCAGGTACTCGTAGTTCGCCACCCAGGCCGCTTCCTCCTTCGCCCCGCGCGGCTCCTTGTCCAGCATCTTCACGAGGGGGTCCATCTCCCTCGCGAACACCTGCCCCGCCGTCTTCGAATCCTGCGCACCCATCCGCTCGGCGGCCAGCGCGCGAACCGCGCTGTCAGGGTCCTTCAGCGCCGCCGCCAGCGCCGCCGCGTTCGCCGGCGGACGGCAGTTCCCGTGCGCCGCGCACGCCTCCCCGAACAGCTCGATCGCACCCTTCCGCACCGCCGGATCCGGGTTCGACAGGCCCTCCCGAAGCGCCTTCAGGGCCTCCTTGTCCGCCGCCGC
>JADLHC010000173.1 GCA_020849035.1 Planctomycetia bacterium
CGATGGCCGGCCGGGAAACGCCGGGCGGCGAGGGAGGAGGCCTCTCGGACGCGCAGAAGGCGCAGGTGAGCGACCTGAGGGGTCGCGTGAGGGCGCTCGCCCAGGCGGCGCCTGCGTCGCAGGCCGGCGAGGCGGCGCGCCTGCACCGGTCGAACCAGGCCTCGTTGTGCGCGGAGATCGTGGCGTGGATGCGCGCGAACGACCGCCTCCCGGTGCGCGTGCATCGCATCCTTCGCAACGTCCCCCGCATCGTCCGGTTCGACCACGCGCGCGGCGCCGTGCAGTTCTGCAGCCACAACCGCGCCGAGGCGAACCTGGACCCGCTGGTGACGTTCGACCGGATCGGGGGGCGGTGGTTCTACGGGTTCGAGCTGAAGTAGGCCCCTAGCGCTTCTTCAGCCGCTTCGCCGTCACCCACTCGTCCCACTCCTTCCCGAACCCGTCGTAGTGGACGAACGCGAAGTCCCCCTCGACCTGCATCACCGTCGCGGGCCACCACTTCTTCTTCCACTCGACCTGCACCTTGTCGCCGCCCGCGACGCCGATCCCCTGCGGCTTGCGCATCCGCGCGGCCGGGACCCACTCGTCGTAGGAGTCCTCCCAGCCGAGGTAGTGGACGCGCCACTCCCCGTCGCGCCCGTCCACCACCTGCGAGCGGTACCACTCCTTCTTCCACTCCACTTCGCAGTAGTCCCCCACCTTCCACGGCCCCGGCACGTCCTTCGCCTTCGTCCCCGCGTCCACCGCCGCCACCACGAACCCCGCCTCGAACGACGGCGTCCGCGCGCCGCGGGTGAGCTGGCCTTCGCGGAAGCGCATCTCGCCGGCGACGAAGGCGTCGGCCTCGGCGAGGGTGAGGAGGCCGTCGCCCGAGGCGTCGGCGCGGGCGGAGCCGCCGAAGACGGCGACGAGGGAGGCGGTGAACGTCCACTCGGCGGTGGAGACGTTGGACGCGGTGGCCGAGGTGAGGCACGCCGCGGAGACGGGCCCCTTGTCGAACGCGTGGACGACCTGGGAGAGGCCGCCGGAGTAGCAGCAGTCCGCGAACAGCAGCACGCGCGAGCCCTTGAATTCCTTCGAGACGATCCGCGCGACGTCCGACGTCGCGACGCACGTCGCCTTCGTCTTCGCGGTGTCGGCGTCGTAGTTGGCGAGGAAGATCTCGCCGCCGTCGTCCTGCATGCCGTGGCCGGCGAAGTAGAACAGGAGCGTGCTGCCCTCGGGGGCGCGTCCGCACAGGTCGCGCAGCGACTTCTGGATCGCCTCCCGCGTCGCGGCCTTGTCCTCGAGGAAGACGATCTGCTCCGCGGGGACGCCCGCCTTCTTCAGGACCGCCTCGAGCGCGCGGTCCTGCCGGTCCTTCTTGGGGAACGGCGAGAGGTTCGGGTCCTTCCATTCGAGGACGCCGGCCATGAGGGCCCAGGTCTTCTCCGGTTCCCAGCGGCCGGGGTCGGCGGAGGCGAGGGAGGCGGTGGCGAGGACGAGGGCGAAAAAGCGCATGGGAGGCTCCGTTGTGAGGTGGCAGGGTTATAGCCGAAACCGTCGCGACGTGCAGCGCAACATCCTCGAAACGGCCGGCAGCCCCCGTTAGGATGCCCCCATGGCCCACGTCATCCAGCCCGCCGGCCCGACGGCCCGCCCGCTCTCCGGCCCGCCGGCGTCCCTCCCCCGGAACCCCGGCATCCCGCTCGACCTGCGCGAGGTTGTGCGGCTCCGCGTGAACCGCTCCGCCGTCGAGCGGCGCGCGGCGACGCTGGGGACGCGGCGGACGGTGAAGAAGGAGTGGCAGGCCGCGTGGCTCGTGCAGGCCGTGCGGCTGATCGACCTCACGACGCTGCAGGGGGACGACACGCCGGCGAACGTGAAGCGGCTGTGCGCGAAGGCGCGGCTGCCGGTGCGCGGCGACCTGCTGGAGGCGATGGGGCTCGCGGGCGAGCGCGTCACGACCGGCGCGGTCTGCGTCTACCACAACCTCGTCGCGACCGCCGTCGAGGCCCTGCGCGGCAGCGGCATCCCCGTCGCCGCGGTCTCCACCGGCTTCCCCGCCGCCCAGACGCCGATGGACCTCAAGCTCGAGGAGATCCGCCGCAGCGTCATCGCCGGCGCCGAGGAGATCGACGTCGTCATCTCGCGCGGCCCCGTCCTCGGCGAGGACTGGAAGGCGCTCTACGACGAGGTGAAGGCCTTCCGCGAGGCCTGCGGGGAGGCGCACATGAAGGTCATCCTCGCGGTCGGCGAGCTCGGGACGCTGCGCCACGTCGCCCAGGCGTCGCACGTGGCCATGCAGGCCGGCGCGGACTTCATCAAGACCAGCACCGGCAAGGAGACGGTCAACGCGACCCTCTCGAACGGCCTCGTCATGGTGCGCGCGATCCGCGACTACCGCCAGGCCACGGGCCACAAGGTCGGCTTCAAGCCGGCCGGCGGCATCCGGGCGGCAAAGCAGGCGCTCGAGTGGATGATCCTGATGAAGGAGGAGCTGGGCGACGAGTGGCTGCAGCCGCACCTGTTCCGGCTCGGGGCGAGCGCCCTCCTGACGGACATCGAGCGCCAGCTCTCGCATTTCGTCACGGGCCGCTACGCTGCCGCCCACGACCTCCCCATGGTCTAACTCCTTCATCCGCGGCCGTTTCCGCCCGATCTTCTTTCCTCAGAAAACAGCCCTACGCAGGCTGCTTCTGTGTGACAGTCACTTCAAACCCGAGTTCGCCGAGGCGCTTGACGAGTTTGCTTTTCAGGCGCTCCTTGTCGCGACGGTCGAAGTAGTCCGCA
>JADLHC010000174.1 GCA_020849035.1 Planctomycetia bacterium
ACTGACTCATAGGCAAATTGAAACCGCCCCCCGCGCCGCCGGCAGCGGGGAACTGGCCCTGGACCTGCCCCCGACGCCCCCGGGGGGCGTCGGGGGCAGGTCGGCGGGGTTTTCTCGGCGCAAACGCTTCACGAACGGCCACTTCAGTCCTCGCGGCGGGCGCGGATCAAGGGCTGCGACGCGCGTTTTCCGGCGCGCGGCGACACGGGGGGCGCGGTCGCGGGGAGCGCGAGCTCGAAGCGACCCTACGCGATGTCCTCGGATTCGGGGTCGGGGCCGTCGTCGCGGTCGTCCCCGTCATGCCCGGGGTGGGAGTCGGGGTGTGAAGCGTGGTCCGGGCCGGGAGGATCAGGGGAGTCCCAGGCTGGGGCGTCGGAGAGGAGGTCGCGTGGGATGCATCCCGATCAAGCGGCCCTTCGTCTCGATCCCCCCACTCCTTTGTCGCCCAGACCCTCAACCGTTCCTGTGGCTTCGCGTGTCCAGCCAGACCGCCAGGACCACGATGCCCGCGCTACCCAGGACCTCCCCGGCAATCAGGGGGACCCAGAGGGTCCACCCGAGGCTCCGGTCCTTCAGGCATTCGGAGATTGCGAAGCCGATTCCCCCGGCGACCATCAGGGCGCAGTAGACATTGAGCGCAAGATCCGGCCTGGATATCCAGAGCGGGGGTTTACGCAGGGGTGTAGGGTCCGGCATGGGGTGAAGTGTACCGCGATTCCTTCTCGGCTCGTAACGCACGACTTCGGCGATGGCGTGCAGAACGGCGCTCGCACTCAACCTCCCAGCCCCCACTTCTTGATCTTGTCCCGCAGCGTCCGCTCCGCGATCTGGAGCGCCGCGGCAGTCCGCTGGCGGTTTCCGCCGTGAGCCTGCAGCGCCGCGCCGATGGCGCGCTTCTCGATTTCCTCCATGCTCAGCCCCTCGAAGGCGCCGGAGGGGGCGGGCGACGGGGCGCTGGCGGTCGAGGGGCCGCCGCCCAGCCACGGCGCGATGTCGGCGGCGCGGATCGTGTCGGCGGCGACGAGGACGCAGGCGCGTTCGAGGACGTTGAAGAGTTCGCGGACGTTGCCGGGCCAGCGGTAGTGGCGCAGGGCGTCGAGGGCGTCGGCGGAGAGCTTCTTGCGGCCGCGGAGGAAGTGCGCGCCGAGGGCCTCGAGGTCGTCGAGCCGCTCGCGCAGCGGGGGGACCTTCACGGGCACGACGTTGAGGCGGAAGAAGAGATCTTCGCGGAAGCGGCCCTTTTCGATTTCCGTGCGGAGATCGCGGTTGGTGGTGGCGAGGACGCGGACGTCGGCGCGGCGGGAGACGGAGGAGCCGACGCGTTCGAAGGCTTTTTCCTGGAGGACGCGGAGGAGCTTGGCCTGGAGGTTGGGGTCGATCTCGGAGACCTCGTCGAGGAGCAGCGTTCCGCCCTCGGCGAGTTCGAAGCGGCCCTTGCGCTGGCGGTCGGCGCCGGTGAAGGCGCCCTTCTCGTGGCCGAAGAGCTCGCTTTCGAGCAATCCCGCGGAGAGGGCGGCGCAGTTCACCGCGAGGAACGGGCCGGCGGCGCGCGGGGACTCGGCGTGGATGGCGCGGGCGATGACCTCCTTGCCGGAGCCCGTCTCGCCGAGGATGAGCACGGTCGCGTCGGTCGCGGCGATGCGCTTCAGCTCCGCCGACATCCCCTTCATGCCGATGATCGCGGGCCGGTCGCCCGCGACCTGCGCCCGCAGCGACTCGTTCTCGCGCGCGAGCCGGCCGTGCTCCAGCGCCCGCTTCGCCAGCAGCTCCAGCTCCTGAGCCTTGAACGGCTTCTGGATGAAGTGGAAGGCGCCGAGCTTCATGGCCTCGACGGCGGTCTCGATGGTCCCGTAGGCGGTCATCACGATCACGGGGAGCCCCGGGTGCAGCTTCTGCAGCTCCGCCAGCACTTCCAGGCCGCTCATCGGCGCCATTTTGAGGTCGGTGATCGCCAGCTCGGGGGCCCAGCGGCGCGCCTCCTCGATCGCCGACGGCCCCTCCGCGAACGCCTTGACCTCGTGCCCGGCGCGCGCGAGCGCTTCCGAGACCGACTCGCGCATGATGGGGGTGTCTTCGACGAGCAGGACGCGGCTCACGGGGCCTCCGGGAGTTCGACGGTGAAGGCGGCGCCGCCGTCGGGGTGGTTGGCGCCGGCGATGGTGCCGGCGTGGGCTTCGACGATGCGGTGGGCGATGGCGAGGCCGAGGCCGGTGCCGCGGGAGCGGGACGTGTAGAACGGGGTGAACATTTTCGGGAGGGCCTCGGCGGAGATGCCGGGGCCGTTGTCGCGGAAGGTGGCGCGGACGCGGCCGGCGTTGCGGGAGGCGGAGACCTCGAGGCGGCCGCCCTCGGGGGCGGCCTGGGCGGCGTTGACGGCGATGTTGAGGAAGACGCGGGAGAGGAGGGCGGGGTCGGCGCGGACGGGGAGGGGGCGGGCGAACGACCGGACGACCGTGACCTTCTTCTCGGAGAGAGTGCGCTCGGCGCCGAGCAGCGCGTCCTCGAGGATGTCCGCGAGGTCGCACGCCTTCGGCTGCGGCTGGAGGTCCCGCGCGAAGTCCAGCATGTCCTCGACGAGCCGGTCGAGGCCGCGCATGCCGCGCATCATCTTCTCCAGCGTCGCGCGCGCCTCGCCCCCCTCCGGCAGGTCCTCCTCGAGGATCGAGGCCCACATCTGGATCCCGCCCAGCGGGTTGCGGATCTCGTGCGCGAGGCACGCCGCCATCTCGCCGATCAGCGCCAGCCGGTTCTTGCGCGCCAGCTCGCGGTTCTTCTCCTCCAGCTCCCGCGTCAGCTCCGCCACCCGCGCCTGCAGCGCGTCGTGCGAGCCCTTCAGCCGCTCCGACGCCTCGTTGAAGGAGCGCATCAGCTCCATCAGCGCGGCGACGTCCGGCTTCGCAGGCTCGGCCTGGGGGCTCACGGTCACTCCTTCCGGTCGACGAATCGCGGGGAAACGGGGGCGGCGGCTTTCCCGTACGCCGCGGCGGCGCGGCGCGACTCGGCGGCGGCCTTCATCTCCTCGGAGACCGTCGCGCGGGACCCCTCGGCGATCCGTCGCGCCTCCTCCTCCGACGTCATCACCGCCTCCAGCACCTTCGCCGTCGCCTCCAGCTCCGCCTCCACCGGCGCGGACTCCGCCTTCGTGAGCCCGCCGCGGATCGCTTCCCACTCGTCCCGCAGCCCCGGCGCGCCCTGCGAGAGCCGCTCGAGCTCCGCCCTCACCGCGCGCTTGCGCTCCACGAGGTCCGCGAGGCCCGAGCCGTCGCCCGCGAGCACCGCGAGCTGCTCCCGGGCGAGGTCCGCGAGGCGCTCGTACCACGTCCGCCGCGCCCGCAGCGCCTCGGCCAGCTTCGCCGCCCGTTCCGCGGCGGTCATCGGCCCGCCACGAGGCGTTCGAGCAGCCTCTCCGTGGCAGCATCCGCGCGATCACCCCCTGCCTTCGCCTTCCAGGCCTCCAGCGCCGCCTTTGCCCGCTCCCGGAACCGCGCCGCCTGCTTCGCGTCCCCGAGCTTCTCGTGGCAGTCCGCCATCCGCGCCAGCGCCACCGCCGTCTCGGCGCCGCCCCCCGTCGCCCAGGCCTGCCCGAACGCCTCCAGCGCCTCCGCCGTGTCCCCCAGCTGCCAGAGCGACTCGCCCAGGAGAAGCGCCGCCCGCCGCCCGCCCTCCTCGCCCGCCGCGTCCGCCGACCGGCCCGGCAGCGTCCGCGCCGACCTCAGCCGCTTCGCCGCCTCGTCCCACGCCCGGCGCGACATCGCCATCCGCCCGAGCGTCAGTTCCGCCTCGAACCGCTGGTCCCAGGCGGCGGGGAAGCGCCGCACGGCCTCGGCGAGGTTGCGCTCGGCGAGCGCGGCGCGCGAGGACGCCTCGGTGTCCCTCCCCGCGGCGCGCAGCCGGGCCGCCAGGTGCGCCTGGATCTGCCCCAGCGCGAACAGCGCGTCCCGCCACCGCGGCGCGTCCGGCGTCACGTTGTCGTAGCCGAACAGGAAATCCGCCAGCGTCCGCTCCGCGTCCTCGTGCAGCCCCAGCGCCTCCTGCGACCGCGCCAGCGCGTAGAACGCCTCGTGCGCCCACTTCGGCGCGTCCCGGTGGTCCGCCAGGAACTTCGACAGCTCGCGCGCCGCCTC
>JADLHC010000175.1 GCA_020849035.1 Planctomycetia bacterium
CCCGCCCTCGAACCCCCACCGGTCCACGCTCACGTCCCAGCTCCCGAACGCGCACCCTTCCTTCGCCGGACGCTGGCTGGGCAGGAGCGCCCCCTCCATCGCCCTGTTCCACTCGCGGAAGTGCTTCCCGTCCGGCCCGTCCATCTGGAAGAGGGCGAGAGAGCCGTAGTACCAGTAGTAGTAGTCCGTCTTCTTGCCGCCGTACTGCGGCAGGTCGGCGACGAGCAGCTGCGCGCCCCCCGCCAGCGCCGGGTCCTTGGCGTTCTTGTCGATGAAGGTGCGGCAGAGCATTCCGACGGCGGTCAGCGCCGGGTGGTCGTCCCAGTCGTCGTTCTTCCCCTGCACGACGACCTTGCCGTTACTGCGTCCGGTGTAGCCCGTCCGGTAGTACGAATCTTCCGTCACCTCCGTCACCCACCCCTTCGCCCCCTCGAACGCGCTGCGCGGCACCGCCAGCTCCGCCAGCTCGGCCGACTTGAGGGCCATCACCGCCCACCCCGTCACGCTCGTGTCGTTGTCGCCGCACCGCTTCGTGTAGCGCCACGCCTTGTAGGGGTTCTGCGCCTGGCAGAGGAAATCGATCCCGCGCTGGGCCGAGTCCTTGAACAGCGGCGCGTTCGACAGGCCGTACGCCTCGGCCATCGCGAGCGCCGCGACGGCGTGGTTGTACATGTACTTGCCGCCCCGCTGGCCGCCGAAGCAACCCTCGGGATCCTGCTCCTTCATCAGCCACTTCAGCCCGTTCCTCACGACCTCGCCGTAGCACACGCGCTTCTTCGTGACCGGGTCCACGTACGTCTCCTTCGACAGGTGCGTGTAGCCGACGCCCAGGAACGCGAGGACCGAGAGCCCGGTGACGCCCGCGTCGTACTCGTTGTAGCCCGCGCCGTCGCAGCGGCCGGCCGCGCAGTTGTGGCCGAAGTCCGCCGTCGACCACGCGCCGTTCGCTTCCTGGTGACGCGCGAGCCACCACAGCCCGTGAATCACGGCGTTTTCCGCCGTCCTCCGGCCGTCGTCGCGCATCCCCGTCCGGTCCCACTTGCGGAACTCCGTCCGGTGCCCGCGTCCGTTCCCGAACCGCTCGCTGTCGCCCGCGCCGCCGCCCGTGCCCATCGTCTTGTTGTCGCCCGGCCCGCCGAGCCCTCGCCCGATGCCCTTCCCGTGGCCCCAGTCCGCGCTCAGGCCCTTCTCGCTCTGCCCGACCATCGTGAAGTCGTCCGCGTCGCTCTTCGAAGTGTTGATGTCCGCCTGCTCGTGCAGCATCCAGTCGTCCAGCACGGGCTGGTCGTTCTCCTCGCGCACGACCCGCTCCAGGTCCACGAGCTTCGCGCCGCGCGACGCGAACAGGTCGTCGGGGCGCTTGATCTCCACCGGGGGAGTCGAGGGGCGTTTGACGATCTGGATCGTGACGTCGGGCTGGAAGGGTGCGTCCTCGCGGAAGGTGACCACGGTGAGCCCGGCGAGCACGATGAGGTGGAAGGCGATGGAGATCAGCCACCAGGGCGTGTTGCGGACCTGCGACTCCACCCAGCCCGTGATTCCCGCGCCGGCGGCCGGCGCTGCGTCCTGCGTCGTCTCGTGATTCATGTCGACCCCCTGAGTTGGTGTTGGCTTTGCCGGACCGTCGTCCCAACGGGGGACACTGCCGCGGAGTTCGCGCGGTTCGGATTTCCGCGCGGTCTTTCCTGAGGCGCCTCCGGGAATCCGGGGCAGCGCGGGGCGGATTGCCCCCGGGGAGGAGGGCGCGGGGCGCGGCTCAGCGGGCGAGCGCGTCGATCGCCCCCAGGATCACCCTTCCCGCCGCATCGAACGCCGCATCCTCGAGGAGGTCCGCGGCGTCGCCCGCCGTGTGGATGAGCGAGGTGCCCTTCCCGCGCGACAGGAGCGAAGCGACGGGGATTCCGGCCTCGGCGAACGGCACATGGTCGGCGAGGAGGCCGACGCCGAGGGGCATGCGGCGCAGGGGGACGTCGGCGGCGCGGGCGGCAGCGAGGAAGGCGTCGGCGACGGGGCCTGCGGGCGGGAGGACGACGAGCGTGCCGTCGGCGGCGGCGCATCCGTCGAAGTTGAGGACGCGGCAGCGCGGCTCGGAAAGGAGCTCGGCGGCGTGGCGTGCGACCCAGAGGCGCGAGCCGACGAGGCCGTGCTCCTCGGCGGAGGGGCAGAGGAAGATCGCGCGGGATTTCCAGGAGAGCGGGTGGTCGCGCCAGAGGCGCGCGAGCTCCACGACGCAGGCGGCCCCGGTCGCGTTGTCGAGCGCGCCGGGCGAGCGGTTGCCCGTGCGGAGGAGGAGAAGCGGGAGCGCGGCGGCGAAAGCGGCTGCGAACAGGGCGTGGATCGGCAGCGCCGGCGGGGAGCCCGTCCAGACGCGCAGCACGGCGAGCTGCACCGCGGTGAGCCCGGCGAAGCCGAGGACCACGAACAGCCCGACGCGGACCGTGATCGGCATGTTCTGCGACTTGGAGTCGTAGTGCCCGACGAAGACGAAGAGCGGCGAGCCGGGCGGGCCGGGGGCGCGTCCGACCACGTTTGAGGTGCGCACCCAGCCGGCCGGCGGCGGCTCCGGCTCGCGCGCGCCCCGGGCGCGGCGCATCAGCAGGGCCGTGGAGACCGGAGGCCCGAGCCAGGCCAGCGCCGCGAGCGCCGCGAGGCCGCCGACCGCCAGCCACGGTTCTGCCAGCGCGGCCCACACCAGCCCGAGGCTGGCCAGCCCGAACGCCAGGAGCGAGGACGCGACCGCGTCCCCCGAGGGCCGGAAATGGAAGAACTCCTCCGTCGTCTCCAGCCCGGCCTCGCGGAACGCCTCGCGGACGCGCTCCGCCGCCCAGCGCTCGTCCGGCGTGCCGCAGCCGCGCGGGCGGGCAAGCAACGCGGCGAAGGACCTCGCCCTCGAGGAGTTCCAGGTGCTCACGAGGACATTGAACGCGGGAATCGGGCGAGGCACATGGAAAAGGGCTCGCCGGGCACCGCAGATCCGGAGCGGCTGCCGCCTTGAATGCAAGTCGCTGGCGCTGCTACACTTCCATGCCAGTCACCTCCCGTGAGGTCCCATGCCGCGACGCCTGGCGACGTTCGCAGCTCTTTTCGCCGCCCTCTCCGCCGCGGCCGATCCCTGGGACGACTCCCGCAAGGCGTTCCTCCCGAAGTACAAGTCGACCGACCCGAAGGTCCGCGCCGAGGCGGTGCGCGGTCTTCGCGACTACAACACGAAGAACGGCATCGAGTTCATGGTCGGCCTCTACGTCCAGGAGCCCAACGCCGAGGTGCAGCAGGCCTGGGTGGACATGATCGGCGGGCCGGTAGAAGGGGAGGGGCGGAAGCGGCTTTACGACTACGCGAGGACGGGGCCCGTGGGGAACCGGGTCAAGGTGATCCGGATCCTCGGGCGCGGCGGGTATCGCGACCTGATGGAGCTGCTGAAGGACCTGACGCGCGACGGCGAGCCGCTCGTCCGGCGCGCGGCGCACGAGGCGATCGCTGCGGGAAGGTTCTTCAGCATGGAGCCGGTCGTCCGCGCCGGGCTCACGGACGCGGAGCCGGACGTGCGGATCGCGGCGGCGAAGGCGGTGGCGACGTTCCGGTGCGAGGAGACGGTTCCGTCGCTGATCCGGCTCCTGGAGGACCCGAAGGAGCAGGGGGACGTGCGGGCCGCGGCCGCCGACGCCCTCGGCACGATCACCGGGCAGACTCTCGGCGAGGAGGCCGAGCCGTGGAAGGCGTGGCTCGAGGGGCGCACGGGACTCCGCATCGTCCAGCCCGACGTGGACCGCGCGCTCGACCGCGCGTCGCAGTGGTTGCTCAACCTGCGTCCGGACGGCTACGCGGGGACCGAGGAGACCCTTGAGCTCGAGCTCTATGCCCTCATCCACTGCGGCATTCCGCTTGACCACAAGAACGTCTCGACCGCCATCGCGCGCCTCTACGCGAAACCCATGACCCGCACCTACAACGTCGCCCTCGGCGCCATGGCCCTCTGCGACGTCTCCCCGACCCTTTACCAGCCCTGGCTCGCGAAGGCCGCCGAGTTCCTCGCCAACGCCCAGGCCGAGAACGGGCAGTTCACCTACGGCGAGCCGCTTCCCGGCGACACCCCCACCCTCGCGCCCCCCGAGATCACGCCGGGCACGCGGCCGGAATTCGGCGGCGGGACGAAGGCGACGAAACGGATTCCCGTGAGGCCGAACCCGAAGCGCAAGAGATCGAAGTACGGGGACAACTCGAACACCCAGTACGCCGTGCTGGGCCTCCGGGCCTGCGTCGAAGCCGGGATCGACCTGCCGAAGGAGACTTGGGTGAACTGCCTGAATTTCCTGAAGGGCAACTGCACGCAGGAGGGGAGCTTCAGCTACAGCCCCGTCTATCCAGGCGCGAACTACGGTTCGATCCACACGAGCGCGCTCGGGGCATACATCGTCTGCCGGTACTACGCGGGGCAC
>JADLHC010000176.1 GCA_020849035.1 Planctomycetia bacterium
CGCGCCACAGAAAGGTCAGCGCCTGCGGCGGCGGAAGGCGAAGACGTCGCGGGCCTCGGGGATGCGGAGGAGGACGGCGGCGGCGAAGGAGACGGCCGCCCCGGCGGCGACGGGGAGGAGGCCCTGGAGGAGCGGGCGGTCCGGGAGGGCGCGCAGGAGGCCCCAGGCGGCGGCGGCCATCGCGGCGGACGCGAGCACGGGGCGGACGCCCCACGCGAGGACGGGCGCCCAGCGCACCCCCGGCACGCGGCGCCGCAGCAGCGCGGCGAGCACGGCGAGCTGCAGCGCGGCCGTGATCGAGGTCGCGAGCGCGAGCCCCGCCTCGGCCAGGAACCGCACGAGCACCAGGTTCAGCGCCGCGTTCAGCGCGACCGTGCACGCCCCCACGACCGCGGGCGTCTTCGGGTCGCGCGCGGCGAAAAACGCGCGGGTCAGGACGTGCTGCGAGCACGCGGCCCACGTGCCGATCCCGTAGAACGCGAGGACCGCCGCGGAGCGCGCCGTCATCGCCGGCGTGAAGCTCCCGTGCTCGAAGATCATGCGGATGATCGGCGCCGAGAGCACGCCCAGCCCGACGGACGCCGGGATCGCCAGCACCAGCACCATCCGGAACGACTTCGCCAACGACGACGACAGCTCCTCCCGCTTCCCTTTCGCGAACGCCTCCGCGAACTCCGGGAAGGCGGCCTGGGCGATGGCGATGCCGATGAGGGCGATGGGGAAATTGAAGAGGCGGTTGGCGAAGTAGAGGGCGGAGACGGCGCCGTCGCCGGGGACGAAGGCCTCGGCGACGGCGTTGTCGACGAGGACGTTGATCTGGAAGACGGCGATGCCGAAGGTCATGGGGGCCATGCCGGCGAGGACGCGGCCGACGCCGGGCTCCCAGCGCGGGAGGGGGGCGAGGGGGACCTTGTGGGCGCGGAGGGCCGGGATCTGGAGGAGGAGCTGGCCGAGGCCCGCGGCGGTGATGGACCAGGCGATGACGCGCGCCTTGCCCTCCTCGGTCGCTGCGAACCAGCCGACGGCGAAGAAGGCGGCGATCTCGAAGACGTTGAGAACGGAGGAGGCGAGGGCAGGGAGCAGGAAATGGCGGTGGACGTTGAGGATGCCCGTGACGAGCGCGACGAGGCAGATGAGCGGCATGTAGGGCATGAGGACGACGAGCAGGTCCGCGACGAGGCGGCCCTTGTCGTCGGCGAGCGTGCGGGAAAGGACGCCGCATATCCCCATGCCGCCCGCGGAGAGGAGGCCGAGGAAGAGCGCGAGAAGGGTCATGGCGGAGCGTGCGAAGCGGTCGGCTTCCTCGCGCGGCCTGTTCGCGAGGATGTCCGAGTAGGCCGGGATGAACGCGGCGGTGAGGGCGCCTTCGCCGAAGAAGCGGCGGAAGAGGTTGGGGACGAGCGTGGCGAGGACGAAGGCGTCGTTGACGCGGCCGCCGCCGAAGAGGCCGGCGAGGAGGACGTCGCGCGCGAGGCCGAGGATGCGCGACAGGAGGATGCAGGCGGAGACGACGCGCGCGGCGGACAGGATCCCGGGCGCGGCGCCCGGCGGGGCGGGGGGTGCGGCCGTCGGGGGGGGCGTCGCGGTCACGGGCATCCCATCTTTATCGGCGCCGGCTCGGGACGGGGTTCACAGGCCGCGGCCCGGATCGTCCGGCGCGAACCGGGCCCCCGCCGCTTCGCGCAGCCTGAAGCCGTTGGCGAACTCGTCCGCCGTGACCGGCTTGCGGCTCTCGGGCTGCACCCGCAGCAGATCCAGGGCGCCCGTCCCGCACCTCACGCGCACCGCGCCCTTCCGCAGCTCCACGATGTCGCCGGGCGCTCCCGGGAACTCGCCCGCCGCCGCCGCGGCGGCGAGCACGGCGACGCGCATCGGCGCCGCCCCCGGCCTCTCCAGGACCGCCCACGTCCCGGGCCAGGGCGTCATCGCCCGCACGCGCCGCTCCAGCTCCGCCGCGGGCCGCGCGAAGTCCAGCACGCCGTCCGCCCGCGTCAGCTTCGGCGCCACCGTCGCCCGCGCGTGGTCCTGCTCCTCGAACGCCGTCCCCGCCTCGAGCCGCCGCAGCGCCTCCAGAAGCGCGGGCCCCGCCGCCTCCGCGATCCGGCCCTCCAGCTCCGGTGTCGTCTCCCCCGCCCGCACGGGGAACGCCGCGCGCACCAGCACCGGCCCCGCGTCCATCTCGTTCACCATCCGGAAGATCGTGACGCCGCTCTCCACGTCGCCCGCGAGGATC
The DNA here is from genome assembly GCA_020849035.1 of Planctomycetia bacterium. Lineage (GTDB taxonomy): Bacteria > Planctomycetota > MHYJ01 > WSZJ01 > WSZJ01 > WSZJ01. The sequence continues at coordinate 2,234 of JADLHC010000176.1, forward strand.
GCGTACGCCACCGGCGCCGCGCCGCGGTGCCGCGGCAGCAGCGAGGCGTGCACGTTGAGCCCGCCGTGCCGCGCCAGCCGCAGCACCCGCCCCGGCACCTTCTGCCCGTACGCCGCCGTCACGATCACGTCCGGCGCCGCCCCCCGGATCGCCTCCGCCGCGTCCCCGATCCGCTCCGGCTGCTCCACCGCCAGCCCCAGCGCCAGCGCCGCCGCCTTCACCGGCGTCGCCTCCAGCACCCGCCCCCGCCCTTTCGGCCGGTCCGGCTGCGACAGCACCAGCGGCACGGCATGACCCGCCCCCGCCACGGCCCGCAGGACCGGGACCGCGAACTCCGGCGTCCCCGCGAACACGACCCGCATCAGGACTGCACCCGGTGAAGGACCTGCGTGTCGTCGTGAAGCGCGACGGGCTGCTGCTTCTTGCGGAAGCGCATGTTGAGGAGCTCGACCAGGAGCGAGAACGCCATCGCCGAGTAGATGTACCCCGTGTTGACGTGGGTCCCGAATCCCTCGGCGAGGAGCATGACGCCGATCAGGTTCAGGAAGGACAGCGCGAGGATCTTGACGCTGGGGTGCCTGTGGACGAAATCGCCGATCGCCCCCGCACTGGCCATCATCACCGCCACCGCCACGAACATCGCGATGACCATGATCGACACCTGGCTCGCCATGCCGACCGCCGTGATCACCGAGTCCAGCGAGAACACCAGGTCCAGCGCGATCAGCTGCACGATCATCGGCCCCAGCTTCGCCGTCCCCCCCTTCCCCGCGTCGTGGTCCTCCCCCTCCAGCTTGTGGTAGATCTCCATCGTGGCCTTCGCCAGCAGGAACAGCCCGCCGCCGATCAGGATCAGGTCCCGCCCCGAGAACGGGTGCTTCAGGATCGAGAACAGCGGCGTCGTCAGCTTCATCACCCACGAGATGCTGAACAGCAGCCCGAGCCGGCACACCAGCGCCAGCGTCATCCCGACGCGGCGCGCGAAGGCCCGCTGGTGCGCGGGCAGGCGGCTGACGAGGATGGCGATGAAGACGACGTTGTCGATCCCGAGCACGATCTCCATGAGCGTCAGCGTGACCAGCGCCCCGAGGGCGCTGGCGCTCAGGAGCGACGAGAGGTCGAAGGCTGCGAAGGGCATGGCTGTCTCCTGGGAGGTTGGCTCGGCGCGGAGGTTAGCCGCCCGCGGTACGCGGCGCAAGGCCGCACGGCGCCCGAAATCGGTGTCCTCGCCGCTCCGTCCCGCCTAGACTCCGCGCATGCTGACGCCGGAAGAGCGGAAGGCCCTGCTCGGGCACGCCCGGGAGTCGGTGCGCGCCGCCGCCGCCGGCGGCCGCGCTGCCTGCCCCGCCCCGCCCGCGGACCGCCCCGCCCTCCTCGCCCTCGCCGGCGCCTTCGTGACCCTCCACTCCCCCGACCAGGGCCTCCGCGGCTGCATCGGATTCGTCGAGGCCCGCCGCCCCCTGTGGCCCACCGTCTGGGACGCCGCCCGCGAGGCCGCCGTCTCGGACCCGCGCTTCGAACCCGTCGCCGCCGCGGAGGTCGACCTCCTCACCCTCGAGATCTCCGTCCTCGGCCCGCTCCTCCCCGCCTCAGCCCTCGACGTCCGCGTCGGCGAGCACGGCATCGTCCTCTCCCGCGGCCCCCGCCGCGGCCTTCTCCTCCCGCAGGTCCCCGTCGAGCACGGCTGGGACCGCGATCGCTTCCTCGAGGCCGCCTGCGACAAGGCCGGCCTCCCGCGCGGCGCCTGGCGCGACGCCGCGGTCACCCTCGAAATCTTCTCGGCGGAGGTCTTCGGAACATGAAGAAAGCCCTCGTCCCGGCCCTGCTCATCGTCCTGTCAGGCTGCAGCATCGGCGTCGACCCGGGCCTCCGGGAGCCGTACACCACGAAAGCGAGCTGGAAAGGGACGCGCCTGAAGGTGGAGGCCATGCCGTCGGGGACCGTCGCGTCGTCGGCGCCGGGCGCCGTGAGCTACGAGTTCGACTCGGCCGAGTGGAACCCCTTCCTCGCCGCGACGCTCGCCGGGGACCTGGCGGAACTCGGGGCGGAGGAGGACGGAAGCGCCGTGCTGCGCGTCGGGGTCAGCCGCGTGAACCTGGAGGAGCGCGCGCTGTCGCAGGGCTCCTACGCGGAGTTCTGGGTGAAGGTCTCGGGCCCCGCAGGCGAGAAGGAGTACCGCGGCGTGAACGAAAGCCAGCTCAATTTCCGGGACGCCGCCCGCCGGGCCGCCGCGGACGCCCTGAAGGCGCTCGTCGAGGACGCGGAGCTGCGCCGCGACTTCACCGTCAACGCAAAATAAAAAACCCCAGGAGGTCGCTCAACCTCCTGGGGCCCCCTCTCGACGTCGCAGATTACTTGCCGTCCGCCGCCGTCACGTACGGGTCGTTCGCCGTGAAGCGGATCTCCACCCGACGGTTCTTCCGCTTGTTCCCGTTCTCCGCAGGCTGGTGCTCGCCCCAGCTCGTCATGTGCAGCTTTCCCGCGTCGATCCCGCCCTCCTTCTGCATCAGCAGCAGCACCGTCAGAGCCCGCTCCGCGCCCAGCTCGAAATTCGACCCCGTCGGGAACTTCCCGAGGCTCCGCTTGATCGGGTCCGAGTCCGTGTGCCCGTCCACCTGCACGTAGAACCCCTTCGACTTCAGCTCCTTCGCGACCTCCAGCAGCAACGCCTTGCCCTGCGGCTTCAGCTCCGTCTTTCCGGAATCGAACAGCACCTCGCCCGAGAAGCGGATCCAGTTCTCGCCGAACGAGATGTCCGAATCGCCCTCGTTGGTGCCCTCCGGCGCCACCAGCATCCCCATCTTCGCCCGGATCTCGTCCGCGATCCGCTTCGCCGCCTCCAGCTCCTTCATCGCCGATTCGCCCTTCACCTTCTCAACGTCCGTCAGCGCCATCTGCTTCTCGAACTCCAGCTTCAGCCGGGCGTTCTCCCGTCCAAGGTCTTCCTTCAGCCTCTGGTTGAGCTCGGCCTGGGCGGAGTAGCGGGCCTTGAGGTCGTCGTATTCGGCCATCGACACGCAGCCGCTGCCGGTGACGGCGAAGGCGGCCGCGCCGCACAGCGCGAGGAACGGCTTACGCATGGGAAGGCTCCTTTCGAGATGTCCGGCCGCCGTGCGCCCCGGGGCGACGCGCTCCGCGGGCCGGACCGGCCATTCCTGTGGTTGGCCCCTCTCCGTGAAAGGGCCTGCTGGTGTATCGGCGGGGGTTGCCGGCGGAATTGAGGCGAAAAATGCCGGGGGCGGCGGACTTCCCGGGAGATGCCGCCGGCGCAAAAAGGAAGCGGCCGCCCGGGTTGGCCGGGCGGCCGCGTCAGGAACCGCGGGAGGTTACTTCTCGGGCGTCGGCTGCGCCGCGGGGGCGGCGGCCTTGCCCGTCATCAGGTTGTTCAGGTCCGTCTCGATGTCCTTCATGCCGAACGTCCCGACGACCGTCTTCGCCAGGCCGCCCGCGAAATCGCTGGGGACGTTGATGCGGGCCTTGTCGTGGTCGTTGACGATGCGGACCGTGTCCATCAGCACGGCGCCCATCATGCCGAGGAAGCCCGCCGCGAGGACGAGCACCGTCGTCAGGATCGGGTGAGACTGGATCGGGGCGACCGCGACCATCTGCGGCCCGCTCCGCTGCGACGGGACCGATTCCTGGAGGCCGCTGCGGCGCGGCTGCTTCACGGACGGCTCCTGCACCGTCGCCGCGCCCTCCGCCGCCTCGTCGAACTGCAGCGGCTCCGTCGTCATTCCCGTCTTGCCCTCGCCCTCGATGAACGTCTCCTCGGTCGCCATGCCGCCCGACTTCGGGCCCTCGTTGGCCACCGTGAGGTCGCTGTCGTCGAAGATCATCTCCTCCGTGATCCCCGTCGTGTCGCCGCTCTGCGTCTCCTCCTTCGCCGACACCTCGGGAGCGCCCGCGTCGAGCTGCGGAAGGGCCGTCTCGTCGACGCCGCCGCCGCCCACGTTGTCCATGTCGAGGATCGTCTCGCCCGTCTCCGGCTGCGACGGACCCTTCGCCCCGCCCGCGGGCAGGATGATCGTCGGCTCAGTCACGCGGCCCTTCTTCAGCGACTCGACGTCGTCCTTCCGGAATTTCATCTTGTTCTCGTCGCGGAAGGCGCGGAGTTCGCCCTCGGACACCATGCGCTTGAGTTCGTCCTCGTCGAGCGACAGCTCGCTGAGCACGTCTTCAAAGCTGAAATAGTCAGCCATCTCGTTCGTCTCCTATCTGCGGTCGGGGCCGGTGATTTGGGGGGAGTTTACTTCTTGCCTTCCTTTTCCTTGCGCTTCTTCTCGTCTTCCTCGATCGCCTTCTGCGCCTCGAGCACGGAGAGGCCCTTCCCGCCCGAGGTGAAATCGTACGCCTTGAGGTCCCAGACGACGCGGCGCGCAGCGATGAAGACGAGGTTCTTGCCCTGCTCGACCTTGTAGACCGCGAGGGTTGCATCCTCGGGGGGCGAGGTCTTGAGGACGTAGACCAGGGCGCCCAGGTCGGCGGCGGAGGAGGACGGCGTGGCGAGCACGAGCCCGCCTCCGGCCTCGCCGTTGGCCTCGGCGTAAGCCGGGCTGCCGGCGCGGGTCAGGAGGAAGCCCAGCGTGGCGACGATGACGCCGGCCAGGATTCCGGTCAGGAAGACGTTCACGCGGTTCATGCGGCGCTCCGAATTGTCAGGACTCGGGGTCCCCCCCCGACAAAGGGCTGACTTGGGAAAATTACCACCCTCCCGGGCGGGGTTCAAGGAACTTTTGGCGGGGGAAATGAGTCAGGGGGCGAGGAAGAGCTCCCAGAAGGAGGGGAAGGACTTGGAGACGACGGAGGGGGCGCGGATGGAGAGGCCTGGGACGCGGAGGCCGGCGACGGCGAAGGACATGGCCATGCGGTGGTCGCCGTGCGTGGCGACGGGGGCGCCTGCGAGGGCCCGGGGTCGGATGGTCCAGCCGTCGTCGTGCACCTCGACGTCGGCCCCGAGGCGGCGCAGCTCCGCCGCGGTCACGCCCAGCCGGTCGCTCTCCTTGACGCGCAGGTTCGTCGCGCCGCGCAGCCGGCTCGGCCCCTCCGCCAGAGCGGCGAGCACGGCAAAGGTCTGCGCCGAGTCGGGCATCCTCGCGAAGTCGGCCTCGACCCCGCGCAGCCGCGCGGGACCCCGCACCGTCGCCCCGGCAGGCTCGTCCTCCACAAGGCATCCCATCCGCTCCAGCACGCCCAGGAACTCCAGGTCCCCCTGCAGCCCTCCGCGCCGCAGCCCCCGCACGCGGACCCGCCCGCCCGTCGCCGCCGCCGCCGCGAAGAAGTAGTTCGCCCCCGTCGCGTCCGGATCCACGTCGAACTCCACCGCGCGCACCGGCCCCGAAACCGTCCACCCCCCCTTCCCCTCCCCCACCCGCGCGCCGAACCTCCTCAGCGCCTCCACCGTCATCGCGACGTACGACGCCGAAGCGACCGGCCCCGCCGCGCGCACGTGCAGCCCCGGCGCCGAAACGGACGCTCCCGCGATGAGAAGCGCCGAGAGGAACTGCGACGAAGCCGACGCGTCGACGGGCACGCTCCCCGGCGCGATCCCGGACCCCGAGACGCGCAGCGGCGGGCATCCCTCGCGCCCCAGCCAGCGCACCGCCGCGCCGAGGGCCTGCGCGGCGCGCGCCAGGTCCCCCACGGGCCGCTCGCGCAGCCGCGCGTCGCCGTCGAGCGTGAATTCGCCGGGAAGTGCGGCGCAGAGGCCGAGCATGAAGCGGAGAGCGGTCCCGCTTCCCCCGAGGTCCAGTTCCGCGCGCCGCGCGGTCGCGGGGCCCTCGACGCGGATCGCGTCCGGGTCGAGCCGCACGCGCGCGCCGAGGGCCGAGACGGCGGCGGCGCAGCGGCGCACGTCGTCGTTGTCGCCCCAGCCGCGGACGAGGGAAGCGCCGTCCGCCAGGGCGGCGATGCACAGCGCGCGCTGCGTCCACGACTTGGAGCCGGGGACGCGGAGGTCGGCGTCGAAGCGCGGGCGGGTCGGGATGGGGAGGGGATCCGGCAGGAGCATGTGGGTTGCCGTTTTCGAAAAAAAAACCCCGCCACGGGGGCGGGGTTCCGGGATCCGCGCCTCTACTTCTTCTTGTCGTAGAACTTGATGGACTTCAGGATCGCCTCGATCTCCTCGCCCGAGTGCTTCCCGTCCATCTTCTCCTCGCCGGGCGCCGAACTGACCGCGAACTGGTACGTGTCCTTGCTGTCCTTCTTGCAGATCATGATCCGCAGGTAGTGCGAGCCGCCGTACTTCTTGTGCTCGCCGTAGCAGCTGAACTGGTAGCAGGCCCCGCACGGGTAGACGACCTTCGCCGTCTCCTGCA
>JADLHC010000177.1 GCA_020849035.1 Planctomycetia bacterium
GCCTCGGCGCCGCGACGCTCGCGCTGCTGCCCGCGGCCGTCACCCAGCCCTTGCCGCAGCCGGTCTCCGCGCCCGACCTCGCCGCGCGGATCGCCGCCGTCGCCGCCCCCGTCGCCCCGGCCCCCGAGCAGGCGATCTCCCGGTGAACCGCCGCGACTTCATCAAGGCCGGCTCCGCCGCCTCGGCGCTTCTCGCGACCGGCTGCGAGAAGCTCCGGGGGAAGGTCGGGGACTGGTTCCTCGGCGCAGGCGTCCCTGACCGGTTCGCGGTCGCCGCCGCGGGGATGGACGAGCACGTCCATCTCCTCAACCGCGCCGCCTTCGGACCGTGGCCGGGCGACCTCGAGCGCGTCGCGCACGTCGGCGCCGACAAGTGGATCGAGGAGCAGCTCTTCCCCGATTCCATCGACGACCTCGCCTGCCAGATCCGCACGCGCGGGTTCGAGACCCTGCACCTCCCGCCGGGCGAGATGTACGAGTACAAGAAGCCCGTCGTGGAGAAGGAGCTCACGCGGTTCACGCTCCTGCGGGCGGTCTACTCGAAGCGCCAGCTGTTCGAGGTGCTGGTCGAGTTCTGGACGGACCATTTCAACATCCACATCGGGAAGGCCGACTGCGCGTGGCTGAAGTCGCCGGACGACCGGGACACGATCCGGGCGCACGCGCTGGGGCGCTTCCGGGACATGGTGAAGGCGTCGGCGCTGTCGCCGGCGATGCTGGTGTACCTGGACGGGCGTGAGAACCGGAAGGCGGGGCCGGGGGAGAAGCCGAACGAGAATTACGCGCGCGAGCTGCTGGAGCTGCACACGCTGGGCGTGCACGGCGGGTACACGCAGAAGGACGTCATGGAGGTCGCGCGGTGCCTTACGGGGTGGACCTGCCGGCGCGAGAACCAGCTCATGAAGGCGAAAGTGGAGTTCCACCGCGGCCAGCACGACGACGGCGAGAAGACCGTCCTCGGCCGGCGCATCGCGCCCGGGGGGATGGAGAACGACCTCGAGCAGGTCCTCGACATCGTCTGCTCGCACCCGAGCACGGCGAATTACATCGCGGAGAAGCTCTGCCGCAGGTTCATCGGCGACGCCCCGCCGGCGTCGGCGGTCGCGAAGGCGGCGAAGACGTTCCAGGACACGTCCGGGAGCATCCGGTCGACCGTGAAGACCGTGCTCACGTGCGAGGAGTTCAGGGCGTCGAAAGGACAGAAGCTGAAGCGGCCGTTCCGGTTCGTGGTCTCGGCGCTGCGCGCGCTGGGGGCCGACACGAACGCCTCGCCCGCGCTGCTGCGCTACCTCGGCGCGATGGGGCAGGCGCCTTTCCAGCACCCGACTCCCGACGGCTACCCGGACGAGGCCATGCCGTGGCTCGGCACGATGCTCTGGCGGTGGAACTTCGCCCTTGCCCTGGTCACCAACAACATCGGCGGCACCTCGGTGGACCTCCCACGCCTCGCCAAGGCGATGTCCGCGCCCGAGTCCGATCCGGCCCCGATGTTCCTGCGCCTCGTCCTCGGCCGCGAACCCCTGCCCGTCGAGCAGGAGGCCGTCGCGTCCTACCTGTCCGCCTCGCCGCTCGAGCCGCACCAGAAACGCGCCGAGGCCGTCGGCCTGATGCTGGCCAGTCCCGGCTTCCAGCGCTGCTAACCCCCACCAACCACGAACTACCAACCACCAACCATGCTCCTCACCCGCCGCAACCTCCTCCGCGTCGTCTTCGACGTCAACGCCGTCCGCCCGCAGAAGGACACGCTCGTCTGCGTCTTCCTCCGCGGCGGCGCCGACGGCCTCAGCATGGTCGTGCCGTTCGAAGAGAAGGCGTACTACAGGCTGCGCCCGTCGCTCGGCATCGCGCGGCCGGACCAGACGTCGGGGACCAAGGGGATCAACCTCGACGGGAAGTTCGCGCTCAACCCGAAGCTCGCGCCGCTCAAGGAGCTGTGGGACGAGAAGACGCTCGCGATCGTCCACGCCGCCGGCAGCGACGACCAGACGCGCAGCCACTTCGAGGCCCAGGACCTCATGGAGCGCGCGACGGCGCTGGAGACCGGGGTCTCGGGCGGCTGGCTCGCGCGGCACTTCCAGGCGCAGCCGGCGGGGGACCGCACGCCGCTGATGGCGGTCGGCCTCGGGCCGTCGCTGCCGGAGTCGCTCCGCGGCGCGCCAGTCGCCATGGCGCTGGAGTCGTTCGACGAATTCCACCTCGGCCGCAACGCCACGTCGCAGGCGGCGCTCGCCGCCGCGCTCGACCGGCTCTACGGCACCGCCGACGCCGACCTCGCGCGAAGCGGCCGGCAGTCGCTCAGCGTGCTCGACACCCTCGAGAAGATGCGCCAGCAGGCCTACACGCCCGCCGCGGGCGCGACCTACCCCGACTCCGACTTCGGCCGCTCCCTCCTCTCCGTCGCCCGCCTCATCAAGGCCGGCGTCGGCCTCGAGGCCGCCACCGTCGACCTCGGCGGCTGGGACTCCCACTTCGGCCAGGCCCTCCTCATTGACCGCCTCCAGGAAGATCTCGCCGGCGGCCTCGCCGCCTTCCGCAAGGACCTCGGCCCCGCCCTCGACCGCACCACCGTCGTCGTCATGACCGAGTTCGGCCGCCGCGCCTACGAAAACACCGCCTACGGCACCGACCACGGCCGCGCCGGCGTCATGTTCGTCCTCGGCGGCGCCGTGAAGGGCGGCCGCGTCGTCGCAGACTGGCCCGGGCTCGAGGAAGGGCAGCTCGAGGGGCCCGGAGACCTGAAGGTGACGACGGACTACCGGGACGTGCTCGCGGAGATCCTGGCGAAGCGCTCAGGGCAGACGCAGCTGGAGAAGGTGTTCCCGGGGCATGAGGTGAAGTTCCGGGGGCTGTTTGCCTAAGCGCCTGATCGGAACTCCGATGAATTCCTCCAATTCCCAAGATTCCCCGCCAGCCGTGTCTTTCTGTGGATTCAAACGAGAGAAGAACGACTGGCGGGGAATTCGGGGAATTGGAGGAATTCAGGCGACTTCCGGGCACGCACTCAGCGCCCTTTCTGCTCGTCCCGCCACCTCTTGATTTCCGCGCGCATTTCGAGGAGTCCCATGTCCTTGTGCGCCTTGAGCCAGGCGGGGTAGTCCTTGATCGGCCAGGGCTCGCGTGGGATTCGTCCGAGCATGGTGTCTATGAGCCCCTTGCAGACCGAGCTCAGGAGAAGCGGCTCGCTCTTGTACGGATCGCCGCTCGGGTGCTCACCCTCGGGATCCACGATTCGCTTGTCATCCAGGAACTCCGCCCAGACGAAGAGGGCGTGCTCGTCTTCACAGCGGCTCAGCAGGTCGCCGATTTCGTATTTGTCGGAAACGGGCACGTCCGGCGAGGCGAGCATCTCGATCATCACGTGATAGAGCTGGTTGACCGTCTTGGGCGTTTCAGTTTTCGAGGCCGGCGGCTGCGGCGGTGGATCCGCTCGGACCAGAAGACTCCGATCTCGCAGCGAATCTACGGAGATCAGGGCGGCAATGAACGTCGCAACAAGTGCGACCCGTTTCGCGATCATCGTGCCTCCCAAGTAGCTGGCCAGCCTGTATGACTTGTAACGACAGCCGGTTCGCAGGGATCACGCGCATCCCAAGAGGACTGCAAGTCTGCAAGAATCCCCTGGGCAAGGTGTACCCGGGACATGAAGTGAAACTTCGGGTTATCTTCGCCTGATCCAACGGTCGCCGAATCAACGCTCGCCAGTCACCCGATACCAGAGATAGCACCCCAGATCTTCTGCGAAGTCCGAGACCTCATTGACTTCATGGTCCCAGAAGCAGATGGGATCTTCGCGAATGGTGTGGTTGAGCCGATATCCGTAGTAGTTTCCACAACCGTCCTCCCCGAAGAGCAGCAGGTTGCTGAGCACCGGAGTTGCGCCATCCTCGCGTTCACTCTCCCGGAGTCTCCGATTCGTCCGGATCAACTCCCCGATGCTCCACAGGAGGAACACCTCCCCCTGCTTGTCGAGCAGATTGCCCGCCTCGGCATAGAAAGCGCTCAGCTCGTGCGGGATTTCGCACCCCAAGGCGTCCGTCACCTCGCGGAGACGGTCTGGCTGAGGGGCGGGCTTCAAGTCGAACCGCCCCGGGAAGCGCTCGAGGATGCCGCGCCAACTCTTCCAGTGCGAAGCGGATCCAGACGCGTTTTCAGCGTTCAACTCCCGAGAACTCCACTGACCGGAACGCGGACTCCCTTCATGATCACGGAGCCCGCCTCCTCGCCCCGCTCGAACACGCCGTGCTCGCTCCAGCCTCCGTCTTGCCAGACAAGGACCGTAATCGTTCCTTTGTCAGGATCCACGATCCAGTACTCCGGGACCCGAAACCGGAAGTAGAGATCCTTCTTCTTCCGCGTGTCCCGGGCGCGGTGTCCCTTGGAGATGATCTCGATGGCGACGTCCGGAGGCCCCTGGAGGCGAGGGTCGGCCCGTTTCAGGGTCTCAGGTGACAGGAACAGGATGTCCGGCTGCACAACGTTCTCGTTCGACAGGATGGAATCGAAGGGTGCCGAAAGAACCTCACCCAGCTTCAGCGCCGTCGCCTGGCGGCGCAGGCTCTCAAAGAGCCGGGCGTGGACGAGTTGGTGGCGAAATGAGGCAGCGGGGCTCATGACGAACTCCCCGTCGAGGAGCTCGAATCTGTCGTCGCCCTCGTAGGCGAGGTAGTCCGCGACCGTTTTCCGCATCGGCTGCAGCATGGCCATGCCCTCAGGATACGCCTCCGGGTCGGCCCGGAGAAGCCCGGGCTGGCGCGGAAGTGCGGGGGTTGCTGTTTGGATCTGTTCTGCATCAACTGCGATAACTGATATCACACACGTTGTGGAAGTCAAGGGGGTCCGATAGGAAAATCCCGGATTCCCCGGCCTCCGCGGCGTGGCAGAATCCCCGCATGCATGTCGGCCACCGGGCCGTCCTTCCACTCGCGATTCTGGCGCTTCACGCCCTCGCCGAAGACCCGCCCCTCAAAGGGGTGAAGGCCTGCAATCGCGCGCTGCTGCTGATTGACGACGGCAGGCCTGCCGAGGCGCTCAAGGTGCTGGAGGCGGCGAAGGGGACGATGGAGGCGGGGGACGAGTGGGCGTGGTGGGGGAACAAGGGGCACGCGCACTGGGAGCTGAAGCAGGACGAGCTGGCGCTGTCGGCGTTCCGGAAGGCGGTGGAGCTGAAGAAGGACTGCTGGTTCCGGGTGCCGTGCGCGAACCTCCTGCACGAGTTCGGGAAGTACGACGAGGCGCTGGCGATGCTGGACGGGCCGGTGGACCCGGACTACGCGGAGCGGGCGAAGATGCTGCGCGTGGTGATCGAGGGGCCGTACCGGAAGCGCTGGCCGCACGCGTACCGGAAGCTCGAGTACGCCGGGAAGGCCGGCGGGCACTACTGCGTCGTCTCCGACGTCGGCGTGGACGCCGCTGAGATGGACAAGCTTGAGGCGCAGGCGGCGAAGCTGAACCCGGCGGACAAGGTCCAGGCGGCGCAGATGGAGAATCTGCTGAAACCCGCGCCGGAACTGGTGAACGTGTTCAACCTGCTCGAGCTGACGCGGAAGGAGTACCTGCGGATCACCGGCGTGAACGAGTCGCAGTGGCCGAAAGGCAAGGTCTCCCGCGTCTTCTTCTTCCGCACGCAGGACGAGTTCGCGGCGTTCGCGAAGGCCGCGGGCGGGGGCGCGACAGCCGAAAACCTCCTCGGCTTCTACGACCCCAACTTCAAGTACATCCAGCTCTTCAACCTGGCCGGCGGCGGGGAGGTCTGCGGCGTCAACGGGGAGACGCTCGACACGTTCTGGCACGAGGGCTGGCACCAGGTCTTCGACGCGATCTCGCCGCAGCGGCCGATCTGGCTGAACGAGGGGATCGCGGAGTTCCTCGGCAAGGGCGACGTCTCCGAGGACGGCTCGAAACTCACGCTCGGCAAGCTCGTCACCGCCGACCCGCGCGTCGTCACCCGCTACGAGCGGATCCGCGAGGTCGTCGCGGCGCGGAAGCACGTGAAGTTCCGCGAGTTCTTCAGGTTCGGGCACGACGAGTGGGAGAAAGGCGACGTGCTGGCGCACTACGCGCAGGCGTGGGCGGTGGTGTATTACGCGATGAAGGGCGACAACGAAGGGTTCCGGAAGGACTTCCGGAAGTTCTTCCAGGAGCTGCTCAAGGGGACGCCGTGGAAGGAGGCGGTGGACGCGGTGTTCCCGCCCGCAAAGCTGGACGAGTACGAGGCGGCCTGGATCAAGTACGTCGGGTCGCTCCAGTAACCCGGGTCACGCCTTCACGGCGAAGCGTGGCGGCACCTTGCGCGCGACCTCCTCGAGCGTGGTCAGCCCCGCCTCCGCCTTGGCCAGCGCGTCCTCCACGAGAGGCTTCCAGCCGCGCGCGATCGCCACGTTGCGCAGCTCCTCGACCGGGACGCCGCGGCTGATGGCCGCGACGACGGCCGGGTCGTGCGTCAGCAGCTCGAACACGCCGAGCTGCCCCGCGTATCCCGAGCCGCCGCACTGGTCGCATCCGGCGCCCTTCACGAACCCCGAGGCCGGCGCCTTCTCGTAGTACTGCGCCACCAGCTCGGGCGCCGGGGCGTGCGGCTGCCGGCACTTCAGGCACACCTTGCGGATCAGCCGCTGCCCGAGGATCCCGACGAGCACGTCGCTGAGGAAATCGTCCGGGACGCCGAGCGCGCGCAGGCGGCCGACGGCGGCGATGGCGTCGCCGGTGTGCATCGTGGAGAGGATCAGGTGGCCGGTGGTCGCCGCGCGGATCGCGATCTCCGCCGTCTCGGCGTCGCGGATCTCGCCGACGAGGATCACGTCCGGGTTCGCCCGCAGGAAGGTCCGCAGCCAGTCCGCGAATCCCATCGCCTTCGCGACCTGCTTCTGGTTCACCTTGAGGAACTCGTATTCGATCGGATCCTCCACGGTGACGACCTTCAGGTTGTCCCCGCGGAACGCCTCCACGCTCGCGTACAGCGTCGTCGTCTTGCCCACGCCCGTCGGCCCGACCGCAAGCAGCAGCCCGTACGGATAGCGGATCAGCGACTTCCAGCGCTTCGAGATCCCTTGCGGCATCCCGAGGTGGTCGAGGTCGAGGATGAAGCGGCTCCGGTCGAGCACGCGCAGGCTGGCTTCTTCGCCGTGGGGTCCGGGCTGGAAAGTGACGCGGAGGTCGACGCGGCGGGTGGCGGGGCCGTCCTCGTAGAGGGCGGTGAAGCGGCCGTCGAGGGCGCGGCGGTGTTCGGCGAAATCGACGCCGCAGAGGACCTTGAGGCGGGAGACGACGCGGGTGACGTTGTCGGGGGCGAGGGGGGTCTGGACCTGGCGCATCACGCCGTCGACGCGGAGGCGGAGGTCGACGTCGCCGGGGTAGGACTCGATGTGGATGTCGGAGGCGCCGGCGCGGATGGCCTCCGCGAGGGTGTCGGCGAGGATGTCGCGGGGCGCCTGGCCGGGGGCGAAGGAGATGCGTCGTGCGGCGCTGACGCGCTCGACGCCGGGCTCCTCCACCTGCAGGTCGAGGGCGTGGACCCGCTCGAGCGCGTGGCGGATCTCCCAGGGGTTGAGCTGGACAAGGGTGGCGGGGCGGCGGAGGCGTGTGGAGAGGTCGTTGCGAAGGGCGGGGTCGGCGGGGGAGAGGCAGCCGACGGTCAGGGGAGCGCCCGGGTCCTGGGGGCGGCGGCCGAGGATGACGACGCTCTTCTCGAGGCAGTACTCGAGGGGCAGCAGATCCGCAGTGGCGGGATCGAGTTCGTACTGGGGGAGTTCGGAGAAGTTGTCGGTCATGGCCGCCTCAGCTTGCCGGGAAGTGGGCAACGGAAGTGCAGACGCCGTGCCGCTTCCGGGCACGGGCGGAGCGCCCCTATTCTGCGCCTTTTCCCGCGTCCGTCGCGCTGGTTTTCCCGGGGGGCCCCGGCTGCCGGGCCGACGCCCAGCCGCTCAGCCCCTCGTAGACGAGCAGCACGTAAAACGGCGCGTACTCGACGAACCGGATCCAGCCGAAGTCGCGGCTTTCCTTCCACGGGACCGCCTCGTAGGGGCGGACGAAGCGCAGGGCGTAGAGGACGTCATTCCAGGCGGAGGGGTTGTAATTGAAGTAGAAGCGCAGGTAGTAGAGGGAGAGGGTGCCCGTGAGGAGGACCCAGGAGCGGTAAGGGAAGAGGGCGATGAAGGGGAGGATGCCAGCGAAGTACCAGGGGTGTTGCGCGGGGGCGAGGGCGAAGGCTGCTGCGAAAACGAGGTAGCAGCGGAAGGGGAGGTCCCAGTGGCGGCCCATGGCGGCGATGGCGGGTTTCGGGACGCGCGGCGCGAGCGCGGCGGCGGCGACGGCGCCCGCGACGAGGGCGGCGGCCGCTGCGCGAGCGTAAAGGCTGCCCCGTTCGCCCTGGACGCCCCAGAATGCGACGGGTTCGTCTCCGAAGAGGCGCGTTCCGAGGCGCTGCAGGATCGTGAATGCGCCGGAGTTGGAACTCCACTCGCCGGCGAAGACAGAGGCGCCGCGGAAGGTGTGGGCGTCGAGGAACGGGGCGTAGCAGGCGAGGAGGACGGCGGCGAAGCCGGCGCCGGTCGCGGCGGCCTCCCGCCGGTCCCTGCGCCAGGTCCATGCCAGGAGAACGGGGGCGAGCGCGACCGGGTAGAGCTTCGCCGCCGTCGCGAGCGCCAGCGCCGCCGCCGCCCAGCGCGGTTTTTCCGCGACCGCGCAGAGCAGGAACGCCGCGAGGCAGCAGACCACGATCGCGTCGTGGTGCGGCGAGTTAGCCATCTCCTTGATCGTGAGCGGGCACCAGGCGTAGACCGCTGCCCACATCGGATTCGCTCCCGCCGCCCGCAGCGCAAACCAGAGCAGCGCGACCGTCGCCAGCTCGAACACCAGGAACACCGCGCGCAGCCCGTCCAGGCTCCACGGCGCGAGCTTCTGCGCCAGCGCGTACACCGGCATGTTCAGCGGCGGGTACACCGTCGACACCGACTTGTGGTTGATCTTCCGGAAGTTCTCGCGCGCCGCCGCGTCGCGCCGAAGCACCTCGCGCAGCTTCTCCAGCCCGGGCTCCGACGGCGCTCCCTCGAGATTCGTCCACGCCAGCGCCCACGACCCCCGCGCCGCGTCGATGTCCGCCACTTCCTTCGGCGCCCACCGGTACGGGTCCACCCCCTCGCGCACCTGCTGCCCGTCCCACAGGTACCGGTACGCGTCGTCCTCCTGGATCGGGTTGGTCCCGAAGAACGCCCCGCGCGCCGCGGCGGCGATGAGGAGAAGGGCCGCCAGCGACGGCACGCGCGGCGGCAGCGAGCTTCCCAGCCGCAGCGCCGCGGCGTACACGACCCACGCCCCCATCCACCAGAGCACGACCTCGCGGATCGGCCGATCCGCCCAGCGCGCGCTGTCCCCCCACACGAACGCCCCCGACAGCCCCGCGATCCTCAGCGCGACCAGCGCCACGGCAACGCCGCAGGCCAGCCAGGCCCACCACCTCGCGGAACGGAACATGGCCGCGGATTATAGGCCCGGGCCTCCGCAGCCCCCCGAAAACAGAACGGCCCGCGGGGGTCTCCCGCGGGCCGCATCGGTCCTTCCGGTTCGCCTACTTGCCCGAACCCTCCGGCGGCTTCGGCGCTTCCATCTTCTTCGTGCTCGACGCGATGATCCCGTTCATCCCGCCGCGCTCCACCACCCGGCCCTTCACCGTCACGCGCGCCCCGACGTGCTCCAGCGGCGACTTCCCCTCCTTGCCGTGAACCACCACCAGGTAGACCTGCCCGCCGTCCGTCACGATCCCCGCCGGCGTCCCGCCCTTCACGCACGACGCCGCGCACTTCGCGTGCTCCGCCCCCATCTTGCCTTCCTCGAGCCAGCAGGCCAAATCCACGACCTCCCCCTGGATCTCGACCTCTTCCTTCTTGTCCTCCGCCTGCGCCAGCATCCCGAACCCGGCGATCGCGGCCAGCAGGGCCGCGCCCACGAAATACTTCATCGTCTCGTCTCCTGTAGATTGGGCCCGCCCGCGGGCGGGCCGGAGTTTCAGAAGTTCGTCGCGAGAAGCGCGAGGCCGGTCAGCAGGCCCGCCCCGATCGCGCACAGCACGCACTTGAGCTTCATGACGCCGTCCTCCGTTCCCTGTTCCGCCTACTTCGGGGCCTCGGCCGCGCCGAGGTCCTTGACCGATTTCGTGAACACGCCCCGCACGCCGCCCTTGTCCCAGACGGTCCCCGTGATTTCGACATTGTGGCCGACGTACTTGAGCGGCTCGCGGCCCTCGTTGCCGCGGATCAGGATCACCGTCACCGCCCCGTCCTCGCCGACCACCGCCGCAGGGGCGCCGCCGCGGATCGCCGCCTCCGCCGCATCCGAGTTCTCCGGCCCGCGCTTTCCCTTCGACAGGTACGCCGTCAGGTCCACCAGTTCGCCTTTCAGCGTCGAATCCTTCGGCTCGTCCTCCGCCACGGCCCGCACGGCCCAGGGCAGCAGCAGCGCGGCGATGACGGCCGCCGCGAGAATCCGTTTCATGGCGCGACCTCGAATGCCCCTGTGCAGGACCCTGAACAGCCGCAACGGCCCGCGTATTCCCGGTCAGGCCGACGGCGCAGTGTGCCCGATCAGCACCGCCGAATGCAATACGTGCGCGAGGCGGCGAAGCGCCGTCGGGTCGCCGGGGCGGTAAAGAAGCGCGTGGAGCCCGGCCGCGCGGGCGGCCGAGACGTCCTCGGACGGCGAGTCGCCGATGTGCAGGACTTCGTCGGGCGCCAGCCCCAGCTCCCGGCACGCATGGTGGAACATCTCCCGCGACGGCTTGCGCCACCCCGTCTGCGCTGCGACGAAGACACGGTCCACCTGGGGCGCCAGGCGCAGCCCGTCCAGCACCGGCATCAGCCGCTCGTCCCAGTTCGAGATCACCGCAGTGCGCAGCCCCTGCGCCCGCAGCGCCTTCAGCGTCTCCTCCGCGTCCGCCTCCGCCACCCACGCGTCCGCCGACGCGAACGCCTGGTACATCGCGCCGAACCACTCGAGGAAAGGCAGGTCTGCGGGGAGCGCCTCGTGCACCTTCCTGGTGACGTCCTGCCAGAGCCGCATCTCCGCTGCCGACGTCGTCCGCAGCGGCCAGTCCACCGCGCGGAAGGCGCGCTTCATCTCCTCCGTGAAGAAGTCCGCGGGGATGCGCATGCCGAACGCGGCCGTGATGCGCGCGTACACCGCCCCGTAGCTGGGCCACGGGCGGATGAGCGTTTCGGCGGCATCGAACGTGACGGCTTTGAGCATGGGGGAGGCTGGTCGTGCGTGGATGGAATTCTGGCCGCACGGGAGCGCCGGATCAACCCCGAATCGCCGGGCGATCGACCCCGGCGCTACTTCCTCGGCTGCGGCCCCGCCGACACGCGCTCGAGCTCCCTCGCAATGAACTTCTTGAGCCGATCCTTCGACGCCGCGTCGATCTCGGCGAACACCAGGCCGATGTTGAAGCGCGCCAGCCCCGTCACAGGCTCCACGCGCGCCACCTGCATCTTCGCCGTGACGGGCGCCTCCCCGGCGAACTCGATCTCGACGTTCAGCATCGCCCCCTTCAGCAGCTTCTCCTCCACCACCATCCCCAGCCCCGCCTCGCTCATGTCGGCCGTCATTGCGTCGCGCTTCTTCGTGAAGAACCCGTCCGTTGCAAGCTTGTACCGGACGGGGAGCGCCTTCTTGAGGCGCACCGCGGCCTGCTTGACGGACGTCGTGCCCTCCAGGCCGCTGGCGAGCTTGCCGAGGGCCTCGAGCAGCGCCTCGCGCTTGAACGGCTTCCGGACCCGGGCGCCCGCCCCCTCGGAGAGCGCGTTCATGACGAGCGATGCGGTCTGCACGTTGTGGATCGCGAGGAACTTGGTGTCGGGAAACTTCGCCTTGACGCGCTTCATCGCCTTGATTCCCCCGTCGGCGGGATTGCCCGCGTGACCCGGGAGGAGGAGGTCGAAGGCGACGCACCACGGGCGGTGTTTCTCCACCGCCTCGAGCAGGGCGTCGCCGTTGGCGACGTCGGCGACGACTTCGTACGCGGTTCCCTTCAGCGCCTCGCGGAACGCGCCGCGTTCGGACACGGCTGCGTCGGCGACGACCATGGTGGTCGTGACCATGCGGCGATCTCCCTTTCCCTGACCCTGTGGGGATAGCTCACACGGTTAATCTTGTGGAATCAAGGGCAATCGCGCGGCCGGTCGTTGTTGGGAAGCAGGCGTTGCCGGAAGGTCGGGGTGCGCCGGGTCGACTCTGCGGGCGGTCCGCCTACTCCCAGGGCTGCTTCTTGGCGCGCTCGAGAAGCGCGTTCCAGCGGGGGTGCGCGCGCAAGGGCTCGAGCTCCGGGTCCTCCGCCAGCGTCTTTTCATCCCTGTACCCGCGCTCCACGGCCTTTTCGAGCGCCTCGACCGCGTCCTCGACGGCTCTCGCCCGCTCCGGGTCGCCGTCCTTCAGGCCGGTCGCGACGGCCGCCAGGATGACCGCCTCGAAGGCGTAGGCGGAAGGATGGTCCGGGAGGAGCCGCTCCGCCTCCGCGTTCTGCTTCAGCGCCTCGGTCCAGTTCTTCTCCGAAGCGGCGCGCTCCGCCCGCGCACGGGCCACCATCTGCCGCGGGTGCCGGCGCGACCAGTCGCGGGCGTACTCGTCCGCCTCGGCGCGCGTGTCGGCCATGCCCCTGAACTCGAGAACCGTCAACTCCCGGGGCACGACCTGCTCCGCGAACGCCAGCGCGTCCATCGGCAGGTGCAGGTACCCGCCGCCCCGCTGCGCCGCCACGAACCTGCCGTCCGCCGTGAATCCCGTCGGGTTCGACAGGCCCCGCGGGAGGGAAGCTATCTCGTCGAGCGTGTCGGCCCTGTAGAAGCGCGCGGTGCCTCCTCCCGTGAGCAGCACCGTGTCGCCGGCCGGGGAGACGTGGATCCAGGTCTCCTGAACCAGCGGCCAGCGGCCGGACGACAGGCTCTCGCCCGTCCGACGGTCCCACGAACGGATGGTGGCGTCCATCGCGCTCGTCAGGACCCGGTCGCCCGCGAACGCCGTGCTGATCGTCCAGCCCGTGTGGCCCCGCAGCGCGCGCAGCTCCTTCCCCGAGGCGTCGAACAGCACCACCTGCGCCTCCGATGACTGCACCGCCGAGATCATCGTCCCGTCGTCCGAAACCGCGCCGAACCCGTAGGTGTGCTTCGGGTCGCCAAACGGGTCGCTTCCACGGCCCGTCGCGGTGTTCCAGAGTCGCCCCGTCCCCCCGTGCAAGCCGACATAGAACCACTCCCCGTTCTGGCTCCAGGTCGCCCACGACGCGTCTTTCGAGCCCGAATCGGCGTCGAACAGCCATCCCTTCTCGGGATCGAAGACCTTGAAGATGCCCGTGGCCCTGGGGCGGCAATAGAAGCGCCGGCCGTTGCCGATGAAGCGCGCGTCTTCGATGTCGGTATCGAAGCGCCAGGATCCGAGAATCTCCCCGGTGCCGTTGTCGCGGAGCTCGACGAGGCCCGGGCTCCGGACCAGCGCGCGGGTGGCATCGGACGAAACGGAGACGTTCGCGCGACCCGCACTCCAGCGGAATGCGGGCAGGCAGGCGCCGGGGGCGGTGTTCCACGCGATCAGGAGCGAGTCCCTTCCGCCCGTCGCGGCGAGCGTTCCGTCGCGGGAGAGCGAACAGACGTCGACGAGGTACTCGTGCCCCCGGAGTTGCGCGAGGTCTTCGCCGGTCTGCATGTCGCGGACGACACCGACCGTCTGGTCGATCAGGACCACGCGCTTCCAGGCGGCGTCCAGGCGTCCCGGTGGAAGAACGAACCAGGAGTAGGGAATGCACGACAGCTCGCGGGAGAAGTCGGCGCTGAAGACGTGGAGCCACTCGGAGGCGAGGACGGCCACGCGCGTTCCGTCCGGATGGGCCAGGACGTCGTGGGCGATCGGGCTCGGCGCGCCGCCGCCCTTGCCGTCCGGTACGACGGGGCGGAGTTCGGCGAGGACCGCGAGCGAAGCGGGGTCGCGGCGGGCGACGGTCCCGTCGTCGCCGCAGGTGAGGAGCGCGGTGGAATCCGGAGTCCATGCAATGCCGCGGATCCAGGGGCCGTGCGCGACGATCTCCAGCGGGCTCTCCGGCGCCTCGATCCGCCAGACCCTCAGGCGGTTCCCCGCGCTCGCCGCCACGCGCAGTCCGTCCGGGCTGGCCTCGAGCGTCCACGGGTTCTCGTCCCACTTCAGGACAACGGCGCCTCCGCCGGCATCCCACAGGCGGATCGTCCCGTCGTCGGCCCGGCTCAGGACCCTTCCCCCCGGCGCCCACGCCGCCCTGCGAAGCGCCCCGCGATGGCCCCGGAGCACCCGTACGCACTCCCAGGTCGACGTGTCCCAGATCCGCGGAGCGACGTCCAGCGTGCCGCGGGGCTGGAAGATACAGTCGTTGTCGATCTCCGGGTGCGCCGGGACGGTCAGGAGGGATTTCCCGTCCGGGCTCCAGGCCACGCGTCCCACGGCGCTCCTGTGCGCCGTGAGCCTCCGGACCTCCGTTCCGGTCGCCACGTCCCAGATCCGCACGGTGAAGTCGAGCCCGGCGCTGGCGAGGAACCGCCCGTCGGGGCTGAACTGCGCATCTACGACGTTCGACTCGTGTCCGAGGAAGCGCCGGTGCTCCACGAGCTGGGCGAGAGTGTTCCACAGCGCGTTCGTGGAGGCGGAGCCGGGCGCGCGCCTCGCCGATTCCATCGCCACGAGAAGCGCCGCGGTCGGGTTTTCGACGGCGAGGTTTGCCGAGTACGCCGCCATCCGCTGTCCTTCCGCGATCCGTTTTTCCGCGATGGCGGCGAATCCGGCGCGCCTGGCCTCGTGGGCCTGCCACTCCGCCCGCTGGAGGGCCGAGTGCTCGGCCTCGGCGCGCTCCGACGCGAGGCGCGCGTAGTTGAGGGAGACGGCGGCGCCCGCGACGAGGAGGAGAAGGGTTCCCGCGAGCGACAGCGCGAGGGGGCGGTTGTGGCGCGCGAAGCGTCGCGCCTGCTCCCAGGCTGTGTGGCGGTAGAGGGCCATGGGCCGGCCGTCGCGCCAGGCCCGGACCTCCTCCGCGAGCAGCTTCGCGGATGCGAGCCTGCGGGAGCGGTCCTTCTCCATTGCCGCGGCCGCGACGGCGGACAGCTCGGGCGGCGCGAGGGGCTCCACGTCCAGGGCGCGGGGCGTGGGGCTCTCCAGGATTCCCCGGACGATGTCGAGGAGGGAGGTGGCGCTGAAGGGAGGCCGGCCGGTGACGATCTCGAAGAGCATGGCCCCGAGCGAATAGACGTCCGAGCGTTCGTCGACCTGCGAGATTTCTCCGCGGGCCTGCTCGGGGGACATGTAGGCCGGCGTTCCCACGATGTCGCCGTCCATGGTCAGGCGCGTCGTGTCCCCGGAGCTCGCCGTGGCTCCCGGCGCGCCCGCGACGCGCGGCACGCGCGTGGCAGCCTGCGCCGGCTCCTCCTCCGCCAGCTTGCGGGCCAGGCCCCAGTCCAGCACGACCGTTTCGCCGAAGTCCCCGAGCATGACGTTGGCCGGTTTCATGTCGCGGTTCACCACCCCCCGCGAGTGGGCGTACGCCACCGCATTGCACGCGTCGACGAACGCGTCCAGCAGCTTCAGCCGCTCCGCCAGCTTCCGCCCCGCATCCATCCGGGTGTTCGCCTGAACCCGGTCGATGCGCGCCTCCATCGTCTCGCCGCGCACGAGCTTCATCGTGTAGTACGGCGCGCCGTCGCTGCCCGACCCGATCTCGTACACGGGAACGATGTTCGGGTGCTCCAGCTGGCCGGTGATGCGGGCCTCGCGCAGGAAGCGTTCGCGGTCGGCGGGGAAGCCGCGCGCGAACTGGGGGAGCAGCTCCTTCATCGCGACGTCGCGCCCGATGTCGCGGTCGGCGACGACGAGGACGCGCCCCATTCCGCCGCGGGCGTGCTCCCGTCGCACGCGGTAGCGGTCGCCGTCGGGGGCCGTCGGCGCCGCAGGGCGCCCTTCGCCCGCGCCGCCCGGCGCGTGGGTCTGCGCCGGGCGCGCGATGTCGGAAACCTCCACCGCGGCCGGGAAGTCGGGTTCGCCCAGGAGGCTCGCGACCTTCTCGGGGTCGCCCTCCAGCGCCGCAAGCTCGCGCTCGAACGCTTCGCGCTCGTGCGGCGCCGCGCTCGCCCACCGTTCGCCCAGGACCTCCCCCGGCGTCGAGCCGCCTCCCGCACCGGGGACCTTCCAGCCCCTGGCACGGGCCAGCGCGAGAATCAGCGGTGCTCGATCGGTAGCGTCGCCCGGCATGGACGGCGATTGTGCCAGAGATCGGCCGGGCCGCGAATGTCCGGGACCGTTGCTTCCACCTTGCAAGGAAACTCCGCACCCGGGTCCGCGCCTCGCTGATCGGGGAATTGATCCGGGCGTCGTCGCCGCCGCCGCGAACGGGAACGGCGGACCCCGCATAGGACGCGGGCGAGGCCGTGCGTCCTACCGCGTCAGCTCCTCGATGGCCTTCTCCTGCTTGTCCGTGAACCACGCCCCTTCCTTCTTCAGCTCCGCCCGTCGGCCCTTCAGGCGCGGTTCGGCCTCGAGCGCCCGCTCCATGGCCGCGCCGGCGTCGGCGACTTTCCCCTGCCCATGCCGCGCGCACGCGATCCCGGCCCACCCGTCTCCGGCCAGGCCGGGGACGTCCATCTCGAGGCATTGCTGGAAACGCTTCACGGCCTCCTCGTGCCGGTCGAGTTCGAAGAGGATCCAGCCCGCGAGGTCGTGGACCGAGGCGGCCAGGGACCTGTCGGCGATCGCGGACGTGTTGATGGCCTCGACGGTTTTCAGCGCCTCCTGGGCCTTTCCGAGGCGGATCTGGCACGTGGCCAGGCGCGAACGGGTGACGTCGGGGGAGATGCCCCACCAGTCGGCGTTGGCGGACAGGGCCCTTGCGAAGTCCGCCGCGGCCTTCGGGAGGTCCTCCCCGTCGAGATGGAACTCGCCGCGCGCGTGGAACACCCAGCTGTGGTCGCCCGAGACGGTGGCAGCGGCGTCGAAATCGGCGAGCGCCCCGACGCGGTCGCCGGCGAGCCGGCGCATGACCGCCCTGTTGCCGAACGCAGGAGCGTACGACGGGTACCATCGGAGAACGTCGCTCCAGCAGCCGGCGGCAGCGGGGAACTGTCGCAGGTCATGGTAGATGTTTGCCAGGCGGCCCGCGAGGGCGAGGACCGCCGAATCCGCTTCCCGGACGAGACCGCGGTTGGGATCGCGGTGAAGGGTCTCGAGCCCGGCGGCGAGCGCCAGGGCTTCGTCGTTGTCGGGATCGCCCCCGACGAGCCGCGCGGCGCGCGCGTCCCTCTCGATCATGTTCACGATGGAGCTCGTCGCGGCGGCGTAGGCCCTGTTCGCCAGCGGGGTATTGAGCGCGAGCTTCGGGAACGTCCTGCCCTCGTCGAACGCGGCCTTCCGCCACGACTTGACGCGCGCTTCCGAGGCCTGCTCGCGGCCCGCCATGGCCTCGAATCCGGCCGCGAGGAGGACGGCATAGGTGTCCCCGGGGTGCTTCGCGAGGTGGCGCTCAAGCTCCGCCACGGCCTCGGAGGGATTGCCCTCGTCCGCGCGGATCAGTGCGACCATGACGCGCGCCTGGGGGTGCCCGCCCGAAGACTCGGCGGCCGAGAGGAACTCCGCAGCGGCCTTCGCGATTCTCGGAGGGACGGCGCGGAGGTTGTACTCCGCCCTCGCGAACTTCGCCTCCGCCGAGCCGGGCCAGCGGTTCACGATCGCGTCGTAGTCCCCCGCGGCGCCGGCGAAGTCGTGCTGGGATCGGTTCCACGCGTTCCGCAGGGCGTCCTCGAGCGTCGCCGCGACGGCGGGAGGGGGCGCGGGTTTCTGCGTCGGCGGCAGACCCGCGGCCCGGGCCTGGTTCCTGTCAGCGAACAGCGATGCCCCGCAGGTGCAGCGGAGCGGCGACGCATCCGGCACGGAACGCCACCGCTTGCACGCTCCGCAGTATCCACCCTGGAAAACGTGACCCGAATGGCACTGGTACCGGCGCCCGCCTTCCACGTCGTACTGGCTCCAGGAATCGCAGCCCTTCCTGGGGCAAAGGAGAACGGCCATCGCCCGGCCGCAGGTGCACGTCACGCCTTCGCCCCTGTCGTAGTAGCTCCTGGCGCACTTCTTGCACACGATCAGGTAGACCTGCTCGCGACAGGATGTGCAGTGATACGTGGACGGAGCGACCGTGCCCGTCTGGCTCGTCGTGAAGCCGCAGGGGCACGTCATGTAGTACCAGTACAGGTCGCCGCCGCCGTTCGTCGCGCAGCCGGCCGCAAGAAACGGAACGAGCGCGATCGACGCGCGCAGCAGGATTCGATTCATTCCGTCCTCCTTGGTCCCGGGTCCGCCTGTCGGTCACCGGCCCTGGACGATCTTCCCCGAACTGGCCGCGGCCTCGAACTCCTCCTCCGTGAGCACGTAGATCCTGCCGGACATCGAAGCGACGGACCGGCGTCCGTCGGCGTGGGCATCGCGGTCGTGGAGCAGCAGGGCGTCCGGGTCCTTCTCGAGGTCGGCAGGGACCTGGACGATCACGTAGGCGTCGTCCTTCTCCGTGCACGGACACCGGAATTTCCGAGGGTCGGAGATGGCGGGGGCCAGCTCCTGGAGGCTGGACGGCAGCTTCTTGCGGCGGAACCGGTGGAGCTCGACTTCCATCGACAGGGTCAGCACGTTCGACTGGCAGAGCCGCAGCTTCGCCGCCGTCGCTTCGCCTCCCGGCGCGGGACTGCCTCCGCCGGCCGGCGGACGCACGTAGACGTTCTCCTCGCCTCCCGCGCGGATGACCAGCTTCCCGCCGGTCACCTCGTAGGTCGCGTCCTCGGTCTTTCCGTTCCCCTTGGTCACCCGCACCGTTCCGGGTGCCGGGATGGACCACTTCAGCGCAGACTCCTGCCCCGGCGCCGGCGGCCCCAGCGTCCCGTGCGCGTGGAATTCCAGCGTCCGGCCGCCGCCCTCCAGGAGCCACTTCCCGAGCAGCTCGTCACCGGCCTGGGCCGGCCGCGCGGGGACCGGGGGCGGCTCTTTCGACTTCGAACAGCCCGCCACGACCAGGCCGAGCCAGATCCACCTCAGGACTCTCATTGTCCCCCCCGAATTCTCACTTCCAGAGGATCCCTCGACCTCCTCGGCCCCGCTGCCCGAGGCGGCCCGTAGAATACCTTACGACGCCGGGCGCTCCTCCACCCACTTGCTCCTCAGCGCCCCCACGGGCCCCGCCGACGGTCAGGCGCCGCGGCTTCCCGCCCGGTACTGCTCCTCGCTCACCGGCTCCATCCAGTCCGCCGTCTTTCCGTCCAGCCGCTCCTGCACCGCCAGGTGCGTCATCCCCGTCGTCGACGTCGCGCCGTGCCAGTGCTTCTCGCCCGGCGCGAACCACACCACGTCCCCCGGCCGGATCTCCTCGACCGCCCCGCCCCAGCGCTGCACCCACCCGAGACCCGACGTCACCACCAGCATCTGCCCCAGCGGGTGCGTGTGCCACGCCGTCCGCGCCCCCGGCTCGAACGTCACGTGCGCCCCGACCGCGCGCGCCGGGTCGGGGGCGGTGAAGAGCGGGTCGATGCGGACCGCGCCGGTGAAGTAATCCGGCGGACCCTTCGTCGACGCCTGCGAACCCGCGCGTTTCAGGTCCATGTCCGGCCTCCTCCCGCTGGGAACCTACTTGCCCACCATCACCCGGAACCCGCCGTACGCCATGCGCTTCATGTCGAACGGCATCGTCTTCGGCGCCGCGGCCGCCATCGCCGGGTCCGCCATCACCTTCGCCGTCACGGCGTCCCGGTGCGCCTTCGACCGGTACACGATCCAGGAGAACACCACCGTCTCACCGCGCTTCACGCGCAGCGCCTTCCCGAACGGCAGCCCGCAGTCCGGCATGTCCTCGTCGTGAGAGCACTCCTGGTAGTCGAGCGCGCCGTGCTTCAGCCAGAGGCGCTTCCCGATCTTCGCGAGCTTCTCGTACGCCTCGAGGTTCTTCTTCGGGACGGGGATGGCGAAGCCGTCGACGTAGCGCATGGCGGACCTCCAGGAGAAGGGTCTTGACCGGGTCTTGAAGCGCAGCCTACTTCCAGGTGCCAATGTACTTCCGCAGCCATGCCCGGGCCTCGGTGATCCAGCGGTCCATCTCCGCGGGGTCGCGCGCGTCGCTGATCGGGGACTTGATCCCGGACTTCGTCAACTCCTCCCACGAGACCACGAGGTCCAGGCAGACCCGGTCCCGCTTCTCCGACGCCGGCATCGTCCGGCACCTCTCGATGGCTTCGAGCACGACCTGCGGCATCCGCGCACCGCGCGTGCGGCGGCAGCGAACCGCCCCGATCTCCAGCACGTCCAGGTCCGCGGACGACAGCAGCCCGGCGACGGCGGGTGCCACGTGCTCGCCGGCCGGCAGGAGGCCCTCGACGATCGCCTCCAGCCGCTTCAGCCTGTCCTCCCGCTCCCGCGCCGCTGCGGGCTTTAGTCCCTCAATCTGCTTCTTCAGGAGCGACACCACTCGGCCGGCATGGACGCCGAATTTCGTCGGATCCTGGGTCTCTCCGAGCGTCTTCGCGGCTGCCGCAACGACCTCCAGGTTCATGTCGTCGAGGAAGAACACGAGCGTTCCCACGTACGACGCGGGACGGCAGTTGGAGTGGGCGGCGCACTCGCGGCCGAACGCCAGGATCGCTTCCCGCCGCTTTCCCGCGTCGCCGTCGCGCGCGGCCGCCTTCAGCGCCTCTCCCGCCGCCTTGTGCGATGCCTCGTGTGTCGCGCAGAGCGATCCGGGCGTGCAATCGACGCAGTCCTCGGCGCCGGCGGAGAGGGAGAGGAGAAGGCCGACGGCGAGCGGCAGCAGGCGTGCGGTCATGGGGACCTCGGTGCAGGCGGGGGCGTCCATGATACTCCGGGCGCCGCCGCCATGCCGCGCACCGGCGCGGGCAATCGACCTGCATGCTGTCCGCGATCCGCTCTGCGCGCTCCTGCGGGTCCGGTCCACCGCGTGCGAGGCGCAGGGCGAGGGGTCCCGGGTCGCGCGTCGAGCCGGGTCGCTCCGGTCCTTCCGGTCGAGCGGGGCCAAAAGGTCGCTCGCCAGGGCTATCCCGCCAGCGCGCCGCCTCCCGCATCCACCCGGCCGGCAACCGCGGGACCGTGCCGGTAGAATCCTCTTCAATGAACCAGCTGGAGCCATGCGACGTCGCCCTCGTCGGCGCCGGGATCATGAGCGCGACGCTCGGGATGCTCCTGCGCAAGCTCGACCCGTCGCTGCGCATCGAAGCGTTCGAGCGCCTCGATCGCGCGGCGCAGGAGAGCTCGGACGCCTGGAACAACGCCGGGACCGGGCACTCGGGGTTCTGCGAGCTGAACTACACCCCCGCTCGGCCGGACGGCACCGTGGACTGCTCGAAGGCGCTGCGCATCGCGGACCAGTTCGCCGCGAGCCTGGCGTTCTGGCACGCCCTCGTGGACAGCGGCGACCTGCCCCCCGTCGCGACGTTTCTGCGCCGCGTGCCGCACATGAGTTTCGTGGAAGGGGAGTCCGGCGTCGCGTTCCTCCGGGCGCGCCACAGGCAGCTCGTCGCCTCGCCGCGCTTCCGGGACATGGCGTACAGCGAGGACCGCGGGCAGATCGCCGACTGGATCCCGCTCATGATGGACGGTCGCGACCCCGCCGTTCCCGTCGCCGCCACGCGCGTCGAGCAGGGCGCCGACGTGAACTTCGGCGCGCTCACGCGCAGCCTCTTCGAAGCTCTTCAACGGAGACCCGGGTTCGCCCTCCACCTCCACCACGAAGTGGTCGGCTTCCACCGCGAGGCGCCAGCCTCCGCCGAGCCTTCGCCAGCCTCTGCCAGCCTCCGCCAGCCTGCCCTCTGGCGCCTCGACGTCCGTGATCTCGCCACCGGCCGCGAGCGCACGCTCCGCACCCGCTTCCTGTTCATCGGCGCCGGCGGCTACTCGCTCAACCTCCTCGAGCGCACGGGAATCCCCGAGGCCCGCGGCTACGGCGCGTTCCCGGTCAGCGGCCAGTGGCTCCGCTGCACCGACCCCGCGGTCATCGCCCGCCATCACGCCAAGGTCTACGGCCAGGCCGACCACGGCGCGCCCCCGATGTCAGTCCCCCACCTCGACACCCGCTGGATCGCCGGCAAGCAGGAGCTGCTCTTCGGCCCCTACGCCGGCATTACCACAAAGTTCCTCAAGCAGGGCTCCTGGCTCGACCTCCTCCGCTCCATCGGCATCCACAACGCCCGCACCGTCCTCGCAGCCGGCCTCGCCAACCTCGACCTCACCCGCTACCTCGTCGGCCAGGCCATGCTCTCCGAGGCCGACCGCGTCGCCCACCTCAGGCGCTTCATCCCCCGCGCCGAATCCGCCGACTGGGAGTTCCAGCAAGCCGGCCTCCGCGTCCAGATCATCAAGTCCGACGGAAAGGGCGGCGGCGAGCTCAAGTTCGGCACCGAGGTCGTCACCAGCGCCGACGGAAGCGTCGCGGCGCTGCTCGGCGCGAGCCCGGGCGCGTCGACCGCGGTGGCCATCATGCTGGATGTGGTCGAGAAGTGCTTTGAGGGAAAGTGGGGAACCAAGGAGGCGAAAGAGAGAATGGCGAGGGTATTGCCATCCGCATCGATGCGGTAAAAGGGAATCCCGATGCGAAGGGCTGCCGCCAGCAGCATGCCCGCTATGCCTCCCGGCAGATTCTCCATTGCACTCCGGGACCTGCAATGCACTGCGCAGTGCCGAGGTGACAACTCCAATTGTGTCCAAGATCCACATCCGCGGTGTACTCGCTGAACACCCTGAGTTTCAGGCCGGCGTCGAACTCGATCAGTAAGTCGAGCGCAGTTGATATCACCGTGGCCTTCTGAACGGTCCGTCCGATCAGTGATTGGAGCTTTCTCTCGATCAAACCCCTGTCCTCTGCGCTGCTCGAAATCGGTGCCTCATTTCCATCCAGTCGCCATGGACACCAAATCATCAAACTTGCATAGCCCTTGAAGAGCTCGAACTCGTCAGGCGAGGGCCCCGACAATTTGCCCAGAAGTGGGCGATCTCGACCTACCTTGTCGCCAAATTCCGCAGAGAAGGCGTAGCCAATAGCTCCCGCGGCAACATGCCAGCAACGTTGACCACAAAAGGCCTCAAGCATCCTAGTCAGATCGGTTTCCACGTCGGCAGTCTACCTCTTCGTGTCGCGTCGGCGTCGCTAGCGTTCGGAGCGGCCGTTGGACTAAGCTCGACTTCTCGGACGCTGAGGCCAGGATTTGATGCGCGAGAGGGTCATTGAGAGGACTTCCTTAGCCCGCGCCGCGTCATAGTCCATCTGCAGCCCGGTCCAGAACCCTTCGGTCATCCGGAAGAACCGCGACAGGCGCAGGCCCGTGTCGGTGGTGACGGCCCGATCGCCGGACACGATCTTGCCGATGCGCCGCTGCGGCACGGCGATCTCCTTGGCGAGGCGGACCTGCGTGATGCCCATCGGCTTGAGGAACTCCTCGAGCAGGATCTCGCCGGGGTGGGGGTAAGGGACCCTTCTCATGGGGTCCTCAACGCTGCCCCTTCTCTATCCTCTTCTGTGGAGGCGGAAGAAAGTTCTCGCCCGACACCACCTTCTTCCCGGTCCTGCCCTCCAGTTCCAGTCGTGCCCGCTTTGCCAGTTGCCCGCCGGTCTTCGCGGCGGAGGCATTCTCGGGCATCCCAGTGGCGTTCTTTGTCTCGGCGATCTGGCGGGTGGACAGCTCGGCCAGCGCGGTGAAGATCAGCTCGGCTTCGGTCATGTGGTCGCGCAGGTTCTGGGTCTCGAGACCTTTTAGCCCCTTGTGCGCCTTCACGCTCACGCCCGACCACTCCTGGTGAATGATGTTCGTCAGGATCGCGAACTCCTCACCCTGCTTGATCTCGTGGGTGGCCCAGTAGTCGGACAGCTTGTTTCGCGTTTCCTGCCCCGTCATGCGCTGCTGGATCCACTTTTCGCTGCGCCCGTGCTTCCGCCACGTCTCCCGGGCTCGCTCAAGCGACAAAGCCGGGTCCGCCATTTCCTGCATGCGCTCGTTCCCGACCTTGGCCAGCCACAGCTTGATCGGCTCGGCCTTGGGGCTGGGCACTGACTGGACCAGGCGCAGAAGTGTCTCGGCCGTCGCGACGTCCGTGAGGCGTTGCTTGCCGTCACTCGCGGCCAGCTTCAACTGGTGACAATTTGTCACCAGTTGGCTTCCTTCATTTCCCAGCCGCTCCTTGAGCTTGTTCCAGTACTTGCGTGCAGCCTGGAAATCCGGCTGCTGCGTCAGCGCCTGGACGACGTCCACCACCGAGAACCACCACGTGTCTGTGTCCTCGTCGTAGACGCGGCGAATGGCACGGTCTTCAAAGTGGGCGGGCAGATGTTTCATGTGGGGGATGATACGAAGCGGCCGAACGCCCGCACAATCCGTCGACCCGACGAATCTTCAACTTCCCTCCATCCGTAGCCAGGACGACTCGCTGCGTGCGCAGACTCCGTCGCGCGGATGCGCTCCCCGACGCGTTCGAACCCCGAACCCCTCCCGGAGGTCCCATGCGTTACGTCGACGGCTTCCTGATCCCGATCCCGACGAAGAACCTGAAGGCCTACACGAAGATGGCGCGGATGGGGAAGCGCCTCTGGCTCAGGCACGGCGCGCTCGACTACCAGGAGTGCGTCGTCGAGGAGCGGAGGCCGGCGTTCGGGGTCCCGTTTCCAAAGGGGCTGCGGGTCCGCAAGGGCGAAACGGTCGTGTTCGCCTGGATCGTGTTCCGGTCGAAGTCGCACCGGAATGCCGTGAACGCGAAGGTCATGAGCGCCATGGGAACCATGCCTCCCGGCCCGCCGCCTTTCGACACGAAGCGATTCATGTATGGGGGGTTCCGGGTGATCGCCGGCAAGTAGGGCGTGGGGGGGAGCCCGAGTTCGTCGCGGACGGCGGAGAGGATGGCCTTGTCGCAGCGCCTTCCCGCAGGACTAGTCGAACGCCTCCGTGCCCGCCGTCTCCCCTTCGCGGATGTCCATTGCGCGCCGGTGCAACCTACTTCTTCCCCGGCGCGTCCGGCTTGACCCCGAGCTTCTTCAGCGCGGCCTTCGCCGCCTCGGCTTCCTTGCTGTCCGGGTACGCCGCGATGACCGCCTTGTACGCCTCGACCGCCTCGGCTTTCTTCTTCTTGTCCTGCGCCAGCAGGTCGGCCTTGGCGAGCAGGATCGCGCGATCGTTCGCGGCCGTCGCCGCCTCCAGCGCGGCCTTGAACTCCGGCGTCTCGCCGCGCGACGCGAGGATCCCCTCCGCGCGCTTCGTCGCCTCCGTGCCGGGGAACCAGGTCTTGAGGATGAACGCGTGCTCGGCCGTCGCCTTCCAGTCCTGCGCCTTCTCGGCCGCGATCATGTCGTTCCAGCGCTGGTTCACGAAGTACGAGACGAACGTGCCGGGCGCGGGCTTGCCCGCGGCGCGCACCAGCTCCTTGCCCTCCGGCGAAATCAGGATCATCGCCGGCACCGCCTTCACGCCGAAGTCCTCCATCCGCTTCTTCTGGTCGGCACCCTTCCCGGGGTTGACCTTGACGCACACCTTGTCGGCCAGGAACGTCTTCACTTCGTCACGCGGCCAGGTGTCCGTCTCCATCTCGACGCACGCTTTTCAGCCGTCGGTGAGGAACTCGACGAAGAGCAGCTTGCCCTCGGCGGCGGCCTTCGTCTTCGCGAGGTCGTAGCTCGCTTCCCAGGGGATGCCGTCCTTCGCGGGCTGCGGGGTTTCGGCGCCGGCGGGAGCGGCGGACAGGAGAGCGAAGGCGAGGAGCAGGAGCCTGGAAGGCATGCGGGAAGGGTAGCGGGGCGCGCGGGAGCGGAACAATCGAAAACTGCGGCCCGCCCGTTACTCCTTCCGCGTCGCGGTGTATGCGTCGCACTCCTTCTGGAGCTGCGACAGCGGGGCCCCGAGGAACTTCTCCAGCCGCTTGACCCGGTCCTTCTCCGGGTCCCCCGGACCGCCCTGGGCATACGACGCGATGAACTTCAGGAACCCCGCGCGGTACTTGCCCTTCTGGTCGTACATGACGAAGTTCACGAAGTTCTCCGCGACGCCGTAGAGCGCCGTGGACGTCATCGCCGGGACGCCGTTGAACTCCTTGCTCGGCATCCGGATCAGCCGCTCGAGATCGATCGCCCTGCGGCCGTCGCGGCCGTTGGCGAGGCGAAGGGCGTTCTTGCGGCCCCAGTCGAGCGTCCCGGCCTTGTCGTTGAAGACCGTGCCCTCGAGGAAGCTCGCGAACCCCTCGTTGAGGCCGATGCCGATCGTGTTGTCCTGGCGGTCCCGCGTGGTGGCGGACAGGAAGAAGTGGAAGCACTCGTGCATGAAGGTGCTGGTGTAGTTGATCCAGACGAGCGTGGAGCGCGGGTCGGGCTTCTCGTTGTCGTTCTTGAAGAGGTAGATGCGCGACTCCTCGGCGGACCCGCGGTTCGTGTCGGTGAATCCGGAAACGCGGGAGGCGAAGTTCGAGGACGAGGGATCGAGCTTCTCGATGCCCGCGAGATACGCTTCACGGCTGCTGAACAGGTAGACGTTGATCGGCGCGTCGAAGCGCAGCCCCATGTCGCGGCCGAAGTCCCGGATGAACTGTTTCCGGTAGGCCGCGATCTGCCTGTAGAACGCCTTGCAGTCCGCCGCCGGGACGTCCGTCCGGACCAGGTAGCCTTCGACGTAATCAGCGCGGTATCCGGCGCCCAGCGCGGCCTTGATCGCCTTGTCCTCCGCGGCCGTCTTGTCCGCCCACTTCTTCTGCGCCTCCTCCGCCTCCCGGGCCTCCCGCACCCCGGCCTGCCGCGCGACCTCCGCCTGGACGGCCCTGGTGTAGTCCGCCTTGCTCTTCCAGGCCTTCCCGACCCGCGCCGTCCCCTTCTCGAACTTGTCGCGGTCCTCCGTCTTGAACCACTCGCCGAGGTAGCGCACGTAACCCTGCTTCTCTTTCGCGGCCCTCTCCGTCACGTAGTTCCCGTCCTTGCCCTTTTCCAGCTTGAGCTCCGCCGCCGCCGCGTCGTCGGCGGGGGAGAGGCGCAGGACTTCCTCGAGATGGAAGCGGACTTCTTCGGAAAGGCCCTTCTCCCGGCACCACGCCGCGACCGCCCGGTGGTCTTCCGCCGCCTTCGCGGCCGCGGCCTTCTCGCGATACTCCGCGATCGCCGAGTCCCAGGCGGTCTTCTCCTTCAGTTCGTCCTTCCAGAGGAAGAACTCGTCCTTGTCGGTCTTCAAACGCAGGAACTTCTCGTTCTGCGCCACGACGGTGCCGTCGAGCGTCGAGCCGTCCTTCAGGACGACCGTATCGGCGAGTGCGGGGGAGAAAACGAGCGTCAGGAGGAGGACGGCGAGCGGGCGCATCATGCGTCAAGCCCTCGATGGAGTCCCATGCCGGGTGGATGACTCTAGTGAGGAGGCGGGGCCGGCGTCGAGGGCAACCTCCGTGGGAGTCCCCCTATTCGTCCACCCGCCGGTCCGCCAGGACGCCGTCCTCACTGTCCCTGCGGCCCCGCTCGCCCGACGTCCACGCCTTGAATTCGTCGATCTTGAGGAAGCGCGCGCCGAGCCAGGCTGTCGCGTAGGCGACGGTGGTGGCCCGGGTGGAGGCGGGGTTCATGAAGTGGTCCATGCCCTTGACGACGAGGAGCCAGCGGGGCTTTTTCTGCCCGTCGTAGAGGGAGGGGAGCGTCGCGTCCTCGGGGGATCCGAGGAGAAGGGTGGGCGTGGAGTAGCCGCGGGGCAGCTCGCGCAGGGCGGCTCCGATCGTGAGGCAGCCTGCCCACTTCTTCGCATCCGCGGCGGCCAGGATCGCCGCCGCGCCGCCCCTCGAGTGTCCTGCCGAAATAAAAACATTGGTATCCAGCTTCCCCTGCAGGAACCACCCCTTGTCCTCGTTCCGCTTCGCCAGCCAGTCCCGCGCGGCCGCCATCTGCGGCGCGCGCTGCGCCGCCTGCCGGTCGCCGAACGCCACCACCAGCGTCACAACTCCCCACGAGGCGAAGCGCTTCCCGAAGTCGTCGTACCCGGCGCATGTCGGGGCGGGGCCGCCGGGGGAGAAGACGCAGACCGGCCACGGCCCGCCGTCGGCGGGTTTCGCCTCGTCCTTCGCTTCCGCGCCCGGGTAGAAGAGGACGCCCTCGAGCGTGGCGCCGGGCTTGTCGTCGGGCACGGCGACCTTCCGGGACGCCACGGGCAGCGGTCCCGCCTTCGACGGATCCCGCGGCCCGGCGGGCTCCTCGGCGCCGCACGCCAGGGCCACGGCCAGGACGGCCAGGAGCGTTCTCATGCAGGGGCACTTTCTCCATGAGGGGACGAAGTGGGGAGGGTCGGTCGCGGCCCCGATGGTACTGCGAGAAGCGGCGTCGGCCGAGCGCCGGGCGTGTGGCGGAGGGGCGCAAGGCGGATCCGTCAGTCCCGCAATTCCAGGTCCACGAGCACGCCGTCCGCGGGTTTCGTCGAGACGCCGGCGCGCGCCTCCGTCCGCCCGCCGGCCGCCGAGAATCGAAACAGCTTCACCGCCGCGCCCACGACCAGCCCGACCTCCAGGAGGCCCAGGTTGCGGCCGGGGCAGAAGCGCGGGCCGAAGCCGAAGCCGAAGTGGAGCTTGTCCTTCGGAGTGACGCCTTTCGCGGCGAGGAACTCCCAGCGTTCCGGTGCGAAGTCGGCAGCGGGGGAGCCGGTCGCGTCGACCCCCCAGAACTCGTCGCAGCGGTTCGAGTTCCAGACGTCGAGGACGACGTGCGTGCCCTTCGGGACGAGGAGCTTCCTGTGATCGGCGGTCTCGATCGTGGTGTCCACCGCGGCGCGACGCGGGAGGAAGTAAAGCGCGGGGGTGAGCCGGAGCGTCTCCTCGAGGGCGCGGTTGAGCGTCGGCGCGACGGCGAGCGTGTCGGGGTCGTACGTCGTCATGTTCCGGACTTCCGCGTGGATCCGCTCCTGGATGTGCGGCGCGCGCGCCAGGTGCGAGATCGCCCAGCTCGCGAACGACGTCGTCGCCTCCATCGCGCCCGCCAGGAAGACGCGGATGTTGGCGCGCAGCGCGTCGTCGGGCGCCTCGGAGCGGAACTGCTTCCAGAGCCCGAGGCCTTTGGCGCGCCCGGCGAGCGCGACGTCCACCAGCGCCTCGAAGTCGGCCTTCAGGCGCCGGTTCCGCCCCGCTCGGCCGGTAAGCCGGTCGGCAAGCGCGCGAAGGCGCGGCGCGATCGTGTCGCTCACCATGTGGTCGATGAGCGTCTCGAGCGCGGGGACGAAGCGTCCGCGGAGCTCCTCGGGGCCGACGCCTCCGCCGAAGAAATTGTTCACGAGCATCTCGAGCATGAGGACCTTGATCTCGGGTTCGAGCGCGAGGCGCGTGACCCGGGCCCCGGAGGCCCGCTGCCGGGCGCGGAGCAGCTCGAGGCGTTCGTGCACGGTGGCGCGGAAGGTCTGCTCGAATTCGTGGAACAGCTCCGGCTGGAAGAGGTTGGCGCGGCTGAAAGGCTCCGCGACGAGGCGCTTCTGGCGGTGCCAGACCTCGCCGTTCGCGTACAGAAGGGAGTCCTCGCCCGTGGCGCGCGCGATGCCGGCGGTGGGGGCGGTATCGCGGTCGAACTGGCCGGGCTTCTCTCCCGTGGCGCCCAGCACGGCCCTGATCACACCCGGGTCGCGGGTGACGAGGACGGGCGGGAATCCGGCGGCGTACAGGTAGCGGTTGTGCCGCCCCGCGCCGGGCTCGCGCTCGGCGCCCCACCAGATCGCGTCCAGGATCCTCAGCGGCTCGCGGTAGTTCCACGGGTGCGGGAACGGCCACGACGGGCGCCCCGCGGCGAGGATCGGCACGCGGGAAGGGACGACGTCCCCGGCGAAGGGGTTGGTCCCGCGGGCCTGTTCCACGACGCGGGCGAACCAGGTGGTGGCGGGCATCGGTGCCGCAGCTTACGCGATTCCGCCGGGATCCGGCACCCGCGGGTTGCGCCCTCCGCCCGCCTTCACCGCCGGGGTTTCCCGCGCGGCGCGAGCCCGTTCCACAACGCCCCGACGAGCGAGCGGATCGCCGCGTCGTCGATGCGGTGGCGATGGAGCTTCTCGACGATCGCGAAGAAGTGGAGCGAGGAGAAGAGGAGGGACGCGGCGGCGGGGACGTCGGGGGCGGAGGCGCGGCCGTCGCGCGCGAGGCGGGCGAGGCAGTCCTCGAGGCCGTGCTGGAGGCGGGCGAACGGCGCGCCGGGGCGCTGGTGGGCGAACGTGCCGAAGTCGAACGACGGGTGATTCAGCAGGGGGAGGAAGACGGGGACGAGCCTGCGGAAGTACTCCATCATCCCGAGCGCGACGGATTCGAGGTGGGCGCGGGCGCTGCCGCGGGCCGGGGGCGGCGCGAACAGCGCGTCGAGGTCGAGGTCCGGCGGGACCATCGCGGCGAAGAAGAGGTCGGCCTTCGTCGGGTGGCGCTGGTAGATCACGGCTTCCGAGATCCGGGCGCGGGCGGCGATCTCACGCGTCGTGGCGGAGAAGCCCTTCTTCACGAAGAGCGCCCTCGCGGCGGCGAGCAGCGCTTCGTCCTCGATGTTCCTGGGGCGGCCCATGGGGGGCGGTCATTCTGCGTGGGGCCGGCGGATTCGGGCAACGATAGCGCTGAGGGCGCCGCTGCCCCAGGCGTGGCGGGTGGACTGGAGGCCGAGGTCGTCGAGGAGGCGGGCGAGGGCGGGGGAGTCGAGGGGGGAGGCGGCGGCGGAGTGGCGGTGCATGAAGTAGACGAGGGCCATGCCGTCGAAGAGGACGCGGAGGAGGCTGCGCGGGGCGGCCCAGTCCACGAGGACGAGGGTCCCGCCGGGCCGGAGGACGCGCCGCATCTCGCGGACGGCGTCATCCCGGACGGCGGCGGTGAGGTGGTGCAGGACGAGGGAGCAGGTGACCGCGTCGAACGTCGCGTCCGGCCAGGGGAGCCGGGCGGCCGAGGCCTCGGTGATCTCCAGCTCGACACCGCGCTTCCGCGCCTTGTCCCGGGTGCGGGCGGCCATCTCGGGCGACAGCTCGACGCCGCGGAGCACGCCGCCCGGCCCGATGCGCTCGGCCGCGGCCAGGAGCAGCGTTCCGGTTCCCGCCCCGACGTCCAGGACGGCGCCTCCCGGCCCGACGCCGGCCAGGTCCAGCGTCCAGCGCCGGAGCGCCCCCTCCCGCCCGAACGTGAGAAGCCGGACGAGCCAGTCGTATCCGCGGGCGCCGTGCAGCGTGACGCCGTCGCCGTGACGGGCGTGCGGGCCGCGGGCGCGGGCCGCGAGGACGAGCCCGGCGACCAGCAGGAGGTGCGCC
>JADLHC010000178.1 GCA_020849035.1 Planctomycetia bacterium
CGGTCCCGCCGCCGGAGCCAGTCCGCGTGGATCGCGCCCAGCTCCTCCAGCGTCCGCCCGCGCCTCAGGTGCTTCACCGCGGTCGGCAGCCCCATCTCCTCGAACGCGCGCAGCATCGCCTCGTGCGCCGCGAACTTCACGCCCTGCGTCTCGCCCTGCCCGTACACCATGATCCGCAGCGGCCGGCTCGCCGTGATCTTCGGGTCGAGCTGCCGGAGCGACCCCGCGGCGCTGTTGCGGGGGTTCATGAAGGTCTTCTCGCCCTTCGCCGCGAGCTCGCGGTTCATCTTCTCGAAGTCCTTCACCGGGAAGTAGACCTCGCCGCGCACCTCGAGGCGCTTCGGCGCCTTCCCCTTGAGGCGCAGCGGCAGTCCGCGGAGGGTCCGGAGGTTGTCGGTGATGTCCTCGCCGACGTCGCCGTCGCCGCGCGTGGAGCCGCTGACGAGGAGGCCGTCCTCGTAGACGACCTCGACGGCGGTGCCGTCCATCTTGGGCTCGACGACGAACTCCGGCGCCGTCCCGCCGGCGGCATCGACGGCGCGCTTGTACCAGTCGGCGAACTCCTCCGGGGTCATAGCGTTCTCGAGCGACAGCATCGGCACGGTGTGCCTCACCTGCCGGAACACGTCGCGCGCCGGGGCGCCGACCTTGCGCGTCGGCGAGTCCTCCGTCGCCAGCTCCGGGTGCGCCGCCTCGAGCTCCTGCAGCTCCCGGAACAGCCGGTCGTACTCCGCATCCGACATCACGGGGTCGTCGAGCACGTAGTAGGCGTGCGAGGCCTCGGTCAGGAGGCGGCGGAGGTCGGCTGCGCGGGCGGAGAAGTGCATGTTGGTGGTTGGTGGTTCGTGGTTGGTGGTCATTTGCCCGGGCGTTGCTCCCTCGCCCCTGCCCTCCATTCCCGCACTGACCACAAACTACGAACCACCAGCCACCAACCGCCCCCTACAACTTCTCGATCTCCTTCAGATACACCTTCGTCGTGATCTCGATCTTCTCCAGCACCGAGTTGTCCAGCAGGATCTTCAACTGCACCTTGCTCGACTTCGGCATCGACTGGAACTCCACCCCCACGTGGTACGCGTCGTGCTCCGCCGACTTCTGGCACCACACGACGCGTCCCGAAGCGTTGACCTTGTCCCCCGCCTGCGGCGCCTCGATCTGCACCGCAATCGACATGTTCCCGGGAAGGGCGTCCCGCGCGATGAAATGGCACCCGGTCTCGGAGAGATTCAGCGCGATCAGCTTCTCCCCGAACATGTTCAGGAACGACAGCACCCCGCCCCGCTTGTACCGCAGCGTGCACCCGCGGACGCCGAAGCGTTTCTTCTTCCGCCGCTCCTGCCCGTCCCAGCTCATTCGTGGATTTCAGCACGGTCTCCGGGGCCGGTCAAGGCGGCGGACGGGCCGCGTTTTTCTTCCGCCGCGCCCCGCGCCGGCAGTAAACTTGACAGCTCTTCCCGACCCGACGGAGCCCCCCTTGACCGTGCCGACGTCCATCCATCCGCCCGCCGAGACCCCCGGGTCCCCCTCCCTCCTGGAGGCGGGAACGCGGGAGCGTCTCCTGAGCGGGCTCGGCGCCCTCTACGGGGAACTGGACGCAGCGATCGCCTCCGCCAACCCCCTCTGCCGGACGAGCGGCGACTGCTGCCGGTTTGCGACGTACGGCCACCGCCTTTACGCGACCCGCGTCGAGGCGCAGTATTTCGCGCTCCGCCACGGCTGGCCTGCGCGGGATTTCGCGCAGGAGTCCTGCCCGTACCAGAAGGACCGGCTGTGCACGGCGCGGGAAGGGCGTCCGCTCGGCTGTCGGGTGTTCTTCTGCGACCCGGCCTGGAAGGGCCGCGGGGAGGAGCTGACGGAGCTGTACTTGCGGCGGATCGGCGCGCTGTCGGAGAGTCTCGGGATCGAGCGGGACTACCGCCCGTTCCTCGAGCACCTGCGCGGGTTCCGGCAGGAGGCGTTGCAGGCGGAGGGACACGGGGAGGCGACGTGGCCAAGCTAGTGATCCGGGAAGGGGACTACCAGCACGAGCATCCTCTGGACGAAGTGGAGACGCTCATCGGACGGTCGCAGAAGTGCCTCGTCCGGCTGACGGAGCCGGCGGCGTCGCGGAACCACTGCACGATCCTGAAGACGCCGGAGGGGTGGCTGCTGATGGACCTGCAGTCGAGCAACGGGACGATCCTGAACGGCGTGAGGATCACGGAGAGCCCGCTGAAGACGGGGGACGTGATCCGGATCGGGAACGCCGAGATGGTGTTCAAGGGCGACAGCGACGACTCGAAGAAGGTCGTGGACGTGCGCGAGAAGTTCCGCGAGCTGTCGGGGGACGACAAGGTGGTGAAGTACGAGGTCGTCACGAGCGAGGACGGGACGGAGGAGCTGAAGGCGGAGCGCGTGGACCGCGCCGCGCGGCTGCGCAAGGAAGGCCGCGATCCGCACGAGCCCGAGACGAAGGACCCGGTGCCGCCTCCCGAGAGGCGCCCGTAGGGGAGTCCCGCCCTATCGGCCGGCGCCCTGCTTGAGCTGCCGGTCGACCCACGTGCGCAGTTCGTCGTAGCCGCGCAGGTCCTGGAGCTTGACGTCGGGCGACCGCTGGAACACGACGAGCAGGTTCCCGGACGAGGTGGCGTCGTGCGGCACGTCGACCCACCGGATCGTGCCGCCGAGCTCCGCCCGGGAGCGGGCCTCGAAGACGGTCATGAAGATCGTCCCGCCGTTCCCGGGCGTGACGTAGGCGACGCGCCGCGCGCGGGCCACGTCCGGCTGCGCCGGCAGGCCCGAGAGCTTCCACAGCATCGCCAGGTCCTCGGGCGTCTCGTAGGAGCGCGACTCCGGCGACACCGCCCAGCCCGCGGGCTGGAACGGGGCCCCCTTGAACAGCGCGTCGGCCGCCGGCCTCGCCGACGGCGCCGCGACGGCCGTGGGCAGCTTCGACCCCGACTCCACCAGCCGCGGAGCCTGCGCGACGAAGAACCCCGCGACGCCGACGCCCAGCAGGAGGAGGTGCATCGCGTAGGTCATCACGGCGAGCCCGAAGCCGTGCCGGCGTCCGGCGTTGAAGAGGATGTCGAAGAGGCCGATCGTGTTGCAGAGGAACCCGAAGGCGCCGAGGACGCCCGCGAGCCCGAACGTCGCGACCATCGCCGGGATCGCGACGCCGCCCTTCGACGCCCCGACGACGATCAGCCCTACGAACGCCATCGCGACCGCGGCGATCGTGAGCCCGAACCCCGTGCCGATCCAGCCGCTGATGCGCGACGGGTTCACCGGCGTGTTGGGGCGGACCGTCGCGATGCCCGGAGGGGCCGTCCATCCCGCGTTCGGCGACGCGGGCGAGGGGATGCTGAACGCGCCTGCCTGCGGCGCCGCCGCCCGCGCCAGCGTCGCCGCCGACGCCAGCCGCGCCACGGGGATGAACTCCTGCACCCGGCTTACCTCGATCTTCATGTCGCTCGCGTGCTGGTACCGCCGGTCCGGCTGCCGCTCGAGCGCCTTCAGAACCACCTGGTCCAGCCGCGCGTCCACGCCGTTCTTCTGCGATGGCAGCTGCCACCGCCCGATCGGGAGCTCCCCGGTCAGCAGCTCGTAGAACACCACGCCCATCGAGTAGATGTCCGCACGGTGATCCACCGCCTTCGGCGACTCCACCTGTTCCGGCGCCATGTAGTGCGGCGTCCCCATCACCAGCCCCGTCACCGTGTGGTCCGTCCGCCCCGGCTCCACCATCTTCGCCAGCCCGAAGTCCGTGATCTTCACCCGCCCCTTCCGGTCGATCAGGATGTTCTCCGGCTTGATGTCCCGGTGCACCACCCCCTCGCCGTGCGCGTACTCCAGCGCGTCGCACAGCTGCGGCACGATCCTCAGCCCCTCCTCCGGGGTCAGCTTCTTCTCCCGCAGGATCTGGCGGAGGTTCACGCCGTCCACGTACTCCATCACGATGAAGCACCGCCCGTTGTCCACCCCGTAGTTGTAGACCGCCACGATGTTCGCGTGGCTCAGCGCCGCCATCGCCTTGGCTTCCTTCTCGAAACGCTTCACGAACTCCGGGTCGCCGGCGAGACGGTCGCTCATCATCTTGAGCGCGACGGGCCGGTCCAGGCCGAGCTGCCGCGCCTTGTACACGACGCCCATACCGCCCTGGCCGAGCACCGCTTCGATCACCACGCCCTGGAACTGCATCCCGGGGCTGAGGTACATCGTGGTCTTCTCGTAGTCGGGAGCGGCACTCGGCGGCGGCGCGGGCGCCTCCAGCGGGCTCTGCGAGACTTCCTCGAACGCGAACGCCGCGACGCACGCGGGGCAGAGGCCCTGGAAGTCGTTGTTGACCACCCCCGCCGAATAGGACTTGCCGCACTTCTTGCACTGCACCGCGGTCTTCATGTCGCCGGCCCCCATGTGTTCACCCTCGTGTGTCATAAGAGGTAGGGGAGGGAAGGGGTCTTTGGGGGAAATCGTGGAAATGGTGCCGGGGTGTGCGAGCGCAAGTTGCTAGGGCTGCGGAGGTTATGAAAAGCATGGGGAGGACTCTACCACGGGGTTACGGGGGAAATGAATTCGCGGATGAAGGAGGATCGGGCGGAAATGGCGGCGGATCTGTCGCGCGTCAGAAGGACTCGAAGAACTCCTTCAACTCCTCCTGCAACTCCTCCTCCGTCTCCACCGTCTCCCGGATCTCCGCGACGATCCGCTCGCGCAGGCTCTTCCGCGCCCGATGCAGGATGTTCGTGACGTCCGTCACCGTCGTCTTCAGCTCCTCCGCCGTCTCCTGGTAGCTCGGGCGGTCGCCCGGCACGAGGTGCTTCCGTACCGCCGCCCACTTGCCCCCCAGCTCCTTCCCCAGCCCGTCCATCGCCCGCTGCAGGATCGCCATGCACCACGCGCGCCGGAAATGCTTCTCCGGCGACTCCTCGACGCGCATCTCGTCCTCGAGCAGCTCGACGTCCAGCGACACCGGCGGCTTTCCGCGCTTCAGCGCGTGCGCCTTGCGGTATTCGTTCGCGAGGTAGTGCTCGAGCGTGGCGAGGAGGTAGTTCTTGAACCGCCCGCGGCCTTTCTGCACCCGGTCCAGCAGGTCGCTCTCGAAGAAATGAATGAAGAACCCCTGCGCGAGGTCCTTGGCGTCCTCGATGTTCTTTCCCTTGCGGCGGATGTAGAAGTAGATCGGCTTCCAGTAGATCGAGAAGAGCTGGTTGAGCGCCTCCTCGCGCTTGTCCTTCGCGCGGAGGACCAGCGACCACATGGTGGACTGGAAGTCGTAGCCGCCGCTGCCGCCCAGCGTCGTGTCGGTCACTTCTTTCCCTCACCCTTCCGGAACATCTTGAACGTAACGAGCCACTCGGTGACCGTCTCGCGGTCGGGGTCGAAGGCGTTCCGGATCGCCTCGCCGTAGGGGGTCATGGTACGGGAGAAGAAGGCGGCGTAGCCGTCCTTTTCCATGGCGTCGAGGGACTTCCCGTAGGAGGCGAGGACCTTTTCCATGAAGAGCCCGCCGGCGGCGTTGGCGGCGGCGAGGGAGGCGCCGGCGGCCTTGGCGGCGTTGACGGTCATGAGGCCTGCGACGGCCTCGAGGGAGAGGTTCTCCTTCTTCGCGAGGGAGGTCATGCGTTTCCAGAGGGAGTCGAAGCTGGGCACGAGGTCGCCGGACTTGGAGAACATCGCCGCGTACGACGACGTGAGTTCCTGGCGGTATTTCCTGAAGTCGTCCTGGGAGAGCGGGGGGAGGTCGAGGACTTTCGCGGACTGCGACGTGGCCTTCTCGACGGCGCCGAGGACGTCGGCGAACTCGGAGGTCTTCGCGTCGGGCTCGATGAC
Source organism: Planctomycetia bacterium (assembly GCA_020849035.1). Taxonomy (GTDB): domain Bacteria; phylum Planctomycetota; class MHYJ01; order WSZJ01; family WSZJ01; genus WSZJ01. The sequence goes on from JADLHC010000178.1 coordinate 5,815, forward strand.
GCCTTCCTTCTTGAGCTCGGCCGTCAGGCGGTCCATGTAGGCCTTGGAGCCCGAGATGACGTCGGCGCCGGCGGCGAAGAGCCAGATGGGGGAGAAGTGGAAGGACATGAGGCCGAGGGCCTCGACTGCGTTGCCGGCGAGCTTGCGCTGGACCATGTCCTCGGGGAGCTTCTCGCCCTCCTTCGAGTAGACGTTCTCGACGGCGCCGACGCGCTCGATGACGAGGCGCTGCATGTTGCCGATGAGGATCTTGTAGGAGGTGGTGTCGCGGAGGGCCTCGGGGAGGACGAGGTCGGTGAGGACCTTGGAGACGCCGCCGACGCCGGCCGCGAGGGCGCGGAGGGTGCGCTCGGGGAGCGAGACCGTGTACTTGAGGAAGTTGCCGACGCCTTCGAGCCAGCCGAGCATGGGGGGCTCCGGGGAGGTTGAGGGGTTGATGGGTTGATAGGTTGAGAAGGGCTTTCCGGCCGTGGCCGTTCTCAACCTGTCAACCCATCAACCTATCAACCCATCAACCGCCGTACCACTTCCGCCATCACCGTGCGCAACGGTACGCCCGCCTTCTCCGCCGCACGGCGGCAATCCTCGAATTCCGGCGACGCCGTGACCTGCTTTCCTCCGCGCGCCCCGGTCTTCACACGGATTGTGCCGTACCGCGTGCTCACGGCGACAAAGTCCCTCGCAAGTTTCGTGCGCGCGGCGAGGTGGCGGCGGACGCCGAGCGTGCCGGTTTCGCGGAAGAGCGCGTCTTCGACCGCGGCGAGCGCGGCGGGCGGGACGAGCGCGGTGACGAGCGTCGCCGGGCGGCCCTTCTTCATCTGGATCGCCGTCGCGAATGCGTCCACGGCGCCGGCCTCGAAGCACTTTTCGAGCGCGTAGCCGACGACCTCCGGCGTGACGTTGTCGAGATTCGTCTCGACGACGAACACCTCGTCCGCGTCGCCGTCCGCGGCCGCGTCGCCCACGACGAGCCGCAGGACGTTCGGGCGCTCGGGAAAGTCGCGGTCGCCCGCGCCGTAGCCGATCGTCGTCACGCGCATCGCCGGCTGCGGCCCGTACGACGACGCGAGCGTTCGGATCAGCGCCGCGCCGGTCGGCGTCAGCGTCTCGCCGTCCACGTCGAGCGGCGCCGTCGGCGCGCCTTTAATGATCTCCAGCGTCGCCGGCCCCGGCACCGGCAGCACGCCGTGCGCGCAGTGGATGTGGCCGTGCGACACGGGCAGCGGCGCCGACGTCACGCGCTCCACGCCCAGCATCTCGAGCGCCAGGATCCCGCCCGTCATGTCCACGATGGAGTCCACCGCCCCGACCTCGTGGAAATGCACCGACTTCAGCGTCTTCCGGTGCACCCGCGCCTCCGCCCTCCCCAGGGTCAGGAACGCCGTCGTCGCCTTCTCTTTCACCGTCGCCGGCAGCTTCGCGCGCTTCAGCAGCTCCAGGATCTCGGGAAGCGCCATCCCGTGCGCATGCCCGTGATGATGGTGCCCGCCTTCCCGCCCTCCCGCGTACCCGCGTACCCGCCCTCCCGCGTGCCCGTGCTCGAAAGTCTCGAACTCGGTGACCGCGGACTTCCCCTTCCCGATGACCACGTCCACCTTCGTCGCCCCGATCGGGCCCTTCATCACGGGGCGCGCTTCCAGCCTCCAGCCGGGCAGCTTCAGCCCCCGCAGCGCCTTCTCCAGGTCCTTCACGCCCACGCCGCAGTCCACGCACGCGCCGAGCAGCATGTCGCCGGCCGCGCCGCAGAACGGCTCGAGGTGGGCGATCTTCACCGGGGGTTCCTCACGAAGACGGTCGCGCCCTTGCCGGCCCGCAGTTTCTTCGCGGCGGAACCGTTGCGCACGGCGATCTCGAGGAAGCCGGAGGAGCCCGTGAGGGCGAGCGCCGCGTCCTCGTCGACGTCGGCGTAGGTGCGGCGGATGGGGCCGAGTCGCGTGCTGTCCACCGTGACCGTCGCGTTGGCGGGAAGTCCCGCGGCCTCGATGTTGGTCAGGAGGTTCCCGAAGCGGTCGACCGCGAGCACGACGCCTTTCACGCCGTCCGGCGCCGGCTGAGGGGCGACCCAACCCAGCTCGGTCATCCCGTCCAGTTTCGGTCCCAGTTCGCCCGGGACGAGCCCGTTGGCGAGGTGCGCGGCGGCGGGAGCGAAGATGTCGCGGCCGTGGAAGACGGGGGAGGGGTCGGGAAGCGTGTACTTCGGCGACGTGATCTCGAAGACGTTGAGGCGCCTCTCGGGCGGGATGAACGACAGCAGCCCGTTGTCCGGGCCGACGGCGAGGAAGCGATGCGTCACGACGCAGATCGCGCGTCGGGCCGTCCCGACGCCGGGATCCACCACGGCCGCGAGGACGCAGTCCTGCGGCAGGTACGGCATCGCGCCCCGCAGGAACAGGAATCCCTCGGCGATGTCCTGCGGCGAGATCTGGTGCGTGAGGTCCACGATCGGGGCGGGCGTGATCCCCGCGATGACGCACTTCATGATGCCGGCGTACGGCCCGGTTCCGAAATCCGTCGCGAGCACGACGGGCCTTGCCGATCCCGGCATGTGGGTTGTCATGGGCCGCGGATTATAGCCGCGCCGCCCCTCGCCACCCCGACCTTCCCGAGACATACTCCCGCCCATGCCCCACCCCGAACTCGCCGCGCTCATGCAGGAATTCGCGACGCTCGACACCATCCTCGGCGCGAACGTCTTCCAGGTCCGCGCCTACGAGCGGGCCTCGCAGACGCTGGAGACGACGCCGGAGGACGTGGCGAAGCTCGCGGGGGAAGGGCGGCTGCGCGAGCTGCCGGGGATCGGCGAAGGGATCGCGAAGAAGATCGAGGAGTACGTCAACACGGGGCGAATCGTGGCGCTGGAGGAGCTGCGGAAGAAGGTCGACCCGGCGATCCTCGCGCTGATGCGCATCCCGGGGCTCGGGCCGAAGAAGGCGAAGATGCTGGTGGACGAGCTGGGGCTGAAGTCGGTCGAGGACCTCGAGAAGGCCTGCCGCGAGCAGCGCGTGCGGCCGCTCAAGGGGATGGGGGCGAAGTCGGAGGAGAAGATCCTCGCGGGGATCGCCAGCATGCGGGTGACGCGGGAGCGCGTGCCTCTGTACGAGGCCCGAGAGGTCGCCGCGAAAGTCGTCGAGCACCTGCGCCTCGCCGGTGGCGCGACGAAGGCGATCCCCACCGGGTCGCTTCGCCGCTGGAAGGAGACCGTCCGCGACCTCGACGTCGCGACCGTCGCGCCGGACCCGGCGAAGCTCATGAAGGCCGCCGCGACGATGCCCGGCGTCGTCGAGGTCATCGCCCACGGCGAGACCAAGACCAGCGTCCTCTTCGGCCAGGACCGCTTCCAGGTGGACGTCCGCGTCGTCCCCGAGGACTCGTGGGGCGCGGCGCTGCAGTACTTCACGGGCTCGAAGGAGCACTCCGTCCGCCTCCGCGAGAAGGCCGTCAAGATGGGGCTCACCGTCAACGAGTACGGCGTCTTCAAGGTGAAGAAGGACGGAACGAAAGGCGAGCGCGTCGCCGGCGCGACGGAGGAGGAGGTCTACGAAGCGCTCGGGTTCCAGTGGATCCCGCCGGAGCTGCGCGAGAACCGCGAAGAGCTGGAAGCGTTCGCGAAGGGGAAGACGCCGCCGCGCCTGATCGAGCGGCACGACATCCGCGGGGACCTGCACTGCCACACGACGTGGAGCGACGGCGTCGCGAGCGTCGAGGAGATGGCGAAGGCCGCCGAGCGGCGCAACTACGAGTACGTCGCGATCACCGATCATTCACCCAGCGCGGGGTACGCCGGCGGCCTCAACGTCGACCGCATCAAGCGCCAGTGGGACGAGATCGCGCAGGTGCAGGAGAAGTTCAGCGTCCGGATCCTCAGGGGCAGCGAGGTCGACATCCTCGCCGACGGCAAGCTCGACTGGCCCGACAAGGTCCTCGAGAAGATGGATTTCGTCGTCGCCAGCATCCACCAGCGCGGCAAGGACGACCGCACCCATAACACCAACCGCCTCCTCCGCGCCCTCGAACACCCCCACGTCCACCTCATCGGCCACCCCAGCACCCGCCGCCTCGGCCTCCGCCCGCCGCTCGACATCGACTGGGAGGCCGTCTACGACGCCGCGAAAAAGCACGGCAAGGCCCTCGAGCTCAACTCCAGCCCCGAACGCCTCGACCTCGACGAGCCCAAGCTCGCCCGCGCCGCCGCCCTCGGCATCCCCATCTTCATCGACACCGACGCCCACGCCCCCGCCATGTTCGACAACGTCGAGTTCGGCGTGATGCAGGCGCGGAGGGCGTGGCTGCGGGCGGAGCAGGTCGTGAATACGAAAACGTGGAAGGAGATGGAGAAGTGGCTTCGTGCAATGCGCGGGTGACAACCGAGGTTGAGGACCTCCAGGGTCTCAGGTGTTTTCCTCGTTGTGGCGTTCTTTCAGCGGATCGGCTCCGCCTATCACGAAATCCACGACGGCCCGTCGGCAGGGGTCAGCTTCCCGCGTATGCCTTGGCCCGAAACCCGGTAAATTCTGCCGCCCGCGTACCGCGGTCCCACCGAGTAATTAAGAACCACTCGCTTGCGGTCTTCCGCGACATGAAAAGAAATCAACGCCGTTGGATAGCAGAAGTCAGCCAGCTTTGAGCGTGGCGGTGCCACGTCCAGGATTTCGGGAGTCTCCTGCCAATCACATTGTGACTTCGTCCACGTCCGCATGACGGGACCTCCGCAAACAGGGAAGTTCCAGTCAGCCTGCGAATACTCGGCGAGAACCCACGTGATCGGCGATGCCTTTGCGAGTTGTCGGGCATCATTCCGAGCTTTGTCCACGACTGCGTCGGCCATCTTGAAAACAACCGCGTAGAGCCAGTCTGACTTCCAACCCATTCGAATCTCCTTGCGGGCGTGTGCCGGATCTCACCCCCAAGACAACCGCCCGCCGCCTCGGTGGCAATGCAGGAAGGAGACGTCCGTGAGGGCTCCGCCGCTGCCCCGCCGCGAGCAACTACCCCCGCCGCGAGCGGGACGCCGAACTCCTGGGTTCACGCTTCGGGGCGCGCGCTGAAGCGCGGTCTGGACCCACGCTCGAATTCTTCCGGCGCGCGGGCTTCGCGTCCTCGATATGGTCTGCCGGAATCCACACGACCTTGCCATCGCGCCATTCGGGGACAGCCCTGCCAGCCCGTTTGTGACGATGGCGCGCTGCGGAAACGGCACGCTGGACGGCTGCGTCGATCCTCCGGCCGTCGTCGAAAACGCGAGCGATGTTCACGGGCTTGCGGGCTTTCATCCGGAGAACCCCTTCTTCAGCTTGTCCCAGATCTCCCTCAGAACGACGACGCTCGTTCTATCCTTGGCTCCCGAGGCCACCAGTCGCCGGGTGCCGAGGGCATTGTCGTACATTCGCCAGGTTGTCGCCAGCGGCCGGTACAGCCTGAAGAAGTTCGAGTGACCTGCTGCGAATCGGCGCCTGATAGTTTCTTCCGGCACGTGGTGCCCGCCTTCCGAGACTCGGAGCGCAACGCGAGCGACCGAAAGGTCCGCCGAAGGGAGCGAGAGGAAGACGAGGCGGAATTCGTACCCGGTCGAAACCAGGTTCTCTATCCACGGCGCAAAGGACCGGCTCGCAAGGGTCGTTTCGAACGCGAAGTTCGCACGCTGTGCGGCAAGCTCGTCGAGACGCTGCAGCATGATGCGACTTGCCGCGATGGCCGAACGTTCCGGTGCGAACGCGGAAAGCCCCCTGGCGATCACGTCCGCGTTGACGAATTCCGTGATGCCAAGTTCGGCATCGAGGATGTCGGGGGCGGTCGTGGATTTCCCGGCGCCGTTCGGGCCGCCGATGATGATGACGACGGGGTTGTCGGCCATGCGGCAAGTCTAGGTGCCGCGGGCCGGGAAGCAATACACCCCGGACAGAGAAGTAATGAGCATTTCTGATTCCAGCCGCCCCTGGCGCCCACGGCGGCTCATCTGCGCGGCGAAGGAACTGCTTTGACGCGGAAACGCGCGGGAAAGGCAGAAAAGGCGCTGCAAAAGACTGCCGTTGTCGGCGCTTTTCCTGCCTGTCCCGCGCGTTTCCGCGTCAGGCACTTCGACGGTCCTGCCCCTACAGCATGTCGTACGCGTCCATGTCCCACGTCCAGCCGCACTTCTTCCACGCGTCCTTCAGCTTTCCGGCCGCGTTCACGACCTTCCAGAGCGTTTCCCAGTGTTTCGCGCGGAAGGCGGCGTGGGCGCGGTGCTCGTTGCGGAGGAAGGCGATCGGGGCGGGCTCGGGGCCGAGGGTGAGGTCGGCTTCGGGGCCGAGGAGGGGGCGGGCGGCGGCGACGGCGGCGGTGCAGGCGCCGAGGGCGTCGTCGGGGGTGGGGGCGGAGACGATGAGCCTGAGCAGCCTGCAGAACGGCGGCCAGATCCACTCGCGGCGGAACGCCATTTCCTGCGCGGCGAAGGACTCGAAGTCGTGCTTTGCGGCGAGGGCGATGGCTGGGACGGTGGGGTTCCAGGTCTGGACCACGACGCGGCCAGGCAGCAGGCCGCGGCCGGCGCGGCCGGCGACCTGGGCGACGAGCTGGAAGGTGCGCTCGCCGGAGCGGAAGTCGTTGATGGAGTAGCCGATGTCGCCGTTGACGACGCCGACGAGGGTGACGTTGGGGACGTCGTGGCCCTTGGCGACCATCTGCGTGCCGATGAGGATGTCGGTGGTGCCGTCGGCGACGGCGGCGAGGATGCGGGCGTGGCTGCCCCGGGCGCGGGTCGTGTCGCGGTCGAGGCGGGCGACGGCGGCGTCGCCGAACGTCGCGCGGATCTCCTCCTCGACGCGCTCGGTGCCGAGGCCGAGGAATTTGCGGCCGGGCGTTTTACACGCGGGGCACTGCACCGGCGGCTCGACCTCGCTGTGGCAGTGGTGGCACACGACGACGTGCCGCCGCTTGTGGTAGGTCATCGCGACGTCGCAGTGCTGGCAGCGCAGCACGAACTTGCACGACGGGCAGAGCAGCACCGGCGCGAACCCTCGCCTGTTGAGAAAGAGGATCGTCTGCTCCCCGCGCGCCGTCGCCTCCTTCACCGCGTTCTCCAGCTTCCGCGACAGCAGCGGCATCTTCCCCTTGATCCCGCGCTCGCCCGCCATGTCCACCACGTCCACCGGCGGCAGGGGCCGGTCGTTGACGCGCTGCGTCAACGACAGCAGCGCGTACCTCTTCTCCTGCGCGTTCCGCCACGACTCCAGCGAGGGCGTCGCGCTCCCCAGCACCACCACCGCCTTCTCCAGCTGCGCCCGCTTCACCGCCACGTCCCGCGCGTGGTACCGCGGCTCGTTCCCCGCCTTGTAGGACGTCTCGTGCTCCTCGTCCACGACGATCACGCCCAGGTCCGGCAGCGGCGCGAACACCGCCGACCGCGCGCCGATCACGACGTCTGCGCCGCCCGCCTTGATCCGTTTCCACTGGTCGAGCCGCTGCGCCTCCGTGAGGCGGTGGTGCATGACGGCGACCCGGGGGAAGCGCGCGGAGAAGCGCGAGATGGTCTGGGGCGTGAGCGCGATTTCCGGCACGAGGACGAGCGCCTTCTTGCCGGCGGCGACGGCCTGCGCGATGACGCGCAGGTAGACCTCGGTCTTGCCCGAGCCGGTGACGCCGTAGAGGAGGAAGGGCTTGAACCCGCCGAAGCCGGCGACGATGGAGGCGACGGCGAAGTCCTGCTCGGCGTTCGGCGTGGGGATCGGGGCGGGGGA
>JADLHC010000179.1 GCA_020849035.1 Planctomycetia bacterium
ATCGCCGGCCAGACGAGCTTCGCCGCGACCACGCCGACGTTCCTGATCCGGCAGTCGAACGCCGCCCACCGGGTGGTGCTCTCAAACTTCGCCCTCTGCCAGATCGGGACGCCGGCGGGCGGGACGATCCACGTCGCCCTCGCGATCGACGCCTCCGACCGCTACTCGTCGGGAGGCACGGCGATCACGCCGCAGGCGACGGCGATGCCCTCCGCGCTCACGCCGGGGTTCTCCTTTTACTACAACCCGACGTGCAGCGCCGGCAGCCCGCGCTATCTCTACGAATGGACCCAGCCGGCCTGGGCGGGCTCGATCTTCAACCCCGACCTGCACGACGGCGTCCTGATCGGATTCACCGGCTCCATCCTCGTCTACACCTGGGCGGCCACCACGGCGCCCACCTGGATCGTCGGCGGCTTCGATGTCCTGGAGGACGAGTAGCCATGCCGACCATCCGCGACCTCAGCCAGGGCGGCGTCCAGCCCCACGAGAGCACGCACGTCTCGGGCGGATCGGACGCCTTCCTTTCGACCGATCTGCTCGAGGCCATCGTCAAGCGCCTCCAGGAATCCGGCGGCCCCACGACGCTCACCCTGGGCGCCGTGGCCGACGGGGAGTTCCTGCAGCGCAGCGGCTCGAGCCTCGTCGGCGCGAGCTCGCCCGGGACGACGCCGCTCGAAGTCAAGATCGTCCGTTACCAGACCGTTTACTGACCGAAACCACCGAGGAGGGACGTCATGGCCGCAGGCACGACCCCGATCTACCCCGCGACCCCGAAGTCCTGGCAGGCTCAGGTCACGGCCGCGAACACGAACCGCGATGGCAGCGGCACGATCGTGACTGTCGTCACCGGCGGTTCCAACGGGACGAAGATCGACCGGGTGCGCATCAAGAGCACGGTGACGACCACCGCCGGCCTCGCGCGCCTCTGGATCTCGCTGAATTCCGGCACGACGTGGCGGCTCTACACCGAGATCTCCGTCTCGGCGATCACCGTCGGCGCGAGCACCGCGGCGTTCGAGAGCACGTACCTCACCCCCGACCTCCTCCTCCCTGACGGCAGCGCGCTCCTCGGCGCCACGATGGAGAAGTCCGAGGCCACGAACTTCATCGCCCACGGGGCCGACTACTAATGCAGCACCCCGCGAGCGTCGGCCCCTTCGGCGTCCCCGGACAGGCGGACTCCCTCCACGGGCTCATCCCCCGCGGCCTCGTCGCCATGTGGAGCGGGCTCCTCTCGGAGATCCCGGTCGGCTGGGCGCTCTGCGACGGCTCGCTCGGCACCCCGAACCTCGTGGCGAAGTTCGTGAGGGGCGTGAACAGCGCGACGACCAACCCCGGCTCCACCGGCGGCTCCGACTCCGTGACCGTGACGCAGAACGCGCATCAGCACGAGATCCCGTTCGGCTTCAGCGCCAACGTCCACCGGAACGCCTCCTTCGGAACCGGCGGCTCGGTCGCGAGCACCGGCGACTGGGGCGTGTCGGGCGACACGAGCTCGAGGGCGCGCCAGAAAACGCAGTCCGTCACCGCCACCAACCAGGCCCACGACAACCGTCCCGCGTACTACGAACTCGCCTTCATCATGAAACTCTAGGAGACCGACATGGCTGCCGGTGACCGCTGTTGCTCCGTCGGGGTCGTGCGCCTCGTCCTCGGCGAAGTCTTCGACCGGAACGAGGTCCTGCTCGAAGTCCATCACGGGATCGAGGACGCCGGGGGCGGCGTGGAATACGGCCGGCTGGAAGAGCACTGCATCCCCTGGGACGAAGCCCGGGCGCTTGTCAGCGCCACCGAGTGGAAGGCGGTGCTCAAGTTCGTCGCCGCGTGCGAGAGGGAGATGCTGAAAGGCCACGCGCCGGCGAAGGGGAAGCTCCTGGTGAAGTTCGAGGAGGTGTCGGTCGGGAAACCCGCGGCGCCGTTCTCGCCGCTCTAGAAGAAGACGAGGGAGGTGCCCATGGGCGGCAACGGATGTGCGTGCTCGTGCCCGCAGGCGTCGCCGGAACTGGCGTGGCCGGTGTCCTCCGCGCCGACGCCGGAGCAGGCGGCCCTGCGGTGGTCCACCACGTGCGTGTGGGACGCGATGACGTTCCCGCAGGGCGTCCTCCAGCGGTCCCTCCCGGTCCGCGTCTCCAGCCCCGACAACGCGTGCCTGTTCTCGATCGTCATCATGACGCAGAGCGCGGGCTCGCCGCAGTTGAGCATCCGGTTCGTCGGGGCGAACTCGCTCGAAGGCCCGGTCACCGTCATCAGCGGGCCGACCAGCATCACCTCGCTCGGCCTCCAGGTGCTCGGCGCCGTCACCGGCATCACCTTCCAGTACGTCTGGGCCGAGATGATGTCCTCGAGCGGCGATGCGGTGGCGGGCGGAGGGTGCTTCTGGGTCTCGCCTTCTTAGCGTCGCCAACTGGCACCAAAGTTCCAAATCCTCATCCTTCGGAGAGACGTCGTGAACAACATCCCGCCGTTTCGTGCCTCCACAATCCGCGCAACGGTCGATGCCCCGCTGGCCACTCAACTTCCCGGTAGGTCTGTGCTGGTGCCTCCAGCAATTGCGCAAGCGCCCCTCTCCACGCCTACCGCACGTACTGGAGGCGGTCAGTCAGATGATGGTCTCGGGAGAGAGGGCAGCACAGTTCTGCCGATGTTCGAACTTCCACGATTGATTGGCACCATACCGATCCTCGGCCAAAGACCAAAACCATCATTGTCCGCCCACCATGGACTTGAAGATACCTCTGCCGAGGCGCTGATCGCGAATGGCGGCGTGCACGTCGGCATCGGGCCGCTGCCGGCACCTCCGCTCGCGATGATGCCGCCACTCTGGGACCCTTGTTCCGGCATCGACGCCGTGCTGGACAAGCTGCGGTACGGCACGTTGCAAGAGAGACGTGCCGCAAAGTTCTACATGAAGGTGCTTATGAAGATATGTCCGCGGACGGTCCATGACGTCCTATTGGCTGCAAACCCGGATCCCGCCGACGAAACGGAGTTCGCTGAGGACCTAGCAGACTTGATGGCATTCGATTGCATTCTCTTCATGGAATCGTATGTTGAGTTGATTGACAAACTCGACAAGAAGGAGAACTTGAGCGTCGGGGACGAGATGGAAATCTGGGTAGTAATGAATGATCTCAACAAGCTCAAGTGCTTCAAAGGGGACGAGAAGCTGTACATGGAGGACTACCACAAGTTTGTTGACACAGATCCAGCAGTGGGCCGAGCATTGGCTAGATCGCTTGCAGGGCTGCTAAAGAAGCGCTTGGAGAGGACCAAGAAGTAGGAGGCAAACATGAGTCCACCTACGCCTGAGCGCCTCGTCGCGCTCTTGTGCTTGCTGGCATGCCTGCTGATCGCTCCGGGTTGTCAGGCCCCTCCACGGATTGGCGTTGTCGACATCGACGCGCTCATGGCGCACGCAAATTTGCTCGCCGAAGATGAAGCCAGCCTGTTTGACACTCTCCAGACAACGGCTAGGGCAGAGAAACTGATCGAGATCCGCCAGCAGATGAACCGGGAGCGAGCCGACATGGCGTTGACTCAGTCGAATGGGGAACCGCGCTTGGCTCGCGAATCACTTGCGGCAGGCGGAACCCCTGGCTTCTCCCTGAGTTCCCAGGAGTTGCGGTGGGTTTTCGGGCCTCGCGAGAAGGAAATTCTCCAAGGCTTCTGGTCTGTTTGCCGCGTAGCGTCCGAGAGAGCTGCGGCTCGTTCCGACTGTGGAGTCGCTCGAATCTCATGGCGGTCCCAATACGACCTCCAAGATGACAACCGCCCAGCAGGTGAAATCGACATTACTGCTCTCACCATTCAGGAATTCGACGAGATCGTCCTTTCTCGCTCGAACTCTCCGCCCCGCAAGTAACACAACCTGACGAGTGTCCTGCTGCCACCCGCCCGATTCCACGCCGCCTGAGGCAATCGACCTGCGGAACAGGCATTAGGGTGCGGGTCCAGCAGCCAGGGGCGGCTTCTCAGCCCGGTGAATTCGTGTCATCGGATAATTCTGGTGTATGATGCCGCCATGGTGCGTCCTGAGAAACTGCGCAACGACTCGCGGGTGAAAGTCCCGCCCGGGAAAGAGCCGACTCGCCCGGTAGCAGACCTCAGCACGACGCCGGGTGGCGTCGCGCCGAGCGTGGTGTCGAAAGCCCCCGAAGGGAGGGAGCGAAGCCGCAGCCCGCAACATCAAGTGAAGCCTGTCGCCTCGACAGATTATCAGCCGAATGGTGGTCGAGAAGGCCGAGCCGAGCACGTCACGGCGAAGGCAACAGACAAGCCGCCGAGCGTCGGAGCGCGGCTGGACCTCTCCGGGGTAGAGGGAGCGGGATGCGACGAAGGCCGTGCGCGGGACAGGAGAGACCCTTCCCGGCAACCCACGTCGGGCAAAGACCGTGCGGATAATGCGACGCCGAAACCGGACGGAGCCGGGAGGGAGTCCGAGGGGCTCGTAGTACCGACGAAAGCGGCCGGACAAATCGCTGGAGGGAAGGAGCCCTGCTCCGGCCTCGCTTGCGAAGGAGGTGAGCACGAGGGCGTGGCCGAGAGGCCCAGCAACCCTGTCGACGAAGCGCGAGAACTCCAGAACAAGCTCTGGGCATGTGCCAAGCGGAGCCGGACACGGCGTTTCTATGCACTCTTGGACCGGATCTACAGGAGTGACGTCCTGCGGGAAGCATGGAAGCGGGTGCGCGGTAACCGAGGCGCGGCAGGGATCGACGGCCAGAGCATCGAGGACGTAGAAGCCTACGGAGTCGAGCGCTGGCTATCGGAGATACAGGCCAAGCTGAGGGCAGGCGAGTACCGCCCGACACGGGTACGACGGCGGTACATCCCGAAGAGTGATGGCAAGCAGCGACCGCTGGCGATACCGACGGTGCGCGATCGTGTCGTGCAAATGGCGAAGAAGGTCATCATCGAGCCGATTTTCGAAGCGGACTTCGAGGACTGCTCCTGCGGATTCCGTCCGAAGACGAGCCCGACGGACGCTCTGGAAGCCGTCCGTGAGGCCGGCAACCAGGGCCTCGACTTCGTCGTCGACGCCGACATCAAGGCCTACTTCGGCAGCATCGATCAGGACAAACTTCTGGCGATGGTGGAGAGGAGGCTCAGCGACCGCCCAGTGGTCAAGCTCATTCGCCAGTGGCTCCGGGCCGGGGTGATGGAGGAAGGCACGTTGCGGGAGACCTCCACGGGCACACCCCAAGGGGGCGTCATCTCGCCACTGCTGGCCAACATCTATCTCCACGCGATGGATCGCGACTGGAACACCCGATGGCGGGGAACCGGGCGACGCATCCGCTATGCCGACGACTTCGTAATCATGTGCGACACGAAGGCCAAGGCAACGCTGGCACGGAAAAAGATCGGGGACAAGTTGACGGATCTCGGATTGGCGCTGCACCCGGAGAGAACGAGATTGGTCGATCTAGGGAACGGCAAGGAGGGCTTCGTGTTTCTTGGCTGTGCGATCCGAAAGCGCAGGAGCATTCAGCGCGCCCCGTGGAAGCACTACATGCAACGCTGGACGACGCCGAAAGCCATGACGCACATCCGGACCCGACTCCACGAGCTGACGGCGGTCCGGGGCAACCCCGCCTGCGACCTCCGCGCGCACATCGACCGGATCAATCCCGTCCTTCGCGGCTGGGGAAACTACTTCCGGACCGGAAACGCGGACCACCACTTCAACCAGATCGACGACTACACCCATTGCCGCCTGACGCAGTGGGTCCGTCGTCGCGCGAGACAGCGGAACGCCTTCCGGCAGGCAGACTGGCCCCACAGCTGCTTCGACTCGATGGGCCTTCACCGCCTGCGGGGAATCGTGCGGTTTCCGACGCAAGCCGCGCCGCAGCCACCATCGGTAAGCCGTGTGCGGGAAACCCGCACGCACGGTTTGAAAGGAGGTGCTGGGACCGGGTTCCGGTAGGGACACCGCACCAGCCATCTACCAATGCCCCCAAAGAAATCCAAGCGCGGCCGCCCGCGCCTCAAGCAGGGTCAGGCGAAGTCCGTGCTGATCCAGGTCCGCGTGACGCCCGAAGAGGCGAAGGCGATCGAGGAGCAGGCGCTTCAGTCGGAGAAGCCACGCTCGGAGTGGATCCGTCGAAAGCTGGTGCCGCCGGGGGAGGCGAAGCCGCAGCCGAAGCCGGAGGACCCGAAGCCCAAGACGCCGGCGGACGAATGAGCGCGGACCCGGTCTGGGACGGCGCGGAGTTCGTGGAGCGGTGGGTCGGCGAGGTGCGCGTGAATTTCCTGCGCATCGCGGCGATCACAGCGTTCTACGCGTGGCATCTCGTGAACTACCTGCGGCACGATCCGGACCTGACGCCGCGGCTGCATTTCGCGCTGACGGCGGTCTGTCTCGTGTGGGGGATCGGCGCGCTGGCGCTCCATGCCGCGCTCATCCGGCGCCTGGCCCCGCCGGCGCTTCGGTACGGCGCGATCGCGGTGGACGCGCTGATGGCGACGACGGTGCTGCTGGTGGCGGACGGGCCGGCGAGCCCGATGGTGGTGGCGTACTTCCTGGTGGTGGGGAGCGCGGCCTTGCGGCTGGACCTGCGGGCGGTGGGGCTGGCGGTGGCGCTGTCGGTCGCGGGGTATGCGACGCTGTGCGGTCAGGCGAAATGGCGGCGGCCGGAAGTGGCGGTGCCGCGGCGGGAGCAGGTGACGTTCGTGCTCGGGCTCGGCTGCGCGGGGCTCATCGCGGGGCAGGCCGTGCGGCAGGCGCGGCGGCTGGCGCGCGACTACGGCGAGCGCCTGGTCGCGAAGGACCCGGAGGAGGAGGCGTGAGCACCGTCCGCTGCCGCAACTGCCGCACGATCGCCGCCGCCGGCTACCGGTTCTGTTACGCCTGCGGCGTGCCGTACGCGCCCTCGGCCCCCCCGCCCGGCGCGTCCCCGGCTTTCGCGCCCCCCGCCGCGTTCGGCACGACGCCGGCCGAGCTCGAAGCCCGCCGCGCGAACCGGGGGACGTCGGTGTCGCTCGGCCTCTTCGGCGCGCTCGGGGCGATCGGCAGCTTCTACGCCGCGATGGCCCTCGACATCGCGCCGTGGCAGAAGGCCCTTCTCCTCCTCCTCGTCGCAGGCGGCGCGGTCTTCGGTTTCACCGCGGTCGCGCGGCCGGAGAGCCCGCATGCAGCCGCGGGGCGGTGGATCCTGCGGGGGTTCGCCGCGGTCGCGTGGGCGATGCTGATCGGGTTCGTGGTGTGTGTCGGCATCCTGCTGTACATCTTCGCGCTCTGCGTGACGCACGTCGGGAAGTACTGAGCGCGCATGGCGCCGCACGCGGCGTACGCGCTGTTCCAGGTGCTGGCGCTGCTGGCGGCGCTGGCGTTCCGCCCGAAGTCGGCGCTGCCGTGGCGGCAGAGGCTCGCCCTCTATGCCGGCGCGGTCGCGGGAGCGGGAATCGGCGCGAAGCTGCCGTTCGCGATCCTGGCGGACGAGCCGTTCTGGTCGGCGGGGGCGTGGATCGCGGACGGGAAGACGCTCCTCTCGGGGCTGGCGGGCGGGTACCTCGGGGTGGAGATCGCGAAGGTGCTGGCGGGAGTGCGCGAGAAGACGGGGGACGCGTTCGCGGTGCCGCTCGCGGCCGGGATCGCGGTCGGGCGCTGGGGGTGCTTCTTCAACGGGTGCTGCTCCGCGCCCGGCGTGCCCGTGCCGGTCATCGAGAGCGCCTTCCATGCCGCGATGGCCGTCGTCCTCTGGCGCCTGCAGCGCGTCCGCGCGCTCGAGACGCAGCGCCTCAAGCTCTACCTCGTCTCGTACTGCGCCTTCCGCTTCGCCATCGAGTTCGTCCGCACCGAGCCGCGCGTGGCGTGGGGCCTCACGGCGTACCAGTTCGGCGCCGTCGCGTTCGCGGCGGCGCTGGGCGTGCAGGCGGCGTTCGACGAGCGGGCGAAGCGCGCCGCTAGTAGACCGGCCCCGTCCACTCCACTTTCCCTTCCTTCGTGAACTTCGTCAGGCGGGAGGCCGACGTGACGCCCCAGAAGCCGCCGTCCGCCGACGAGCAGAACCCCGCCCAGTACTCGGGCCAGCCGGGGAGCCGGTCCACCTCGAACTTCACGCCGGTCCCGCCGTCCAGCGTCGTGACCGCGCCGTGCCGCAGGCCGCCGTTGATCGCGTACGCCCCGTCCGCCGAGAACCCGCGGCCGTAGTTGTAGCTCCCGGTGCACTCGAAGATCGTCACCTCGCCCTTGGCCGAGATTCGCGCGCACACGTCCTCGTAGTTCAGCACGAACGCTAACTCGCCCGCCTGGCGCACGGCGATCCTCCCGCGCGCGGAGTAAAACGTCTTCGCCTCGCCCGCCGCCTTCCCCGACGGCGCCTCGAACCACCGCAGTGTCGCCGTGTACCCGTCGTTCTTCTGCTCCCACTCCTTCTTCGCGGCGCCCTTCAGCTCCTTCGGAATCGCGTTCCGGTCCGCCTTCGGCTCCGCCTTGTCCTCCGCGGGCTCGGACAGCACCGCCACCTTCGTCCCCGCGGCGTCGAGCCCCACGCCGCCGATCCGGCCCTCCACCGCGACCTTCCCCTTCTCGGACCCGTCCGTCATCGACAGGAACCGCACGCCCTTCTCCTTCGTCGATACGGCTGCAATCAGGTCCGCCGCCGGCGCGAACGAGCAGTCCCCCGCGTCCGGCACCTTCGCGACTTCCTTCCACGACGCGGTGTCGAAGATGTGCAGCACCTCGTCGTCGTCCTCGAGGCACAGCCGCGACCCGTCCTTCGAGAACGCGAGCGCCCCGACCCGCGCCTGCACCCAGATCCGCTGCCTCACGTCCCGCGTCGCCGCGTCGAGCACGTACAGCACCCGGTTCTCCCCGCCGCACGCGACCAGCTTCCCGTCCGGGCTCGCGGCGACCGCGCCCAGCCCTCCCCACTCGGGATCGCGGGCCGAGGCGAGGGAAGCGAAGGCGGCGACGAGGGCGAGGGCGGCGGCGATGCGGGTCATGAAGGGGCTCCTTGGGGTGGCGAAGCCCGGAGCCTACGACCGGCGGGACGGCTCGGCAAGGAAGCCGGCGGTCGGCCGGCGCGGACTCGCGACGGACGTTGAAGTTCTCTGCGGTCTCTACGCCCTCTGCGTTTGCCGTTCGCGGGGCCGCAAGCCCGGCCTCAGCACCCCGCGCGCAGCAACTCCAGCCGCAGCCGCGCTTCCTGCTCCGTCGCCCGGTCGCGGGCCTGCAGGACCGCGCGTTCGGCGAGGCCGAGGAGGACGGCTTTGCTCTCGAGGATGAGCTGTGCGTCGCCGCTGACGTCCGCGGCCCTCTCCAGCGCCTCGACGACCCGCAGGGCCCGCCGCGCGTGCGCCTCGAACCGGTCCCCGTCGTCGCGGATGCGCCCGGCGTAGGCCGCGGCCGCGATGTCCCGCGCCGCTTCCAGCGTCTCCCCCAGCCGCTCCGGCGACTCCGGCCGCCCCACGCGCATCCACGCCTCGAACGCCGCCTCGTCCCCCGCGCGCGCCAGCTCCTTCCGCGCAAATTCGCGGAGCACCTCGTTGAGGTCCCGGTCCGCCATTTCCTCCAGCGCCGCGATCGCCGGCAGGCGCCGCGCGTCGCCGTTCTTCGAGAACTGGAGGATCCCGGCCAGCCTCCGGAACGCCTGCAGGCGCTCGACCGGGTCGAGCGCGCGCCGCGAGGCGTCGAGCGCGGCCTGGAGATCGTCCTCATCCTGAGGAGGGGGGAAGGGGCTTCAGCCGACGACGAGGGAGCGGAGGCGATCGTCGAGGGTGAGCGGGGGGGGAAGGGCGGGGGCGTCGGGCGGGGGCGGAACGGCGGGGGCGTGAGGCGGGGGCGGAACGGCGGGGGCGTAAGGCGGGGGCGTGAGGCGGGGGCGTGAGGCGGGGGCGGGCGAAGCAATGGCGGCGTCCTCGTGTGTCTCCGGGAGGCACGTGCTGCGCGACGCCAGAACGGGGACCGCCGCGCCGCCCGCGCACAGCAGCGCCCAGAGGATCACGCGCCTGGCCCTGCCACGTTCGCCGTCCGTCATGGGTGCGCCTCCTGCGCCGGGACTCACACCGTGGTGACGGTCGCGGCCCGGACTAATACCGGAAAACGAAGGCCGCGTGATTGAATGTGGATGGAGAGGGGCCGGATTCTCTGATGGGGCGATCGAGGGAGGGGATGTGGGCGAATTCGAACGCAAGCTGTTCGGGGAGGCCGGGTCCCTCGAGCCGGCGCCGAAGAGCGACGGCCTGCACGACAACCGGGCGGTGTCGCTCGGCGGCCGGGTGACGTGGCAGTACGCGTGGGACCTCGCCGCCGGGGGCGGCGGGCGGGACTACGTCGCCCGGGCCCTGCTGGCGCGCGGCCTCGACCCCGACGTCGTGAAGTCGCTCGTCGTCGAGGTCTACGCCGCGCGCAAGGCGGACTACCGGGCCAGGGGCCGGCGGTCCATGATCGTCGGCGCCCTCCTGCTTGCCGGCGCCGTCGTGCTGGCGGTCTTCACCTTGCGGGCGTACTCGGGCCCTGAGTACGACCCGGTCGAAGTCGGCGCCCTGGTCTTCCGCCGCGCGACGCTTCCCGCCGCCATCGGTCTGGGTTTCCTGCTCTGGGGAATCGGCCTCGTGCGCAGGGCCGCGAAACTCTGAGCCCTGCTACTTGCCCGCGTTCCGGTCCGCGATCGCCTGTACGTAGCTCTTTCCCTCCGCGGCGAAGCCGGGAAGGGACTTGAGTTCCTCGTCGGTGAGCGCGCGGCTCCAGACGGCGAGTTCGTCGATCGTGCCGGCGAAGGGCGCGGGCATGAGCGCACCTCCCGACTTGGCGCGGCCGACGGTGATCGCTTCGGCGGAGGGTTCGGGGGACTCCGCGAGCTTGAACGGCTGGGAGCGTATTTCAGGTCGCGGGCCGGGGCGTCCCACCAGGCGCGCCGAGTCGCCGCCGAGGACGAACCCGTCGGCCAGCGCGCCGTCCACGGCGATCTTCACGGCGCGCTCCCCGTCCCAGACGACCGCGACGTGGTGCCAGCCCTCGAACAGAGACCTCGACGGAACGGCCGCCCCCGCTTCTCCGAACGACAGGAACGCCGCGGGGCTGCGGCCGGGTCCCTCGCGATCGGCGTGGAGGAAGCCCGCGAGGAAGCCCTTGAGGCGGGCGTTCTGGCCGCCGTCGAACCAGGTCATGGCGCGGGCGGTGTTGGGTCTGAGCCAGGCGGCGACGGTGCGCATCGGCACCGGGGGAAGGGAGAGGTAGCTGGACGTGCCGTTGAAGACGGCGCCACGGCCGACGCGGCCGTCGCCGCCGGCGGTGTTGATGGAGATGGCGAAGTAGGTCTGGGCGGCGAGGTCCTGCCAGCCGCGGTGCTGCTGCCCCTCGACCTCGATGTCGCCCTCGGTTTCCGTCTCGAACGTGTACCCGAGGAGGCAGCCGTCGGCGAGCGAGAAAGCTGCGGGCGGGGGGGCGGGAGGGCGGGAGGGCGGGTCGGTCGGGAGGGCAGGGGGGCGGGCGGGCGGGTCGGTCGGGCGGGAAGGGGAATCAGGCGGGGGCTGCTCCGCCGTTCTCGCTGGGGGCTCTGGAAGGGGCTCGCCGGATTTCATCATCATGCGGACGGCGAGCAGGAGGAGCAGGAGGCAGCACGCGGCGACCACGATCACGGCTTTCTGCAGGACGGGGGAGGAGCCGGGAAGGGGCGTCGTCAGATCGACCGAGCCCGAGGACGGGACCATCATGCCGGGCGGCGGCGTCCCGGGCGCGGACGGAATCGGCGCCGAGCCGGGCGTGGCGGTCGTCAGGCCCGCCGCGCCTCCGGCGACGCGCGGCGCGTCGGGCATCAGCTCCAGCGCCGGCCCGCCTTTCGCCAGGTCCGAGAGAACGTCGCCCGGCGTCTGGTAGCGGTCGTCCGGCTTCTTCGCCAGCATCTTCTGCAGGATGCGCGCGGTTCCCTCGCTCACGTCCGGCCGCGTCGTCCGCACGTCGGGAATCGGCGCGGTCATGACCTTGTGCAGGACCGAGTAGATCTCGTGCCCGGGGTACGGTGGCGTGAGCGCGAGCAGGTGGTAGAGCGTCGCCCCGAGGCTGTAGATGTCCCCGCGGATGTCCACCCGCCGCGTGTCCTCGATCTGCTCCGGCGACATGTAGTGCGGCGTCCCCATCGTCGTCGACGTCTGCGTCAGCCCCGCCTCCGTGCCGCCCGCCTGCTTCGCCAGCCCCAGGTCCCCCAGCTTCACCCGCCCGTCCTTCGTCACGAGGATGTTGTCCGGCTTGATGTCGCGGTGGACGATGCCCTGCTTGTGCGCGGCCTGGAGCGCCCTCAGGACCCCGGCCGTCGCCGCGATCGCTTCCTTCTCGCTGAACGCGCCCCTGCGCTTCAGGCGCTCCGCAAGCGACCCGCCGTCCACGTACTCCTCGACCATGTAGTAGAGCCCGGTCGCGGCGTCCCGGTCGGCGTCCATGATCCCCACGACATTCGGGTGGCGCAGCGCGGCGGCGACGCGGGCTTCGCGGAGGAAGCGCTCCGCGTAGTCGGGGGACTTCTCGGCGATTTCCGCGGGGAGGACCTTGAGGGCGACGTCGACATTGAGCGTCGTGTGCCGCGCGAGGTAGACGGCGCCCATCCCGCCGCGCCCGATTTCGCGGAGCACGCTGCACTTGCCGATGGTCGTGCCGGGCGCGATGGGGGTGGGCATGGCGGGGATTGTAATGGGTGGCGTGACGTGATCCGGGGTCTGCCCGGCTACTTCTCCTTCGCCAGCCTCTCGATCTCCTCGCAGTAGCTCTTCTTCTTCGCGGCGTACCCGGCCAGCGACGTCAGCTCCTCCTCGCTGAGCGGCCGGCTCCAGACCGCGAACTCGTCGAGGATCCCGCGGAACCCCGCGAACGCAGCCACGCCCGTGCGCCGTGACGTGCCGATCAGGCCGCTGCCGTCGTTCGCCGGCGCGGGACGCCGCCCCAGCTTCGCCGTCTTTGGGTGCGTCTCGATCCGGTCCGCCCAGGTCGCGCACGACGCGATCTTCCCGTCCACCGCGACGGTCACGGCCCGGTCGCCGTCCCAGGACATGGCGAAGTGATGCCAGCCGTTCCAGAGGTTTTCGACGGGGACGATGACGTCGTTCGCCCAGAACCCCACGCTGACGCCGTCGCTCGATTGCCGCCAGAAGTCCCACGTGTCGGACAGGTGCACGCCCACGAGGAACGACGCGTCCCGGCGATCCATCGTTCCGCCGTCGTAGACGATCCCCGCCCGGCGCTCGGAGCACTTGAACCAGAACGCGACCGCCCGCTCCTCCAGCGCCGGGACCTTGAACAGCCCGCCCTCCGTCTGCTCGCCGCTCGCGCGGCCGCTCCCGTCGAACATCACGCCCTGGTCGTTGCCGAGGCGGCCCGCGATGAAGCGCGTGCTGCCGAGCTTCTCCGCGCGGTTCCCGCTGCCGGAGAGGTCGCCCGCGAACCCGCGCGGCGGGTTCGCGCGCTCCTGCACCAGCGTCGCCGGCTCGAAAGACAGCGCCAGCACGCAGCCCTCCGCCAGGCCCTTCTTTTTCGCCGGCGCGACGGGCGGGTCCGCAGGCGGCGGCTCCGCGGGCGGATCCTCGGGCTTCGGCGTCTCGGCAACCTCGACCGGCGGCTTCTTCGGCGCGCGCTTCCCGATCTCCGCGCAGACGCTTTCGTCCTTCAGGGCCATCGCCGCGAGAGCGTTCATCTCGTCCATGCCGAGGGCGCGGTTCCAGGCGGCGACCTCGTCGATGGTGCCGGCAAGCGTCGCGCGGCCGGTTCCCCACCACGTGCGGTTCGTGCGGCCGAGAAGCGCGGGCCCGGGCTCCGGCGTGGGGACGCGCGGCAGCGTGGCGGGCTGGGCGGACGGGGCGGGGGAGGAGGCGGCCTGCGGGTCGACGACGAAAGCGTCGGGGAGCGTGCCGTCGATCATGACCGTGACGGATGTCGCGCCGTCCCAGACGGCGATGACGTGGTGCCAGCCGCTCGTGATGCGGTCGTAGGGGACCGCGACGTCCAGGTCGCCCACGCCGACGAACACGCCGGCGGATGTGCCCTCCTTCTGGTCGCGGATCCCGCGGTTCTGGTACTGGCCGACGCGGATTCCGGCCTCGAGCCAGCCCTGCTGCATCGGCAGGCCGGGCTTCACCCAGAGCGAGACGGAGCGGGCGGAAACGGCGGGCAGCGCGGCCCAGTCGTCGACGCCGTCGAACTTCAGGCCCCGGCCGGTCCGTCCTTCCGCGAACACGGGCGACCCGCGGAACGAGCCGTCGTTCTCCTTGCCGCTCAGGTCGCGCACCGGGGGGCGCTCCGCGGCCCCGTCTTCCTCGAACGTGATCGCGAGGAGGGCGCCTTCGTGAAGCGAGACCGGCTTCTCGGCCGGCGGCGCCACCGGCGTGGCCGGCTGCGTTTCCGACGCGGGCGGGATCGGCGCCGGGGACTGTGCGCCGGGCTCCGGTTCCCGCGCGGCCCGCTCCCGCGCCTGCGCCTCCGCCGCCAGCCGCTCCTGGTCCGCGCGGTGCTCGGCCATCAGCCTCTCTTCGCGCGCCCTCGCCGCCTCCGCCTCGTGTCGCGCCCTGTCCCGCCTGGCGTTCGCGACCGCCACGAAGCCGATCACGACGGCGACCAGCGCCAGCATCGCGACGCCCGCCAGAATCGCGATCCCCGCCCCGGACGGCCCGCGCCGCGGCCCCGACAGGTCCACTACCAGCGGCACGGGGGCCGGCGCCGCCGGCGCACCCGACACCGCCAGGGGCGTCGGCGCCGAAACCGCGCCCGCCGCGGCCGCCGGCGCCAGCGGCATCAGCTCGATCCCCACCGGCTCCCCCGCCGCGCTCTTCGCCAGGTCCCCCAGCACGTCCGTCGGCGACTGGTACCTCTTCACCGCGTCCTTCTCCATCATCCGCATGCAGATCGCCGTGTTCGACTCGCTCAGCTCCGGCCGCGACTCCTTCGGGTTCGGCACCGGCGCCGTCATCACCCGGTGCAGCACCTCGTACACCTCCTGCCCCGGGTACGGCGGCCGCCCCGTCAGCATGTGGTAGAACGTCGCCCCCAGGCTGTAGATGTCGCTCCGGATGTCCACACGCTTCGAGTCCTGGATCTGCTCCGGCGACATGTAGAACGGCGTCCCCAGCGCCGCCGCCGACTGCGTGATCTCCGCCTGCCCCGCGCGCTTCGCCAGCCCCAGGTCCGCCAGCTTCACCCTCCCGTCCTTCGTCACGAGGATGTTCGCCGGCTTGATGTCCCGGTGCACGATCCCCTGCTTCTCCGCCGTCGACAGGGCCCGCGCCACGCCCGTCACGACCTGCGCCGCGGCCTTCTCGGGAAGCGGTCCCCGGGCGAGCCGGTCGGCGATGGAGCCGCCGTCGACGTACTCCATGACCATGTAGAACAGCCCGGTCGCGGGGTCGCGGTCCGCATCCATGACCGCGAGCACGTTCGGGTGGCGCATCGTCGCGGCGAGGCGGGCTTCGCGCAGGAAGCGCTCGGCGTACTGCTCCGAGCGCGCGATCGAGGGCGGCAGGACCTTGACCGCGACGGGGACGTCGAGCGTCGTGTGTTTCGCGAGGTAGACGGCGCCCATGCCGCCGCGCCCGAGTTCCCGCACGATGACGCACTTTCCGATGATCTGGCCGGGGCGAAGGGCGACTTCCGGGGCGACGGGAAGGGTGGGGGAATTCTCTGCGGCGTGGGCGTGGGCGGCGTCTTCGAACGCGGACTTCATGCGCTGGCGCTGGGAGTCACTGGGTGGGTTCATGGGGGGGGAGCTCCTTTGAGATGA
>JADLHC010000180.1 GCA_020849035.1 Planctomycetia bacterium
CTCGACCGTCGTCGTCATCGGCACCATCCAGCCCGGCTCCGCCGCCGAGAAGGCGGGTCTCCAGGCCGGCGACGTCGTCCGCCAGATCGACGAGGTCAAGGTCGGCGACTGGGGCGACTTCACGAACTACATCAAGCGCAAGAAAGTCGGCGAGAAGGTCACCATCAAGGTCACCCGCGGCGACCAGGACCTCGACATCGAGGCCACCCTGGGCGAGCGCCCGAACCAATAGGATCACTCCATGAACCTCCACCGTTTCGCCGCGGCCGCCCTCGCGACGGCCGCCCTCGCCTCCCGCGCCTTTGCCGGGGACGAGGCGTTCGACGAAGCCCTCCGCATCGAGAAGAAGATCCGCGAGACCTGCGACAAGGTCGTCCCTGCCTTCGTCTTCATCGGCGGCGGGTCCGGCGTCCTCATCTCCAGCGACGGCTGGTTCCTCACGAACCACCACGTCGCCGCCAACCCGCGCAACATGGTCGTCGACGCGCTCGACCAGAGCTGCAACCTCGCCGGCGGCCGCTTCTTCAAGTGCGAGATCGTCGGCCTCGACCCCGTCGGCGACATCTGCCTCGGGAAGATCAAGGACGCGAAGGACCTCCCGTACGTCGAATTCGGCGACTCCGACGCGGTCCGCGTCGGCGAGCCGGTCATCGCCGTGGGCAACCCGTTCATGCTCGGGTCCACCGACTTCAACCCGACCGTCACATTCGGCACCGTCTCCGCCAACCACGTCAACGCCAACGCCGGCTACACCGACGTCATCCAGACCGACGCCGCCGTCAACCCCGGCAACTCCGGCGGGCCCCTCTTCTCCATCGACGGCAAGCTCCTCGGCATCAACGGCCGCATCAACACCCGCTTCTCCAACCGCGTCAACACGGGCATCGGCTACGCCATCCCCGCGAACCAGATCAAGCGGTTCATGCGCGACCTGAAGAAGGGCGGCTACGTCCGTCACGCGCTGCTCGAGGGGCTGCAGGGCGCGCAGAACTGGGACGACCTGCACGCCGAGTCCGAGGGCGCGCTGGTCCGCTCCGTCACCGCGAAGTCCACGGCCGACAAGGCCGGGTTCAGGAAGGACGACGTCATCGTCGAGGTCGAGGGCCACAAGATCCACAACTACTGGCGCTTCCTCGGCATCCTCGGCGCGTACCCCGGCGGAAGCGAGATTACTGTGAAGGTGAAGCGCGGGGCGGAGGTGGTGGACATCGTGGTGAAGCTGGACAAGCAGGCGAAGGTGGCCGCGGCGAAGAAGAAGGCGGATCTCGGGGCGTCGTTCGAGGACGCGGAAGACGGGAGCGGCGTGCGCATCCTGAGCGTGCGCTCGAAGTCGGACGCGAAGGCGAAGGGCCTGAAGAAGGGCGACATCGTGCTGAAGATCGGCGGCAAGGAGGTGCAGGATGCCGAGAGCCTCAAGAAGGCGGTGCTGTCCTACCCGGCGCACAAGATCGCGCCGGTCGTGATCAAGCGGGGGGATGCGGAGCTCGATCTCGAGATCAAGCTGGATCCCGCCGAGTAGGAGGTCCGGGAGCCGACCAGGGGCCGCGCGAACAGCGCGGCCTCTTTTTTTGGCCGGAAACAGAAGGGCCCCGGCCCTTTCGAGCCGGGGCCCCCTGTGTGGACGGGCTGTAAGCCGAGTTCTGTCCCGCCGCCCCTCACGGGACGACGGCGACGGCCATTAATCTGGGACGACGGTTGCCCGCCGCCTCCAACGGCCTACCCGACGGCATCGCCCGGGCCGGGCTCAAGCGCCGTCTTATTTGGCCTTTCTCCGGGTGGGGTTTTCCATGCCCGGGATGTCGCCACCCCGGCGGTGGGCTCTTACCCCGCCATTTCACCCTTGCCACCCCTTGCGGGGTTCGGCGGTGTGATTTCTGTGGCACTGTCCCTGGAGAGCCCCTTGCGGGAACTCCCCGGTCGCCGTTAGCGACCACCCTTGCCCTGTGGAGCTCGGACTTTCCTCCCCCCGGGGCGCCTCTCCCCCGCGGTGGCAGGGGTGGATTCCTCGAGGAGCGGCCGTCCGCCCGTCCATCCGGAGGGCGCGGCGGGTTCTTCCGCGCGCTTCGGATGACCGGGCGCCGACATGGAGAATAACGCCTGGCGGGGCGGCGGGGTTCGAAATCCCCTAATTGACGACCGTGCAGCCCCAGCCGTCGAAGTCCACGCCGGCGTTGCGCGCGGCGAAGGAGTTCGCCTTCGACTCCGCGAAGACGGCGTCCAGGTCGAGCGGCATCGTGCGGACCATCACGAGGCAGTCCTTCGACGAGGTTCCCTCGAGCGGGCGGTAACCTCGCGCCGCCAGCACGGGGCGCAGGGTCTCGAGGAGGTCCCGCGGGCCGAGGAACGTGAATTCCAGGTCGTGAGGCTTCTTCGGGTCGCTCCCATTCTTCACCAGCGCCTCGATCGTGTTCCGGTCCGCGATGTACTGCGCCGTGTCGTCGTCGGGCCAGACGTGCGCGTCGAAGAACTCCCACCCGTCGTGCTCGGTGACGTCGAGCTCCAGCGCCATGTTCCCGCGGAACCACTTCCCCACGACCGGCCGGAACGTCGCCCAGTCCGAGACCTGGAAGACGAGCTCGCGGGTCCCGGAGTGGCGGAGGGTGCCGACCAGCACGCACTCGACCTGGTGGTAGTCGAGCAGCGCGGTCAGCTGTTCCTCGAGCTCCCACGACTTCCCGGCCGACGCCTTGTCCTCGCCGCACGGGGTGATGACGCGCGCGCAGTGGGGATAGTTCCCGCGGACCGCCTGCGCCGCGCCGGTCCAGTACGACACGACGACCAGGCCCTCGGGGCCCCGGTAGGAGTACTGGTCCCACCCTTCGCGCGGCGCTACGGACGGCTTCCCCATGCGCGGATTCTAATCGAGTTCCTCGACCACGCCGCGCGCGTTCATCGCGAGGTTGCACAGCCGGTCGGCGCGCCCGTTGTCCTCGCGGTAGACGTGGACGAAGCGCACCTTCGCGAAGCCGCGCATCAGGCGCTGCGCCTCGACCGCGAGCGGCTTCAGCCCGGCGTTCTTGATGCGGTACTCCCCCTTCATCTGCTTCACCAGCAGCTCGCTGTCGCTGCGCACCTCGATCTCGGGCGCGCTGACCTTCCGCAGGTAGTCCGGCGCGCGCTTGAGGGCATCCAGGAGCGCCTTGTACTCCGCGACGTTGTTCGTCGTCTCGCCGATGTACTCGCCGCGGGTGAGGATCTCGACGCCGTCGGGGGTGGAGATGACGACGCCCGTCGCCGCAGGGCCGGGGTTGCCGCGCGAGCCGCCGTCGACGTTGATGATGAGGTGCGGGTGCATGAAGAAGAGGACCCGAGGCGGCGCGTCCCCCACCTCTATGCGGGCCCGGGGAGCGCCGACTCGGGTACTCGCGGCGCGCGCGTTCGGTCAGGCGTATCCCGTCTCTTGCCGGCGCCGCCCGGGGCGCTGCGCGTCGGAGGCAGCATTGTTATCGGCAGTTCCCGGGGCCTGCTGGAGCCCGGCGTGGCCAATTCGTTTCGTGCAGGGGCGGCTGTCGAGTATCGTTCGCCCGGTCGGGGCCGGATCTCCCGGCTCCCGCAACCTGGGAGGAACCGTCCATGAAATCCCTCGGCCTTCGCGCCCTGGCCCTCGCGGCCTTCCCCATCCTCGCCGGCTGCGACTCGACCCGATCCATCCTGATCAACTCGGAGCCCGCCGGAGCGTTCATCCAGGTCGACGGACAGAACGCCGGCAATGCCCCCATCACCCAGACCTTCGACTTCGGGGCCAAGTACACGTTCGTCGTCACCGGCTCCATGACCGGGTACTTCACCGAGGAAGTCGTCCTCACGAAGAAACACCCGGCAGTCCGGACGCTGGAAGTGAAGCTCGTCCTGCAGGAGGACGAGGCGTGGAAGGCGACGACCACCTCCGAGGCGACCAATGCGTGGCTCCGCATCCAGGTCGACCCGAAGCTGACGTCCGAGCAGATGTGGCAGAAACTGATCGACGCGGTCACGAGCGCCTACTCCAGCCTCGAGCAGATGGACAGCTCCTCGGGTTACATCCGCAGCGTCGCGACCGTCCGCAAGTTCCGCAGCCCCAAGGGCCAGATCAGCGTTCGCACGCGCTTCACAGGCAGCATCGCGCAGAAGGAACCGCTGCTCTACAAGCTCAAGATCGAGGCCGAGGTGAGCACGAACGGCTCGGACTGGTCGCCGTACAGCCGTGTGTTCAAGGAGGACGAAGCGCTGATCGAGGAGCTGCAGAGCCGCCTCGGGACGAAGTAGGCCGGCGGGTTCAGTTCCCGAACACCAGGTCGTCCCCGCCTTCGGCGTCGCGCCGGCCGTTCGGGCCGGGCGAGACGAGCGTCCAGCGGCCGGGCGCGGGGCGCTCCCAGATCCAGGGCCGTCCCCAGGGATCCGTCCACTCGCCGTCGGGGGACAGCTCACGCGGGTCGAGCGCCAGGTACGGTGCATCGCCGTTGCTCGACCTCGCCGACAGGCAGCGGACCAGCTCGGCGTTACCGGCCGGCGGGAGGTCGCCGACCTCGGTCTCGTACATCTTCAGCGCCATCCGGAGGTCGCGCGCCGACACCGCGGCCGACGAACGCGTCGACAACGCCGGCGCAGCGCTCATCCAGCGGTCCACCTCGTCCCAGTGCCTCCACGCGAGGCCCCCCAGCGCGACCAGCGCCCCGCACGCCGCCAGCGATCCAGCCCAGCGCCCCACGCGCATCTACAGCCCCTTCACGTAGTCGACCGCGTTCCGGAACACGGCGAGCCCTTCCCCGTCGCCGTCGCCGTTTCCCTCGCGCGTCCACGTCGCGCCCTGCACCTTGTCGACGAAGCGCTCCGGGTGCGGCATGAGGCCGAAGATCCGCCCCGTGGGATCGCAGATCCCGGCGATGTCGTCCGCCGACCCGTTCGGGTTCTCGGGCCACTTTTTCGCCGGCGACCCGTCCGCCGCGACGTACTTCAGCACGATCTGCCGGTTCGCCCGCAGCTTCGCCATCACCGCGTCGTCCTTCGGCAGGAACTGCCCCTCGCCGTGCGCGATCGGCACGCGGAACACCGTCCCTTCCTTGAGGAACGGCGAAAGCGACGACACCGCCTTCAGCGTCACCCAGCGGTCCTGGAACCGCCCGTTCGCGTTGTCCGTGAGCGTGGCGTCGAGGGGCGGAAGGGCCTTCGACGAGAGGAAGTCGAACCCCGGAAGCAGCCCGGTCTTCACCAGCACCTGGAACCCGTTGCACACGCCGTAGACGAGCTTCCCCGCCCCGACGAACTCGCGCAGCGGCTCGATGAGCTTCTCGCGGATCTCGATCGCGTGGATGCGTCCCGCGCCGAGGTCGTCGCCGTAGCTGAACCCTCCGGGGAACGAGACGAGCTGGAAGTCGCGCAGCACGGCCGGTTTCTCGACGATGCGCTTGACGTGCCGGATTTCCGTCGCCGCGCCGGCGCGCTGCCAGGCGTACTCGAGCTCGGCCTCGCAGTTCGTGCCGGCCGTGCGGATGAGGAGGGAACGGGGGGTGGGCATGCAGGAATGCTAACGGATTGCGGGCGGGTGCGCGAGCGGGCGGGTGCGCGGGGGTGCTAGCGCCCGACCTCGAGGGCTTTCCGAAAGTCGTCCTCGCCCAGGCGCCCTGCATACGAGCCGAAGGTCACGACCGATCGTGCGCCGTCGGGGTGCGGCTTCCGGTCCCACGCGATGACGAAGTCCGGATTCACCGGGCCGCGCGCCAAACCTGGAGGAGGGCGGAAATCGTAGTCCACCCAGCGCTGGAGGGTGTCCCAGGACGGCGTCGGGGGCAGGTGGACTCGATTCCCGTGGATGGGACAGACCAGGAGCTCTCCTTGCTCGCCGGCGAGTCCCGCTTCGAAGATCGCGCGAAAATCCGTCGGATACTCACCAAATCGCTCCTGGTAGAGCCGGCAAATGGACCGGAGCATGTTCAGGTTGATCCGGCACTGGGACCCGGGCTGGTGCCTGCTTGGCGAGAAGAACTGCAGCAGGGCCACGGAGAGCAGGAAGACGACGACAAGCACAACCGGCCCCCAGATTGCGACCGCCCAGCACCCAGAGTGTTCCTGCGACCTCGGCACCCGAGTGGGGGCCGTTCGCACGCCCGGAGGCCCGGCCGGGCTGCCTGCAGAAGGGGTGGGACCCGCCAGCGACGGGCCTGCGGCTGCCCCGCAGGCTGGACATGTGCTTGCGCCGGCCGGGACTGGCTGTCCGCAGAGTGAGCAGTTCACGCGACTGCTCCGAAAGTGAACTCTCCGATTCTACGACGCACGCCGTCCGGACCCTCAGCGATCGCGCGTGACTCCCGCGAATTCGGCCGCGGTCAGCCTCCTGACCAAACCGTCATCGAGGCAACGATGGCCAGGCCCCCGACGACGAACGCGAGCAGGCAGCAGCTGACGCGCGGCTTGCGTGGCATCGAGGCCATCGCCTCGGCCGCGCGCGCCATGCAGACGCCGCAGGCCGGGCGGCCCGCCGGCAGCGGCGCGCCGCAAGCCCAGCAGACCCGCGGGGACTCCGA
>JADLHC010000181.1 GCA_020849035.1 Planctomycetia bacterium
GAGTGAGGGAGTACGGCTTGGATTGCTCTTTCGGGTAACGTTTGAGCCGCGAACAGGCCGAATGGCAATCCGGCCAGCGGGGCAGGTGGATGCCGGAACCCAACATTGCTTCCTGAGAGCGATGCAGCCGGTCACGCAGCAGTCGGTCGTGCTGTCCACCTGCGAACTGTCTGCGACCAACGAGAAATCCTCGTGGATTCACCTCGCGGAAGAGCAAGGCGGAGCGCTGTCGGTGGTCCGAAGTGTGCGGCTGCCGGGGATCGTAGATTCGTTTGAGTCTGCAAGTACCCGGCTTGGGCGGTTTCCGTGGGAGTCCGGCGGTCCATTCGTTGAGGTGGCGGGGAACCGCCTCTACGTGGCCTTCGTAACCGAGTCGGACTTGGGGGATCATTCCATCAGACTCAATGTCTACGACCGCAACTTGCTGACCTTGCTCCACAGCGAGACTGTCCTACCCAGCCCCCGCGGGACATTGCGCTTGCCGTGCGTGGCTGCGAACGGCTCGTCGTTGGTCGTCGGCTACCAGGCCCTCGGGCCTGGAGAACGATGGGAGCAAGTCCTGCTGGTGAACGGGTCCGAGGATTTTGGTCTTGCGCCATTCAGGGAGGTTCTGCGAGATCGCGCCGGACAACGGTTCTCCGGATTCTCAAGCGGGCTTTCGTCGGATTCAGCCTCCGTTTGGATCTCCTGGGCGGTGAATGAAAACGATGCAGCCGGGTCAATCCTGCTCGCGAAGGTTGCTCGATAACCCGGCGACCCGCGACCGTCACAATGTCGAATGACCGTCGTTTCTACGAAGCCATGGTGACTGCGGAGGGCTCCACGAATGGGAGTTGCGAGCTCATCGGCGCTTATCGTCTATCACAACTCGCAGTCCGGACCGCAACTTTGCGGCACAGACCAGTGACGACTCATCGGTAGCCGATCGTCGACTCGTTCCTCGCACCTCGGCCGGAAAGCGCGCGCAAGTTTCTCAGCGCAAATTCCCGGTTGATTCCGACAGATCTGCTCTCGGACAAGTTCTCTGCTACCGTCTTGAAAGTCGCAAGTTCGTCTTCACCGAGGCAGTTGGTGTGCGACAGGACTTCTGTGATGGCCGCCTTGAGTTCAAAGAGCGCAACAGCAATGTCGAGAGGATCACCCTCTCCGGCAATCAGTTCCAGTCGATCGTATGCCTGCCAGACCGCACGCCTCGCAAACAGGCACGGCAACCTCTGGAGTCCTTCGAGCAGGTTTCGGCTTCTCGCGGAACCTTCAGCATCCCTCCCGGCCGCCCCCACCTGAAGCGCCTTCGTAACCTGATCCGGGCACAGCATGCCGAGGATCCACAACTCGAATGATGCGCTCTCCCTCACCGAGTACTCCTCGTCTGCAAGCTGTTTCACAAGTTCGTCAAGACGTTGCCGGGAGCATGGGATCGACCAGGTGTCCGCGAGAATAGTCCCCCTGCCGGTGACCCACCCCGCCGCCGGCATGCCTGCCGTGCACATCACCTCATGTGGCATGGGACACGCTACGACGACACCGTTTTCGACTCGCACCTCGAGCTTTGTTTGTCCAAGCGGTGCGGACGGGATCCCAGGGTGAAGGTATCTCTGCGGGTTGACTGAGGCGGGAATCGAGGGACTGTTGACCTGAGAGAAGGCGACGTCGGGCCCGTTCTGCCGAAGCCCTGTGGATTCTGGCAGCGGTGTCATTGTTGGCCCGGCACCTGCAGATCGCATCTTCTGATCGATCTTGCCGAGTGCCGCGACAACACCCATGAGCAATTGATTCTGCATCGTTGCCTCCAGATTTCAATTTGAGTGTGGTCCTCAGACGACTACCGCAGGACGAGAGGGAGGCAATCAACGCCTGCCACCGATGCGAGTTCAAGCCAATCTGGTCCACCTCGAACAATGCACGTTCAGCCTAGGCTTCTACGACTTCAGCGGCAGGCTCCGCAGCCTCTTCCCCGTCAGCGCGAACACCGCGTTGGCGACGGCGGGGGCGATCGGGGGGACGCCGGGTTCGCCGATGCCGCCCATGGAGTCCCTGGAGTCGGCGATGTGGACCTCGACCTCGGGCATTTCGTCGAAGCGGAGGAGTCGGTATTCGCGGAAGTTGACCTGGTCCACGTTGCCGTCGGTGAAGGTGATCTGGGTCTTGAGGGCGGCGGTGAGGCCGTAGGCGATGCCGGACTCGATCTGGGCGGCGATGGTGTCGGGGTTGACGACGGGGCCGCAGTCCACGGCGGAGACGACGCGGTGGACGCGGATCTGGTTCTTGTCGACGGAGACCTCGGCGATGTGGCAGACGAAGGAGCCGAAGGATTCGTGCACGGCGACGCCGGCGGCGCGGCCGGCGGCGAGGGGCTTGCCCCAGCCGAACTTCTCGGCGGCGAGGTTGAGGACGCGGAGGTGGCGCGGGTGTTCCGCGAGCATCGAGCGCCGGTACTCGACAGGGTCCTTCTTCGCGGCTGCGGCGAGCTCATCGATGAAGCTCTCGACGACGAACGCGGTGTGCGAGTGCCCGACGGAGCGCCACCAGAGCGTCGTGATCGGAGACTTCGGAGAGTGCAGTTCGACGTTGAAGTCCGGGATGCCGGTCAGGTACGGGCTGTTCGCCGCGCCCTCGACCGACGTGCCGTCCACGCCGTCCTTCACGAGCATCGCCTCGAACGGCGTGTCGACGAGGATCGACTGCCCGACGAGCGTGTGGGCCCAGGCGACCGGCTTCCCGTCCGCCCCGAGCTTCGCCCGCATCCGGCTCAGCCACATCGGCCGGTAGAAGCCGCCCCGGAGGTCGTCCTCGCGCGACCAGACCACCTGCACCGGCGACTTCCACGACATCGCCACCTCGCACGCCTCCACGACGAAGTCCGACCTCGGGTTCGCGCGGCGGCCGAATCCGCCGCCGATGTACGGGGTGTGGAGGCGCACCTTCTCGGGCCTCAAACCCAGCACCTTCGCCGCCGCCGCCGCGTCCATCATCGGCATCTGCGTCCCGGTCCAGATGTCCGCGCTTCCCTCGTGCCGCTCGACCGTGCAGTTGAGCGTCTCCATGGGGGCGTGGGCCTGGAAGGGCATGTCGTACTCCGCCTCGATCGCGCCCTCGCCGAGCTTCGCCTCCGCGTCGCCCTTCTTTGCCGCGGTCGCGCCTTTCGTGCGCGCCAGCTTCCGGTATTCCTCGAGCATCGCGGGGGTGGAGAGGGAAGCGCCCTCGCCGCGGGCCCACTCGATCTTGAGCAGCTCGACGGCGGTGCGGGCGGCGTGGGTGGTCTTCGCCACGACGGCGACGCTGTTGGACAGCCGGTAGACGTCGAGCACGCCGGGGACGGTCCGGGCCTGCGTGCCGTCGAAGGTCTTGAGCTTGCCGCCGAAGGGCGGCCGGGCGATCGCGGCGAACGCCATTCCCGGGCGACGGACGTCCATGCCGTAAATCGCCTGGCCGGTAACTTTCGCCGGCGTGTCGAGCCGCTTGACCGGCTTCCCGATCAGTTTCCAGTCCTTCGGCTCCTTGAGGGCGACCTTCTCGGGCGCCTTGAGTTTCGCGGCGGCCTCGGCGAGTTCGCCGTAGGACGCCTTCCTGTCGCCCGAGAGGACCAGGCCGTTCTCCGTCCGGCAGTCCGCGGCGGCGACGCCCCACTTCTGCGCGGCCGCCTCGACGAGCAGGGCCCTCGCGGTGGCTCCGGCCTTGCGGAGCTGGTCGAACGACTCCCACGTGGACGTGGAACCGCCGGTCATCTGCATCCCGAACGCCGTGTGCGCGTACTCCTGCCCCGCCGGGGCGTGCTCGCTGCGGACCTTCGTCCAGTCGCAGTCGAGCTCCTCCGCGATCACCATCGGCAGCGACGTGGCGACGCCCTGCCCCATCTCGACGTGCTTGAGCAGCACCGTGACCGTCGAGTCGGGCGCGATCCGCAGGAACGCGTTCAGCGCCGCCGGCCCCGCCTCGGGCGGCCCCGCCAGCGCCCGCTTCCCGCCGCCCGGCAGGAAGAACCCGATCACCAGCCCGCCCGCGGCCGCCGCCGTCGTGGCCAGGAAGTCGCGCCGCGTCATCGCCGTGTTCGCGTTCATCGCTATTTCCCCCCCTGGAGCTCGACGGCGCGCTTCACCGCCCGCCGGATGCGCGGGTAGGTCCCGCAGCGGCAGAGATTGGCATTCATGGCGTCGGCGATGTCCGCGTCGGCGGGCGCGGGCTTCGCCGCGAGGAGCGCCGAGGCCGACATGATCTGCCCGGGCGGGCACCAACCGCACTGCGCCACGTCCAGCTCGGTCCAGGCGCGGATCACCGGATGTCCGGCCGCCGCGAGCCCCTCGATCGTCGTCACCGCCTTCCCCTCGACGTCCGACACCGGCGTCGCGCACGACTTCACCGCCTTCCCGTCCACGTGCACCGTGCAGCACCCGCACGCCCCCATCCCGCAGCCGAACTTCGTCCCGGTGAGCCCGAGGACGTCCCTCAGGACCCAGAGAAGCGGCATGTCGCCGGCCACGGACACGTCCTGGGTCTTTCCGTTGAGCGTGAAGGTCATGGGAGGCTCCTGGATTGGACCGGGAAGGATCAGACCATTCTCCCGGCGCCGTGTCCACCGGGTCCGGCGCGGCTAGTAGTCGCGGGGCAGGAAGCGCCGCTTGGCCATCTTGTTGCGGAGGCCGCTGGCGCTCGGCCGGTTGATGAGCTGGCTCGACCTGGCGGCGGGGCCCGGCTGCTGGGACGGCGGCGGCTGGGCCGGCTGCTGGCCGTGCATGAAGGCCGGCGGGTTCAGGATCATCTCGAGGTCGCCCGCGAGCTCGCTCGGGGTCTGGTACCGGCGCGCGCGGTCCTTCTGGAGCATCCGGAGCACCACCGAGGCCACGGGCTCGGAAACCAGCGGGTTCAGCTCTCGCGGGTGCCGCGGGGGCTCGTTCAGGTGACGCGCGATCACCACCGCGGCGGATTCGCTGAAGAACGGAACCTGCCCGGTGACCATGTGGTAGAACGTCGCCCCCAGCGAGTAGATGTCGCTGCGGATGTCCACGTCGTGGTCGCCGCGCGCCTGCTCCGGCGAAATGTAGTTCGGCGTCCCCATCGAGACGCCCGCCTCCGACAGGTCCGGCGAGTCGTCCCGCGTCACCTTCGCCAGCCCCAGGTCGCACAGCTTCGCGTGGCCCGTCCGCGTCAGCATGATGTTGTCCGGCTTCACGTCCCGGTGCACCAGCCCGTGCTTCTGCGCGTGCTCCAGCGCCCGCGCCGTCTGCAGGATCACCTGCACCGTCCGCTTCTCGTCCAGCGCCCCGCCCCGCCGCAGCAGCTGCCCCACCGTCGGCCCGTCCACGTACTCCATCGCGAAGTAGTGGATCCCGTTCGACTCCCCGAC
>JADLHC010000182.1 GCA_020849035.1 Planctomycetia bacterium
CCCGACTTGGAGAAGAGGATGGCGAGGTTGAGGTGCGTGTCCGCGTGCTTCGGGAGGAGCTCCGAGCAGATCGTGAAGTCGGAGATCGCCTCGGCGTCGTTGCCCCCCTGCGCGGCGGCGAGGCCGGTCGAGTAGGTCTCGAGGAACTTCTTCATGTCGGCGTCCGTGAGATCCGGCTTCCCGAGCAGCTCGAACGAGGCGATCGCCGCGTCGAACTCGGACTGGAGCCGGTCGAACGCCTCCGGCATGCCGGTGAAGAAGACGAGGTAGAAAAGGCCCTTGTCCGCGGCGATCGCGTGGCGGTGGGCGAGCGGCTTGCCTTTCTCGTCGATGAACGTCCCGGAGAACTCCTTGCCCGCCAGCGGACCCAGCATGACCGCCTTCTCGCCCTTCGACTCGTAGTCCTTGAACCCCGTCCGGTACGCCTTCGTGAACGCCTCGTAGAACCCGCCGAGGGTCGCTTCGCTCTTCACGATCCAGACGTCCATCTTGAAGAACTGCGTCGCGTCGGGCATGGCGAACGTCGCCTTGGAATTCTTCGCGGCCGGGATCTTCTTCCAGCCCCCCGGCGGCTTGACGGCGTAGCCGTTGAGAAGGTCGGTGTGCTTCACCGGCGGGCACGGCTTGCGCTCCCGGGGCGCCGCGTCGGGGTCGGGAACGGCGGGGAGGGGCTTCTTTTCGATGCTCTCGATCTTGTCCCGCGAGATCCTGATCGTGCCGCCGCCGACGGTCTTCACGACGACCGGGTCGCCGTCGTCGATCACGGTTCCCGTGACGGTCCCGCCGTTCTTGAGGTGGACCTCGTCCGCGAGGACGGGGGCGGCGAGGGCGAGGCAGAGAAGGAGGGTTCGCATCGCCGGAGTATAGCGCGCGGCGCGGGGCGGCTAGCGGAAGCGGAAGATCATCTTGATCGACTCGAAGATCCGGCTGCGGCGCTCCTCGGTGTCGGCGCGCCTCGAGATCTTCGTGTCGCTTTCCTTGAGGGCCCGCTCCTTCGCCGCCGTGCGCTCGGCGATGACGGCGCTCATCATCGCGGCGACCTGCGGGTTGTCGCGAAGGAGGACGGCGAAGCTCTCGCGGTCGAGGCAGAGGAGCTCGCAGTCCTCGGAGGCGCGGACGGTCGAGCTGCGGGGCTCGCCGGTGAGGAGCGACATCTCGCCGAAGTACGCGCCGGGTCCGAGCTGCGCCACCTCGGTTTCGACCCCGTCCGAGCCGCGCAGGAGGACGGCGACCCTTCCCGTGCGGATGATGTAGAAGGTCGAGCCCTCCTCGCCCTGCCGGCAGACCACCTCGTTCCGCGCGAACAGCTGGCTCGTCAGGTCCTGCGCGAGCATCAGCAGCTCGTCCTCCTTCAGCGGCGCCAGGATGTCCACCTTCCGGAGCATCCCGACCGTCTCCTCCGGCTTCCGCTCGCGCTTCTCCCTGCGCAGGTAGACGTCGCGGACGGGGAAGGGGATGCCGATGCCGTTGCGCCTGAGGTGGTACCAGACGCCGCGCATGACTTCGCTTTCGATCCGCGTGCGGGCGCCGTAGGAATCGATCCAGAACCGGAGCTCGTACATGATCGCGAAGTCGGCGTAGTCGACCACGTAGACGTCGGGGACGGGCTCGCGGAGGACGCCCTCGGTGTGCTGCATGAGGCCGACGAGGACCTGCTTGACCTTGTTCGGCGGCGCGCCGTACTCGACGCCGAGGCGGCGCTTGCAGAGGTGAAGTGGCGTCGGCGCGGAGAAGTTGACGACGTTGTTCTTCGCCATTCCGCTGTTGGGGACGTAGATGACGTCGTCGTCCCGGGTGAGGATGCGGACGGAGCGCCAGTTGGAGTCCAGGACCCTGCCCTCGCGCCCCTCGACCTCGATCCAGTCCCCGGGCTTGTACGGCTCGTCCACCGTGAGCATGAGGCCGCTGAACACGTTCGAGAGCGACTCCTGGAGGGCGAGGCCGACGACGACCGAGAGGATCGCGGAGGTCGTGACGATCTGGCCGATGTCCGTGGCCGGAAAGGCGGCCTTGGCGCCGAAGATGACCAGGCCGATGAGAAACAGGGTGCGGACCAGGTCCTTGAAGAACTGCGAGCGCGGGGGTTGATTCCTGCGCTGCGGGAGGTAGTCGGCGAAGAAAGCCAGGAGGAGTTCGATGGCCAGGAAGCCGGAACAGACGATCAGGAGAAGCACGCTGACCTGGAACGGCAGCCGATGGAACCGGAGCTCCGGCAGGAAGGTCGCGCCGAAGAAGACGAAGGCGGCCAGCGCAACGGAGCTGCTGTTGGCCGCGAAGCGCACGCGCCGGCGCCGTGCGTCGGCGACTTTTTCCGTGTCCCGGGAAGACAGGCCCCTCAGGAGGGGCCGGATCTCGAAGGCGGAGACGAGGAATGCGGCGAGAAGCGCAAGCAGGGCGCCGAGGCAGGCCTCCGTGGGAGTCGCGCGGCCACCCGCGAGGTCACCGTAGAACGAATCCAGTGTCATGAAGAAAGACGAGGTTAGCGGACGGGGACTCGACCGGGCAAGGAATCGAGGGGACTCACGCGCGCGGCGGCGGCCGGGGGCCGTCGTCGTGCAGGGCCGGGCCGGCGAGGTCGGACCGCAGCCGGAGGACCTCCTCGGCGACGCGGCGCTCGTCGACGCCGACGGTCCGCAGCAGCCGCTCCGCCAGGGCGGCCGCCGCTTCCTCTTCCTCGAAGCAGATCTCCGTCGCTCCGACTTCCTCGAGGAACGTGCGCTCGCTGAGGTAGTGGGCGCGCACGAAGACCCGGATGTCGGGGTTCAACTCGCGGGCCGCGATGATCACGGGTATCCGGGCTGCCAGGTCCGGAAGGGTGAGGACGAGGTAGCGGGCGCGCTGCACCTGGGCGGCGCGCAGGACTTCGTTGCGGGCGGCGTCGCCGTAGATGGCGGCCTGCCCCGCAGACCGGACTTCCGTGATCGTGTCGACGTTGAGGTCGATGACCACGATGCGCAGGCCGAACCGGCGCAGCAGCCGCGAGACGGTGCGGCCGACGGGTCCGTACCCGACCACGACGGCGTCCGGGGGAGCGTCCTCCCTGAGGCCGATCCGCGTCACCGTGTTGAGCGACTTCCCGATCGACTCCGACCGCCGGTTCAGGAGCTTCCACAGGCCCTTCCGGCGCCGTGCCCAGTTCTCCAGGGGACCGATGGCGCGAAACAGGAGCGGGTTGAGGGCGATTGACAGCAGGGCTCCCGCGACAAGTGCCGAGTAGGCTTC
Organism: Planctomycetia bacterium; assembly: GCA_020849035.1. GTDB lineage: Bacteria > Planctomycetota > MHYJ01 > WSZJ01 > WSZJ01 > WSZJ01. Next base: position 3,223 of record JADLHC010000182.1, read on the forward strand.
GCCCGGGAGGAGGTTCAGGCGCCTTCCGGTATCCCCGAGGATGAAGGAGAACTCCCCGATCTGGGCGAGCCCGATGGAGACCGTGAGCGCGGTGCGGAAGGAAGTCCCGATGACGGCGGACAGGAGAAACGCGGCCAGCGGCTTCCCGATCAGGACGATCCCGAGGGTCCCGAGCACGAGGAGGGGCTGGGACAGGATGAACTTCGGGTTGAAGAGCATGCCTGCGGAGACGAAGAAAAGGACGGCGAAGGCGTTGCGAAGGGGGAGGGCCTCGGAGGCCGCCTGGTGGCTGACCATGGACTGGCCGACGACCATGCCGGAGAGGAAGGCGCCGAGGGCAATGGAGACGCCGAAGGCGGAGGATGCGCCGACGGCGATGGACAGGGCGAGGACGAGGACGGTCAGGGTGAACAGCTCCCCGGACCGGGTGCGTGCGACGAGGCCGAAGAGCCAGGGGAAGAGCCTGGCGCCGGCCACGAGGAAGAGGAGTCCGACGACGAGGAGCTTGAGGACGGCCCAGCCGATGGTGGCGGCGGCCGCTCCGGCGTCGGAGGACCTTGCGGCGAAGACCGGGAGGGCGACGAGGACGAGGACGGTGAGGATGTCCTCGACGACGAGCCACCCGACGGCGACGTGTCCCTCCGCGGAGTCGAGGAGGGAGTGGTCGCCGAGGACGCGCATGAGGACGACGGTGCTGGCGACGGAGACGCCGACCCCGAACACCAGGCCGGAGGAAATGCCCCAGCCGAGGGAGCCGGCCAGCAGGGCGCCCAGGGCGGTTGCCGCGGCGCTCTGGAAGATCGCGCCGGGAATGGCGACGGACTTGACCGCGAGGAGGTGCTTGAGGTGGAAGTGAAGGCCGACGCCGAACATGAGCAGGATGACGCCGACTTCCGCCAGTTGCTCGGCCGTCTGCTGGTTCGCCACGGGGCCCGGGGTGTGCGGGCCCAGGACGATTCCCGCGAGCAGGTACCCGAGGATCGGCGACAGTCCGAGCCGCTGCGTCACGTAGCCGAGCACGAGCGCCGTCGCAAATGCGACCGCCAGCATGGTGAGCAGCCCGAGTTCGTGCACGGGAACGCCTCCGATTTCCCGGTGTCCTCGATACCCGGAGCCCGGGGCCGCCACAAGGGGCAAAATCCCGGATATCGAAGTATTCCTTTCGCCCGCCGGGAGACGGTGTCCCCCGCGAACCGGCGGCCGGACCGCGCGGAGTCTCCCGCCCGCGGCGCGCCAGGCCATGGGCGGCAGGCCGGGTCGCCGGGCATCGCGCAGGCACCTCTGGCCGGCCGCCGCGACACCCCGGAGGGGGGGGCTTGCCCGCGAAGCGGCTGTCTCCGCCCCCCTACTTCGCGGCCAGCTCCCGCCCGAAATGCGCCGCCAGGTCGTCGAGGATGTCCGCGATCCGCAGCGCCACCGTGTAGTGCGTTCCCGGGTACACGATCAGCCGCGGCCGGTCGAACGCGTCCCGAAGCGCCCGCACGTTCCCGATCGGCACCACCGTGTCGTCCTTCGCCGCGATCATCAGCAGTCCCGCCTTCCGGTCCGCCGCCGCGTAGGTGATGGGGTCGAACGACTTCATCAGCTTCCCCAGCTCCTCCAGCGTCATCCCCCGCGCTTCCAGCTCCGCCTTGATGTCCTTCGTCTCGTTCGAGCCGTTCCAGAACAGCTCGTGGATGTTCCCGCCCGCCAGCACCGTCGCCCCCGCCCGGAACTCGCGATCCGTCGCCCAGATCAGCGCCGCGAAATGCCCGCCCAGGCTCGTTCCCATGATCCCCAGCCGCTTCCCGTCGCACTTCTCCTCGTCCACCAGCCACTGCGCGCACCGCTTCACGTCCTTTACCCCCTGCACGAACGCCTCCCGCGTCCGGTCGAGGTCGCTCGACACCGTCATGTCGCCGCTCCGGTGCCCCTCCGGCGCGCGGTCGAACTGGTACGGCAGCTCCATCACCAGCGCCGCGATCCCCTCCTTCGCCAGCCGCCCTCCCACCATGAACTCCAGGTCCAGCCCGCGGCCTTTCCAGATCGGCAGGATCACCACCGCCGCCCCGGTCGCCTTCTTCGGCCGGAACAGGTGCGCGTGCACCGTGTTGTTTTCCGCCGTCTTCGTCTCCACCGGCGACGAGAACGTCACCTTCACCTGCGTCCAGCCGTCCCGCTCCGCGCGGACCTCCTGCCTCGACTCGAACTTCGCGGGCGTGTAGTCGAACTGGTGAAGGGCCTCGGGGAGGCCGTCTTCCGCGGATGCGAGGACGGCCAGGAGCAGGGCGCCGGCGATGGCGGGCAGTTTCATGGAGTCTCCGTGGGGCGTGTCACGCGCGGCCGACGCCGGCGCGCTGAAGGGCCTCGCGCAGGATCCCGCGGACGGTCTCCGCGGGGGGCTCAGTTCGGCCGAGGATGTTGCGCGTGTAGAGGACGAGGGCCATGGGGTCGTCCCCGGGTTCGGGGTAGTCGGCGAGGCGGGCGGGGTCGCCCTCGGCCTCGGGTTGCTCGACGGCGACGATGTCCACCTCGTCGAACCAGTCCTTCGCCTCGGCCGGGAGCGGCTCGATCTCCGTCTCCGCGAGCTGCACGAGGTCCTCGGACGCGTCGCTCAGCTCCGGCGAAGCGGAGAACTCCGGCTCGCCATCCTCCTCCTGCCAGGACCCTGCCTCGGGCGCGATCGGGCGGTCGAGCGTCCCGGGGTCCACGCCCTGCTTGGCCTCGATGAGACGCAGCAGGACGCGCCGCAGCTCTTCCTTCGGATCGCAGCCGGCTTCGAGGATGGGGCGCGCATAGAGCGTGGCCCGCCCGAGCGGCTCCACCCGCGTCGTGGGAGGGTAGAAGCACCAGTACTGGCTCAGGTGCTGGTTCCCGTGGAGCGGCGACGGGTGCCACTCCGCCTCCCGCCGTGGGCCGTCCGGCGGCTCGTCCTCGATCACGAAGCCGACGTTGCCGAGGAACACGGTCGCCTTCTCCGGAAGTTCGCGGATCACTTCCCCGAGGAGGAAACCCAGCCGGTCGCTCGGAGTGCTCGTCACGGCTCGTCCTCGTACTCGTCCTCGATCGCCTCCAGCTCGTCCTCCTCGAGGCCGAAATGGTGGCCGATCTCGTGGATCACGGTGTCCTGGATCTCGAGGATCATCTGCTTGCGCGACGTGCAGTGGCGCTCGATCGGCTCCTGGAAGATCCACACGCGATCCGGCGGCGGCACCTCGACGGTGTCCAGCTGCTTCTTCGTGAGCGCAACGCCTTCGTAGAGCCCGAACAGGTCCTCTCCCGGCTCGAGCCCGACGGACTCGCGCTGCCGGCAGCTCGGCCGGTCCTCGACGACCACGACCACGTTGTCGAGATGTTCCTGGAACTCCGCCGGAAGCGAGGAGATCGCTTCTTCCACGATTTTCTCGAACGCCGCGCGTGTCATGCGGGCATCTTATCAGCGGCCCTCGACGCCGACCCGAAGGAACAGAAAACTCTACAGCCCCCGTCGTTTGTGGTTCTCTGGCGCGCCATGAGCAACCCCACCCATGGCTATTACCGGCAGCCGACGATCGCGGGCGACACGATCGTCTTCGTCACGGAGGACGACCTCTGGACCGTCCCGGCCGCCGGCGGCGCCGCACGGCGCCTGACCGTCAACGCGGGGTCGGCCGGGCGCCCGCAGCTTTCGCGCGACGGGAAGCGCATCGCGTTCACGGCGACGGAAGAGGGGCACCCGGAGATCTACGTGATCCCCGCTGCGGGAGGGGAGGCGCGGCGCCTGACGTGGCTCGGCTCGGACTCGCTCGCGCTCGGGTGGACGCCGGACGGGAAGTCGGTCGCGTTCGCTTCGAACTCGGGGCAGCAGTTCTTCCGGCCGATGCAGGGGTTCACCGTCGGCGCCGACGGCGGCGACCCGGTGCCGATGAACCTCGGCCCGGTCGAGGCGGTGAGCTGGGGGCCGCGCGGCGCGCGCGTGATCGGCCGGGCGATGGGGGACCCGGCGCGCTGGAAGCGCTACAAGGGCGGCACGACGGGCGACCTGTGGATCGACCTGAGGGGGAACGGTTCGTTCGAGCGCCTCGTCACGATCGGCGGGAACCTCGCATGGCCGCACTGGGTCGGCGACCGCATCTACTTCGTCAGCGACCACGAGGGCGAAGGCAACCTCTGGTCCTGCACTCCCGCGGGCCGCGAGCTCCGCCGCGAGACGAACCACAGGGACTACTACGTGCGGTTCGCCAACACCGACGGCCGCCGCATCGTCTACCAGTGCGGCGCGGACCTGTGGATCTACGACCCCGCGACGCGCAAGTCGCAGAAGGTCGCCGTCGAATTTGGCTCCCCTCGCGCCGGGCGGCAGCGCAAGTTCGTCGACGCTTCCCGCTGGCTCGAGGACGCGCACCCGAACCCGGCGGGGCACTCGGTCTGCGTGACGGCGCGCGGCCGGGCGTTCTCGATGGCGTTCTGGGAAGGGCCGGTGCGGCAGGTCGCGGGGGACGACCTCGCGCGGGCGCGGCACACCCGGTTCCTCCGCGAGGGCAACGGGTTCGTGGGCGTGACGGACGAGACGGGCGACGAGGCGATCGTGGTGACGAAGGAGGGCGAGAAGCCGAAGGTCCTGACGAAGGGGAAGGACATCGGCCGTGTCCTCGAACTCGCGGTGTCGCCTGCGACCGACGCGATCGCGTTCACGAACCAGCGCCAGGAGCTGTGGACCTGCGACCTGAAGTCCGGGAAGCTGCGGCGGATGGACCGGAGCGCCTATGACCGCATCTCCGGGATCGCGTGGTCTCCCGACGGGCGCTGGATCGCGTACGGGTTCGCGGCGACGCGGCAGACGTCGCAGATCCGCATCGTCGAGGCGAAGAGCGGCAAGGTCCACGAGGTGACGTCGCGCGACTTCCGCGACTACGGCCCGTCGTGGGACCCGGAGGGGAAGTACCTCTACTTCCTCTCCTACCGCGTGCTCGATCCCGTCTACGACACGTTCTACTTCGACCTCGGCTTCCAGAAGGGCACGCGCCCGCACTGCGTCACGCTCAAGAAAGAGTACGGGTCGCCCTTCCTCCCGCAGCCCAAGCCCGTGGTGCGGTGGAACCGGCGGCAGGGGGACCAGAAGAAGGAGCCCAAGGGGCCGCCGCCGGTCGAGATCGAGTTCGAGGGGATTGGGGGGCGGGTCGTCGGTTTCAACGTGCCTGAAGGGCGCTACGGCGCGATCTTCGGGATGCGCGGCAAGGTGGCGTTCACGAATTTTCCGGTGACGGGGAGCCTGGACAACAACTGGTCGAACAGCGGGGAACCGCCGGCGCGCGGGACGCTGGAAATCTGGGACTACGACAAGCAGAAGTGCGAGTTCTGGTGCGGCGGGGTGACGGACGTACGGATAGCGGGAGACCTGAGGACGTTCGTGGTGCGGAGCGGGAACCGGCTGCGGATCGTGGGGGCGGACGAGAAGCCCCGCAACGAGGACGACGCGCCGGGGCGCGAGTCGGGATGGCTGGACCTGCACCGGCTGCGGCTCGGCGTGGTGCCGGCGCTGGAGTGGGAGCAGATGCTGCGGGAGGCGTGGCGGCTGCAGCGCGACCAGTACTGGCGCGCGGACATGGCGGGGATGGACTGGAAGGGCGTGTACGCGCGGTACCGGCCGCTGCTGGACCGGTGCGGGACGCGCAGCGAGCTGTCGGACCTGATCTGGGAGATGCAGGGCGAGCTGCGGACGTCGCACTGCTACGAGATCGGCGGCGACTACCGCTGGCCGCCGCAGTGGCGGCTCGGGCTGCTCGGCGCGGACCTGTCGCGCGGGAAGGACGGCAAATGGCGGATCGCGCGGATCGTGCGCGGCGACTCGTGGGACACGGAAGAGGACTCCCCGCTGGCGCGCCCCGGCGTGAACGCGAAGGAAGGCGAAGCGATCCTCGAGATCGCGGGGCGCAGCCTCGACGGCCGCGCACCCGGCGAGCTGCTGCAGCATAGGGCAGGCCAGGAAATCGAGATCAAGCTGGAGGACTCGAAAAAGAAGTCGCGCACCGTCGTCGTCAAGACGCTGCGCTCCGAGCTCGCGCTTCGTTACCGCGCCTGGGTCGAGGCCAACCGCGCCTGGGTCCACAAGCAGTCCGGCGGCCGCGTCGGCTACGTCCACGTCCCCAACATGGGCCCGGACGGGTTCGCCGAGTTCCACCGGTACTACTTCTCCGAGGTGGACCACGACGGCCTGCTCATCGACGTCCGCCACAACGGCGGCGGACACGTCTCCCAGCTCCTCCTCGAGAAGCTCGCCCGCCGCCGCCTCGGTTACGACGTCAACCGCTACGGCGCGCCCGCTCCCTATCCGTCCGATGCCCCCATGGGCCCGATGGTCGCCCTCACCGACGAATGGGCGGGCAGCGACGGCGACATCTTCAGCCACTGCTTCAAGCTCATGAAGCTCGGCCCGCTGGTCGGCAAGCGCACCTGGGGCGGCGTCGTCGGCATCTGGCCGCGCCACGCCCTCGTGGACGGATGCGTCACCACGCAGCCCGAGTTCTCCTTCTGGTTCCACGACGTCGGCTACGCCGTCGAGAACTACGGCACCGACCCCGACGTCGTCGTCGAGAACCGCCCGCAGGACTACGCCGCCGGCAAGGATCCGCAGCTCGAGCGCGGCCTCGCCGAGGTCACGCGCCTGCTCAATGAGAACCCGCCGAGAATCCCCGAGTTCGAGAAGCATCCCAAGGGGGCGAAGGGGAGGTAGTTTCAGGCGGAGAGAAGTCATGGCGCGCGTGAGCCGGAAGAGGAACCCCAGCTCGCAACTGGAGGCGCTCGGATATTCTGACCTGAGCGCATTCCTGGCTGCGAATCCGTGCGTGGACTACGTCGACCTTGCCAAACCCCTGAAGGGGGTGTCGGGTCACCAGATCGCTGCACTTCAGGTCGAAGAAGCAAGGAAAGCCGGGACGATCCGCGATGCTGCGAGAGACTGTCTCTCCCGATACCTCGCAGGCCGATGCAGGTACGGGTGGGATCGCGGTACGCATCGTGTTTCCAATAGGGCTTCCGCATTCGGAGTCTGGATGTCCACCTTCTCGCCAGGCCTTAAGCCGAACGATCTCGACGCCGTCATGGACGCAACCTGGCAGGAACTCGTTCGGTTGACTCCCCCCGCGGACTGGGTGCCTCGATCGGCAAGCGATCCACTCCTGGTGCAGGCTTTCGATGCAGGGTGGCCACCCGGGTAGATTTGAACCGCACCTGCCGACTCCCGGCAAACCGTCGCGCTTCCGCGACCTACGGGTGCTTGCCGCCGCCGGCCGCAACCTTCCGCCTCTCGAGCCAGCGGTCCAGGGCGTCGCCGATCTTTAGAACGACCCAGACAAATACAGGCACCAGTGCCACCAGCACCGTGTAGATCGCCATTCCGACGTTGCGGTCGTTCACATTCACCTCCAGAAGGATACCAAGGCGGCGGCGGCGATCAAAGCGGCGGAACAGGAGAAGAGGCTGATTCGCTTGCCGCGATTCAGCGCGTGAATCCCGAGCCCGACGCAAAGGAACCCGAGCGCCAGCAGGAAGGTGCCGCCCGCGACCCGCCACTTGAAACCGTATTGCGACTCGGCGAGAACGATCTGGTCCAGCCAGGGGAACACCACAAGCAGCGCGCTGACTTCGAGCAGCCAGTCGGCAAGAGCCGAGCGAGTCGGGTTTCCGGGAGAGCCGGTTGTTTCCTGTGACACGCGGTAATTCTACGGCAAGAAATGCTCCATGTCAAGGGACCACATTGAACTAGAATGTCTGTGGCCCCGGGGGCCGGCGCCGGCCCTCGGCCCGGACCATGGGACGTAACGCCGCGCTCTCCGGCGCGTCCTTCATCCGATATCATGCCCTCCTTCGAGGACACAACCCCATGAAACGCACGCCCTTCCTCCTCCTTGCCCTCTGCCTCGCCGCCCTCGCCGGCGACCCGCCCAAGGACCCGAAGAAGGCGCCGCCGGGCGGCGGCAAGGAGAAGCTCTTCTCCGGCAACGTCAACGCCGGAAATGCTTCCCCCGCCGGCGCCGAGATCGCCGTCGGCTGGTCGTGGACCCTCGACGCCGACAACTTCTTGGCAAAGGATCCGATCGTCGCGGACGCGAAGGGGAAATTCGAGAAGTCCATGCCGTGGAAGGACAAGAAGACGGTGCTCGCCGTGGACAAGGCGCACCGGATGGGCGCGGCGATGGAGGTGAAGGAAGGGGACCTGGCGAAGGGGGTGACGTTCCGGCTGGCGCCGATGGTCCGGGTGCGGATGAAGGTGAAGAGCCGCGAGGAGGGATTCCCGACGGCGGGAATCGCCGCGGGCGTGAAGCTCGAGGGCGCGGAGCGGGTCGGCACGGCGAACGTGAAGGAGACGGGCATCGACATGCTGCTGCCCCCCGGCGCGTACCGGCTCGAAGTCCGGCAGGAGGGCTGGCAGCCCGCGGAGGCGAAGATCCAGGTCCCGGCCGGGAAGGCCGAGTGGGCCGCGCCCGAGCTCGTGGTCACCCCCTCGCTGCTCGCGGCGAAGATGGGCCAGCCGATGCCGGAGTGGCACATCGCCGACGCCATCGGGCTGCCGAAGGACGCGAAGCTCGCCGGGCTCCGCGGCAAGTGGGCGCTCCTCCTCTTCTGGCGCGAGGGCTGCCCGTCGTGCCGCAGCTGGGGCATCCCGAACCTCGTTAAGTTCCACGAGAAGCACGCAGCGTGGCGCGAGAGGCTCCAGATCGTCGCTTTCCACAACAAGGACGCCGTGAACGCGAAGGACCTCGAGGACTTCCTCTCGAAGCAGGAGGGGATGGAGTGGGGGCTCCTCGCGCTTCCGTTCCCGGTCGTCATCGACTCCCCGGCCCCGAGCACGGTGGAGGAGTGGGGCCCCGGCGTCTTCCCGTATGCCGTGCTTATCGACGCGGAGGGGAAGCTCGCGGGCAAGGGGACGCTGGAGGAGGTCGAGAAGCGGCTGGAGCAGGAGTTCAAGTAGCCGGCCCGCCCGCATAAGATCGCGGCATGTCCGGACACGCCTCCGAGCGCCGCGTCGTCGCGATCGTCTTCGCGCAGGTACTCGGCGACTTTCCCGACGAGGGTCTTTTCGCCGTCCTGCGCGGCTGCGTGGAGAAGCAGGGCGGCGCCGTCGACAAGTTCATCGGCGACGTGGTGATGGCGGTGTTCGGGGCGCCGGTGGCGCGCGGGGACGACACGGCGCGCGCGGTGCGGGCGGCGCTGGCGATGCGCGCGGCCGCGCGGGGCGCCGGCCGCGACCTGCGCGCCGGCATCAACCGGGGAGAGGTCTTCTGGAGCGGCGTCGCCGGCGAGCGCCCGACCGCGATGGGCGACCCCGTGAACGTCGCCCAGCGGCTGCAGGCGGCCGCCGCCCCGGGCGCGGTCGTCGCGTCCCGCAGCGCCTGGGACGCCGCCGGCGACGCGTTCGAGGGGCGGGCGCTCGGGGAGCTGGCGCTGAAGGGCCGGAGCGAGGCCGTCGAGGCCTGGGAGCTCGAGGCGCTTCCCGCCGGCGTGACGCGGCGCGGGATGCACGGGGGGCGCGGGACGCCGTTCCTCGGCCGGGAGAGGGAGCTCGGCCGGCTGGCGGCGCGGTTCGAGTCGGGGCGGGGCGGGCTCGTGGTGGTGCGGGGCGCGCCGGGGACGGGGAAGTCGCGGCTGCTGGCGGAGTTCCGCCGGCTGGCGCGGCTGGGGGCGCCGGGGGCGTGGGTCGTGACGGGGCGCGCGCCGGAGTCGGCGGCGATCCCCCGGGCGGCGTTCGGGGAGATCGTGCGGGAGGCGACGGGCCTGGACGGCGGGACCGACCCGGGCGCCCTGGCGCGCGCGATCGCCGCGGATCTCGGCGGCGGGGAGGACGCCCAGCGGCGCGCCTGGGCCGACCTCGTCGTCCTGTCGCTCGGATTCGCCGCCCCGGGCGCGGCCGTCCGCGAGATGGACCCGCTTCACCTCCGCTCCGAAACCGCCCATGCCTGGGCCAGCTGGATCCGCGCCCGCGCCGGCGGCCGCCCCGCGCTCCTTTGCCTCGAGGACCTCCAGTGGGCCGATCCCGACACGCGCGAGCTTCTCGAGGACCTGGCGGCCGGCCTCGCGGACTCGACGGTCCTCCTCGCGGGCGCGTCGAGGCCGGAAGCCCCGCCTCTCGCGGGCGCGGACGTCCTCGACCTGGAGGACCTTCCCCTCGAAGCGGCCCGCGAGGTCGCCTCCGCCGCTCTCGGCGCGCCGGTCGGGGACGCCCTCGCCACCTTCCTTGCCGAGCGCGCGGGAGGCAATCCGCTGTACGTCGAGGAACTCTGCCGGTACCTGCGCGACCGCGGCCTCGTCGCGGGCGTCCCCCGCGCGCTGGCGGGCGACGCGGCGGGGATCCCCGGCGGCCTCCAGGACCTCCTCGTCGCGCAGGCGGACCTGCTGGGGGCGGAGACGAAGGAAGCGCTCAAGGGCGCGAGCGTGGTGGGCGGGACGTTCTGGACCGGCCTCGTCGGGCGCGTCCTCGGGCGGGACAGCCCGGCCGACATCCGCGAGGCGCGCGACCGGTCCCTCGTGGCGTCGCGCGCGTCCTCGCTGCTCCCGGACGACTGCGAGTTCGTCTTCCGGCACGCCCTGATCCGCGACGCCCTCTACGCGCTCCTTCCCCGGAAGGATCGCGCGCGGCTTCACGGTCTCGTCGCCGACGACCTGGCCGGCCCGTCCCGGCCGCAGCGGTTGGACCTGCTGTCGCTGGCGGCCCGCCACGCCGAGGCCGCCGGGGACCGCCCGCGCGCCGCGGCGCTCTGGATGAGCGTCACCGCGGTGTCGCTGCGCGAGTCCACGCTCGACCACAGCCTGCGGGCGGCGCGCGAGGCCGTCCGCCTCGGCGCCGGCCCGGACGCCGTCGTCGCCGCCGCCGAGGCCCAGATCCGGCTCGGCCTCGCCGCCGAGGCGCTCGCCGCCCTCGACGCGCTGCCCCCCGTCGAGGATCCGGACCTCGCCGCGCGCATCTCCCTCGTCCGCTCCGGCGCCCTGGTCGAGTCCGGGCAGATCCTCCCCGCCCTCGAGGCCGCCGTCCGGGCGCGCAGCCTCGCGAAGTCCCCCGCGGTCCGCGCCTCCGCGATGCGCGCCGAGGCGCGCACCCTCGAGATGCTCGGCCGGCGCGAGGAATCCCGCGCGCTTGCCGAACGCGGCCGCGCCGACCTCGAGGCCGGCCTCCTTCCCCCGGGGCCCGCCCGCGACAACGCCCTGGCGGGCTTCTTCACCATCGAGGCCATCCTCGCCTGGTGGCGCGGCGAGCCGGACCTCGGCCTCGAACTCAACGAGCGCGCCTACAGGTGCTCCCTCGCCGCAGGCAACCGAGAGACCGCCGCCGGCGCCCTCCACAACCGCGCCATCCACCTCCGCCGCCAGGGACGGCACGTCGAAGCGCTGGCCGCCGCGGAGCGCGCGCTGGAGCTCCGGCGCGAGATCGGCGACCGGTCGGGCATCGGCCTCTCGCTCAACTCGCTCAGCGCGGGCCACTTCGAGGCCGGCCGCTACCGCGAGGCCGTGAATTGCGCCCTCGAGTCCGCGGAGATGTCGAGGGAGGCGCGGACGCCGGAGACCCTCGCCCGCGCGCTGCTGAATCTCGCCATCGTGCTCACCAAGGTAGGGCGGCTGGACCGGGCGGTGGAGGCGGTGGGCGAGGCCGTGGAAATCCGCCGCCGGATGGCCCTGCCCGGCCCGCTCGCGTTCGCCCTCGTGAACGGCGCCTTCGTGCGGCTCGTGCGCCGCGAGTTCGCGGAAGCGCTCGCGCTGCTGGAGGAAGCGGAGCCGCTGTCGCGCACCAGGGCGCCGGAGATCCGAGCGGAGTACTGCTGCCACATGTCCGCCGTCCGCTGCGAGGAGGGCCGGCTGGACGAGGCGCTCGCGCTCGCCGGGGAGTCGGTGGAGGCGGCGCGGATCCGCCCGGTCTCCGGGATGCTGCCCTTCGCGCTCGAGCAGCTCTCCGCGGTGCTCCTGCGGCGCGGTGAGGCCGGCAAGGCGCTGGAAGCCGCGGGGGAGGCTCACGCGAACCGGCGCGGGGGGCCGACCGAGGGGATCGCCCTCCTGGCGCGGGGCCGCGCGCAACTCGCCACGGGGGACGCGGCCGGCGCCGAGGCCCAGGCCGTCGCCGTCGTCGCAGGCGCCCTGCGGCAGGGCGAACGGCCCCTCGAGGCGGACGCGCGCGACCTGCGCGCCGCCGCGCTTCGGGCCCTCGGGCGGGAGCGGGAGGGCGACGCCGAGGCCGCCGAGGCGCGCGCCATCCGCGCCGCCCTCGGCGCTCCGCGGCTGGCGGAGGCCGGGCGATGACGGTTCCGGTTGCGCCGCGACGGCGGTAAGCTGTGGACGCGCCACTGGAGGATCCGACCATGCGCCGCGTCGCTCTCGTGACGGGGGGAAACCGCGGGATCGGGCTGGCCGCCTGCCGCGGGCTCGCGAAAGCCGGGCTCGACGTCGTGCTGGGAAGCCGCGAAGCGGAGGCGGGGGAGGAAGCGGCGCGCTCGCTGCGCGACACGGGCGTCCACGTGCGCGTCCTCGGCATCGACGTGGCGAAGCCGCTCGCGATCGAGCATGCCCTTCATTTCCTGAAGGCCGAGAAGATCCACGTCGACGTGCTGGTGAACAACGCCGGCGTGTACTCGCAGGAGCCCGCGCTCGGCGACAGCGACGCCGCGTTCCGCGAGGCGTGGGACGTGCACGTGATGGGGCCGCTCGCGCTCTGCCGCGCGCTGATCCCGGGGATGAAGAAGGCGAAGTACGGGCGCGTCGTGAACGTCTCGAGCGGCTACGGGGCGTTCTCCGAGGCGATGCAGGGGCCGCCGGCGTACGCGGTGACGAAGGCGGCGCTGAACGCGCTGACGGTGAAGATCGCGGCGGAGGCGGGGACGCACGTGAAGGTGAACTCGATGTGTCCCGGGTGGGTGCAGACGCGGATGGGAGGGACGGGCGCGCCGCTGACGCCGGAGCAGGGGGCGGACACGATCGTGTGGCTCGCGACTCTTCCGGAGGACGGGCCGACGGGCGGGTTCTACCGGGAACGCCAGGTCACAGCCTGGTAGCGGTGACGGGGGACGGCTCCTCCGCGGGGTCCCGCTGGCCGTACCACAGGCGCCCTCCGGTCCCCATGAGGAGGATGGCGATCCCCGAGGAGAGGATCGGCAGGTGCCCGACCAGCTCCTGCGTCCCGAAGATTGCGAACGTCGTCACCAGCAGCCCGAACACGACGATCGCCAGCGGCCGCAGCGCCGCGCCCAGCACCAGCGCGAGCCCGACCGCCAGCTCCACCGCCGTCGCCGCGAGCACGAACCGCGCGTCCGTGAACCACCCGACCCCGAGACGCTGCATGAAGTTCAGGTTCCAGTCCGCGACGATCTTCATGCTCACCGCCGGGTTCGCGAGCTTGTTGTTCACGGCGAGGAGGACGAAGTTGAGGCCGAGGACGAGGCGGAGGAGGGCGACGGCGAGGCGGCCGGCGTCCTCCGGGGCGGCGGGGACGCGGCGGAGGGCGTCCACGGAGAGCGGGCCCCGCCCCGCGAGCGCCAGGTAGGCGGCGAACCCGAGGATGTCGACGTAGTCGAGCCAGGAGCTCAGGCCGAACAGGGCCGCGCCCGGGAGGTACACGACAACAAGGGCGATGGCGGCGGCGCGCGTGAAAGCGCCGAGGACGAGCGCGGCGCCGAGGACCACCTGCGCCCACGCGAGCGCCGTGGCCGCCGCATGCGGGAGCACCGCGTCGAGCGGCAGGTCCGGCGCCACGAACGAGCGCGACCACCCGCTCCACGCCAGCACGATCCCGGTCGAAACCCCGACGAGCGGCGGCGCGACGCCCCGGAGGCGGAGAAGCGCCCGGCAGAGCCGCTCGCCGGCGCGGCGCCGCCGCAGGAACCGGTCGGCCGCCACCGCGACCCCGGCCAGCAGGGCCGCCGCCGCCAGCGTCGCCGCAATCCAGGGGAAGAAGCCCGCGAACTCCGGCGGCCTCGGCGCGGACTGCATCCGCTTCACCTCGTCCCCGGACACGATCCATTTCTCGGGCGCCGCGGCGGGCAGGGCGCACCGCGCCCATCCCGCCGCCACGAGAATGCCGGCCCGCCACCCGCCCTTCCTCATCGCTCCTCCCTCCCGCGCGCGCTGCGCCACCTTACAGCGCGCGCCGCCCCCGCGATTCGCGCTTCCTCATTCTTCACGCTGTCCGCCGGCTGTGGTCCAATGCGTTCTTCGAGAAAGGAGCTTCCCGCCATGACACGCGTGATCGAATCCACCCCCGGTTTCGTCTTCGGCGTCTATGAGAAGGTCAGAAAGAACCTCGAAATCGTCAAGCGACGGCTCGGCCGGCCGCTGACCTACGGCGAGAAGGTGTTCTACGGGCACCTGAACGACGCGGAGAAGTCGGAGCTGAAGGCCGGCGAGTCGTACGTGCTGCTGAACCCCGACCGCGTGGCGATGCAGGACGCGACGGCGCAGATGGCGCTCCTGCAGTTCATGAGCGCGGGGAAGCCGAGCGTCGCGGTGCCGTCGACGGTGCACTGCGACCACCTGATCCGCGCGTACACCGGCGCGGCGGCGGACCTGGAGACGGCGGAGAAGGAGAACCAGGAGGTCTACGGGTTCCTGAAGACGGTGTCGTCGAAGTACGGGATCGGGTTCTGGGGGCCGGGAAGCGGGATCATCCACCAGGTGATCCTGGAGAACTACGCGTTCCCGGGCGGGATGATGATCGGGACGGACTCCCACACGCCCAACGCGGGAGGCCTCGGGATGTTCGCGTGCGGCGTCGGCGGCGCGGACGCGGTCGACGTCATGGCCGGCTTCCCCTGGGAGGTCCTCCACCCGAGGTTCGTCGGCGTGCGCCTCACCGGCGAGCTCTCCGGCTGGGCCGCCCCCAAGGACGTCATCCTCTGGGTCTGCGGCCAGCTCACCTGCGAGGGCGGCACCAACAACGTCGTCGAGTACTTCGGGCCGGGCGTGAAGTCGCTCTCCTGCACCGGCAAGGGCACGATCACCAACATGGGCGCCGAGCTCGGCGCGACCACGTCCGTCTTCCCCTTCGACGAGCGCATGGACACCTACCTCCGCGGCACGAACCGCCGCGACCTCGCGGACCTCGCGAAGAAGAACGCCGAGATGCTCCGCGCCGACGACGACGTCGAGCGGAAGCCCGAGAAGTACTTCCACAGGGTGCTGGAGCTCGACCTCTCGAAGCTCGAGCCGCACGTCGTGGGCCCGCACACGCCGGACCTCGCCCGCCCGGTCTCGAAGATGGCCGAGGCCGTGAAAAAGGAGGGCTACCCGGACCGCATCGCTTTTACGCTCGTCGGCTCCTGCACGAATTCGTCCTACGAGGACATCGCGCGCGCCGCCGACGTCGCCGAGCAGGCCGCCGCCCACGGCTCGAAAGCCGCCTCCCCCGTCATGGTCACGCCCGGGTCCGAGCAGATCCGCGCCACCATCGAGCGCGACGGCCTCATGGCGAAGCTCGCCGCCGTCGGCTCCACCGTCCTCGCCAACGCCTGCGGGCCCTGCATCGGCCAGTGGCGCCGCGCCGACGTCGACGCCAAGGCGAAGAACATCGAGAAGAACTCCATCCTCACCACCTACAACCGCAACTTCCCGAAGCGCAACGACGGCTTCGCCGAGACGATGGCCTTCATCTCCAGTCCCGAGATCGCCGTCGCCATGGCGATCGGCGGCCGCATGTCCTTCAACCCGCTCACCGACCCGATCGTGGGGAAGGACGGCAGGGAGTGGAAGCTGCAGCCGCCGAAGAAGGCGCCGGAGCTGCCGCCCAACGGCTTCGTCCGCAACGTCGCCGGATACGCGCCCCCCGCGGAAGACGGCTCGAAGGTCTCCGTCCAGGTCGCGCCGGACTCGGACCGCCTCCAGATCCTGGAGCCGTTCGCGAAATGGGACGGCAAGGACTTCGAGAAGTGCCCGCTGCTGCTGAAGGCGAAGGGGAAGTGCACGACCGACCACATTTCGCAGGCCGGCGTGTGGCTGCGCTACCGCGGCCACCTCGACAAGATCAGCGACAACATGTACATCGGTGCGATCAACGCGTTCTCGGGCGCCGCGGGGACGACGCTGAACCAGCTTTCGGGGGAGAAGGGCCAGCCGGTGCCGAAGGTGGCGCGCGACTACAAGGCGAAGGGCCTGCGCTGGGTCGTTGTCGGCGACCAGAACTACGGCGAGGGCTCGAGCCGGGAGCACGCCGCGATGAGTCCCCGGCTGCTCGGCGCGGCCGCGATCCTGGTCAAGAGTTTCGCCCGCATCCACGAGACCAACCTGAAGAAGCAGGGGATCCTGCCGCTGACGTTCGCGAACCCCGCGGACTACGACAAGGTGCAGGAGACGGACCGGATTTCCGTGACCGGGCTTGCGGGCATCGCCCCCGGCAAGCCGCTGACGGTGCGCCTGCACCATGCGGACGGGAAGACGGACGAGATTTCCGTGAAGCACACCTTCAACGACGAACAGATCGGCTGGTTCAAGGCCGGTTCCGCCCTGAACATTCTGCGCACGAGATAGCCCGGCGGGGGGCCGCGAGGCCCCCCGTCACTCTCCACCCGCCAGGAGGCCCAACTTGAGCGACAGCCGTGCCGGCGCCGGGGGAAACCCGCTCGTCCAGGTCTTCCGCGACATCGGGCGCGCCGCGGTGTCCGCCCCGGGTCTTCCCGAGGCGCTCACGGGCATGCTCGACGCCGTCGCCCCCGTCCTGCCCGGGACCTGCCTCTCCATCATGCTCTTCGACCAGGACCGCCGCGACCTCATCACCGTCGCCCACCGCGGCCTCGACGACGCCGGCCTCCACATCCGCTTCAAGGCCGGCGAGGGCCTCGCCGGGTGGGCCGCCAGCCACCTCCAGACCGCCATCGTCAACGACCCGCTCACCGACCCGCGCTTCGTCGCCAACCCCGGGATATCCCACGAGATCAAGGCGATCGTCTGCGTCCCGCTCTACGCGATGAGCCTCTGCTCCGGCGTCTTCAACGTCCACTCCGCCACCCGCAGCTTCACGCCCGACGACGCCGACCTCGCCGAGATGCTCGCCGCCCTGATCTCCGCCGAGATCCAGCGCCGCCGCATGGCGCAGCTCATCCTCATGGACAGCCTGACCCAGGTCGGCAATCGCCGCTCGTTCGAGAACGTCCTGCGCATCGAGGTCGCCCGCGCCCTCCGCTACGGCAACGCCCTCTCCGTCGCCGGCATCGACCTCGACCACATGCGCGATCTCAACGGAAAGCACGGCGACCGCGCCGGCGACCTCGTCCTCCGCGGCGTCTCCAGCCTGCTCCGCGGCATCCTCCGCACCCCCGACCACCTCTTCCGCATCGGCGGAGACGAGTTCGGCATCCTCCTCCCCGAGACCGACTCGAACGGCGCAGCCCGGCTCGGCGAGCGCGCGCGCGCGGCCATCGCGGACTGGAGGAGCGAAGCGCTGCCCGAGGGGCTGAGGATCACGGCGAGCGTCGGGGTGACGACGTACCAGAGCGGGGAGGAGCTGGAGAAGGTGATCGCGCGGATGGACGACGCGGAGATGCGGGCGAAGCAGGCCGGGCGGAACAGGGTGGTGGTGGGGTAGGGGAGGGGCCGCGTTGTGGCGCCGGTCGTGCTGCCCTCCGGCCTCGCCGGCCGCGATTCAGGGAACCCGGAACCAGTCCGCAATCCGCCGCGCCAGCAGCAGCCACGTCACGATTCCCGCAAGCCCGATCGCGAACAAGGCGTACTTGACGCGGAACGACCTGAAGCGCGCGCGCAGGCCCGCCGGCCACTCGCCCTCCGGCAGGTCGCGGGCGCATTTCGGGCAGTGCACCTTCGGGAACAGGTAGGCCATCGTCGAGAACCGCCCCGTGACCTCGTAGACGACGTCCCGGCGCCGCGCGTGGACCAGCGGGCCGCCGCACGTCGGGCAGCCGGCGCTCACCGCGACAGCCCTTCCAGCTCCGCCTGCAGAGCCCGCCAGGTCGAGTATTCGCCGCGCACCTTCTCGAACGCCTCCATCAGCGGGATCGTCACCGCGCGGCGATAGATGGCCTCCAGGGAGGTCCGGAAATGGTCCGCGGCGCGCTCGGCGACCTCGCGGGCCGCGTGGGCGACGTCGCGGCGGGCGAGGGCGGACTCGAACAGGTAGAAGCCGACAGGGGCCAGGCCCGCGGCGGCGATGGTGGGGAAGAGGGCGCCGGCGGCGGCGAGCTCGGCGGCGTAGGCGGCGGCCGCGGCGCCGCAGCCGCCTGCCGCGGCGGCGGGCAGGACGTGCTGCCCGACCTTCCCGCGGCCGCGCCACCGCTGGCCCTCGTGCTCGCGCGCCAGCTCCTCCTCGAGGCGCAGCAGCGCGTCCTCCTTCGCCGCCGAGAACGCCTTCTCGTCGGGCGCCGCGGCCGGCCGGCAGACCTCCGGCAGCTTCCGGAAGAACGCCGCCGCGTCGTGGTGGTCGTTCCAGATCCGCGAGTGCACCTTCTGGCCCGCGGCGGCGCCCGCCTCCGCGCGGATCTGCCCCGCCAGCTCTCGCCAGTCCTTCACGGCGGCGGGCCTGAAGCGCCACTCGGCGACCATGCCGACGGGGCCGGGGAGGAGAGAGGCGAAGCGGTCGCGGAAGCGGTCGCGGATCGCCTTCGTGAGTTCCGGCGTGAAGATGTCGGGGCCGAGCTGGAGGCGGAGCCAGCGGAGGAAGTCCTCCTGGCGCCCGGAGACGGCGGCCTCCTCGGCGCGGAGCTGTTCGAGCCGGCCGGGGAGCGCGAGCGCGTCGGAGACGGCGTGCGCGGCGGCGCGCAGGGCGCGGAAGACGTCGGCAGCCTTCAGCTCGCGGACGAACTTCTCCGTGAACTTCGTGCGGAGGAACTCCGAGAACGCGGCGAACCCGGGGTCTGCCGCTCCCTTGAGCGCCGACACGGCGAACACCTGGGGCGCCTCGATGCCGTCGCCGCGCAGGGTCGCCTGCAGGTCCTCGAGGCACAGCCGGAGCGCCTCCGCGGAGAGCGTGTCGGCCTTGTTGAAGACGACGACGAAGCGCTCGCGGAGCTTCGCCTCGCGCGAGAGGTAGTCGCGGTGCAGGAGGGCGTCGTTGTACTTGTCGGGATCGACGACCCAGAGGGCGAGGTCCGCGCGCGGCAGGAGCCGGTCGACGAGCGCGCGGTGCTCCAGGGCGCGCGAGTCGAAGTCCGGCATGTCCACGAGCACGAGGTGGCGCAGCCCCTCCTCGGCGTGCGTCGCCGCGCGGATCTCCGGCGCGAAGTCCGCGGCCTCCGCGGCGTGCGTCTCGTGCACGTACGCCGCCGGCTGCGCCGTCGTCGGCCGCCGCCGCGACGCCTCGCTCACCGCCCGACCCGCGATCGCGTTGATCAGCGACGACTTCCCGACCCCCGTCCCGCCCAGCAGCACCGCCCGCAGCGGCCTGTCCAGCGCCTCCACGCGCGCCCGCCCCGCGGCCAGCGCCGCCAGCGCCGGCCCGCGCTCCGCAAGCGCCCGCGACTCCGTCGCGAACACCGCCGCGCGGTCGATCCAGCCGAGAAGCGCCTCGCGGTAGCCGCTCATTTCGAGAGCGCCTCCAGCAGCGCGGGCACATCGCGGCGCAGCTCCTCCAGGTCGATCTCGAGCCCGGGCAGCCCCGTCACCCCGGTCTCCTCCTTCGCGAACGCGGCCCCCCAGCGCTCCGCCTGCGCCTGCGCCAGGTCCGCGAAAATCTGCAGAAACCTCTCCCGGCCGCGCTTCTCCAGGTCGCGCACGAGATCCCAGTTGATCGCGCCGATGAACACCTTGTCGAGGAACACGAACAGCGGCCCCGCCAGCAGCCCCTCGACGAGATGGAAGGCGCCGCCGGTGTGCGCCATCACCCCGACGCTCAGCGTGACGTACAGGATCTGCATCACGAACAGCTGCACGCTCTTCTTGCCCTTCAGGTCCCCGATCAGCTTCTCGAATTCCGCCTTCTTCCACGCCTCGAACTCCGCGAGCCCCTTCTCGTACCGGCTCTCCACCTCCGTCGCGGGGAGCAGCGCGGCCGCGAACTCCTTCGTCGCCGCGAATGCGGCGCCCTGCGGCGTCGCGGCAAGGGCCCGCGCGAGCCGCTCGTGCGCGAGCCCGAGGTGCTTGCGCGCCGCCTGGCGGTTGTTCTCGTGAACGCGGGCCAGCGCGTTCTCGATCGCGGGCCGGTTCTTCGAGAGAGCGCGGCCCAGCGATCCCGTGACGCGGTCGACCAGAGCGGTGAGGGGGCCGATGACCTTGTTCGAGAGGAAGCCGACGACGGAGAAGAGGTTGTCGCGCACGGCCTGGGAGACGCGGTCGAGGTCGGTCGACTGGTCGAGCTTGACCTCCTCGACCAGGGCCTGCGACGCGGCCTTTGATTCCGCGACGGCCAGCGCGCGCCCCGTCCGGATCGCGACCGCCGCCGCCCGCAGCGTCACGAGCACCGGGTCGTCGATCGTGTCCGAAAGCGCCCGCCAGGACCGCTTCAGCTCCGCCAGCCGCAGGCGGTCGGCGGCGTCGCCGAGGAGGAAGCGCTTGAGGATGTCGCCGAGGCGTGCGCGGGCGGCGGGGTCGGCGATCATGCCGCCGGCGGCGGCGGCGGGGTCGAGGGGGAGTTAGACGACTTCGGCCCCGTCGAGGAGGCGGCGGAAGTCCTCGAGGGCGGCGTCGCCGGGCTCGGCGCGGTTGAAGACGAAGGCGCAGGCCTTGCCGTCGGCGCGCGCGCGGCGGATGGCGCGCCAGGTCTCCTCGTCGGCGTATTTCGACGGGTTGACGACGAAGACGAGGAGGTCCGCGAGGCGGTAGAGGTCCTCGGCGACGCGGCGGTTGTCCTTCTCCACGGAGTCGTAGTCCGGGGCGTCGACCAGGACGACGGAGGCGAGGGAGGGCTCCTCGTGTGTCATGAGCTCGACGGTCATGGTGCCGGCTTTCGGCTGGCCCGGCGTCGCGGTCTTCTTCGAGTAGGACGGAAGGACATCGGGGGCTTCCAGCGCCGGGGCCGCGGACCGGTGGTGGTACAGCAGGGGCTCGGTGGTGCAGGGCCGCCGGACGGACGTTTCCGTAACCGGGCGCCCCGCCAGGGTGTTGAGGATCGTCGACTTGCCGACCCCCGTCCCTCCGTACAGCACCACGACGGCCGGCGCACCGATCCCGCGCCCCAGCCGGAACCGCACGTGGTCGTCCAGCCGCTTGCGTGCTTCCTCCAGCGCCGCGGCGGCCCTCCCGTCCGTTTCCGCCCAGCCGGGGACTCGGGCGGAGAGAAGCGCCGCGGCCAGCGACTCCAGGCGCTCCAGCGCCCGCAGGCGCAGCGGCTCGAAGTCCAGTCGTGGAGATGCCATCGAAGTCGAAGTGTAACGTCGTTCCGGAAACAGGGTTGCGAGATTCGCCCCCTGCCTGCCACCCTGAATTTGACCTTGCGAGCCCCCGCTCCCTACAATGCCCCGACTTCATAGGAGCTCGCAACCATGGCCCAGGGACCCTCCCTTTATGAAACGGCGGTGCTTCAGTTCGAGCGTGCCGCCGACGCCACGAACCTCACCCCGTACGTTCGAGAGATCCTCCGCCACCCGAAGAACGAGGTGCTGGTCAACTTCCCCGTCCTGCTGGACAACGGGAGTTACAAGGTCTTCCCCGGCTACCGCATCCAGCACAACAACGTGCTGGGCCCCTTCAAGGGCGGCATCCGGTACCACCCCTCCGTCAACATCGACGAAGTCCGCGCCCTTGCGGCGTGGATGACCTTCAAGTGCGCCCTCGCGGGCCTGCCGTTCGGCGGCGCCAAGGGCGGCGTCGCGGTGGACCCCAAGGCGTTCTCCCCCGGCGAGGTCACCCGCATCACCCGGCGGTTCACCAGCGCCCTCGGCGCCAACATCGGGCCCGAGCACGACATTCCCGCGCCGGACGTCGGCACCAACGCCCACACCATGGTGCTCATGATGGACACCTACATGAACAGCCAGGCGACCTCGACCCGGCAGGCGTCGTGGGGCGTCGTCACCGGCAAGTCCCTCACCTGCGGCGGCTCCGAGGGCCGCGAAAAGGCCACCGGCCAGGGCGTCCAGATCACCCTCGAGTCGTTCGCCAAGGAAGCCAAAGTCGAGCTCGACAAGGCCACCTTCTCCATCCAGGGCTTCGGCAACGTCGGCTCCTTCGGCGCCGTCGCCATCGCCGAGATGGGCGCGAAGCTCACGGCGGTCCAGGACCACACCGGCTCCATCAAGAACGAGAAGGGCATCGACGCGAAGGCCCTCTTCGAATACTTCCGCAAGGCCGGCGGCATCAAGGGCTACCCCGAAGCCGGAGCGTGCTCCAGCGAGGATTTCTGGAAGACAAAGGTCGACGTCCTCGTCCCGGCCGCCTTCGAGAACCAGATCACCGAGCAGAACGTCGGCTGGATCGACGCGAAGATCATCGCCGAGGGCGCCAACGGCCCCGTGACGATGGCCGCCGAGAAGAAGCTCCTCGAGCGCGGCACGATCTTCATCCCCGACATCCTCTGCAACGCCGGCGGCGTCACCGTCAGCTACTTCGAGTGGATCCAGAACAAGCGCAGCGAGCACTGGGACCTCGACGAGGTGGACGCGCGGCTGAAGAAGCAGCTGACGCGGGCGTGCGCGAACGTGAAGAAGGAGGCGAAGCGGCTGAAGTGCGACTTCCGCACGGCGGCCTACGCGGTGGGGCTGCAGCGGATCGAGGCGGCCTACCTGGAGCGCGGGATCTTCCCGTAGCGCGTCCCGGAAAACAGAAAACCGCGGCGAGAGCCGCGGTTTTTTTGTCGGCCGCCCGGGAACGTCAGTGCTTCGCCTTCTTCTTCTCGCCCGCCCGCGCGAGCTTGCGCGTCGCCGACTTCTGCGGCCGCAGGCCCTGCGTCAGGACCTCGGCGACCATGCCCTCGGCGATCGGCTTGCGCATGAGCCCGATGCACCCGAGCCGGAGCGCCTGCTCGGCGGCGCGCTCGTTGTTCGCGCCGACGATCGCGATCACCGGCACCTCGCGGAACGCGCGGTTCTTGAAGAAGTTCTTCAGCTCGTCCCAGGACTTGGGAACGTCCGTGTTCCACACGACGAGGTCGGGCGTCACTTTGCGAAGGCTGTCGCGGGCGTCCTGCGGCGTGAGCGCGAGGTGAGGGATGTTGCCCATCTCCTCGATGCAGTCTTCGAACATGAGGAGGTCGTCGACGATGTCGTCGACAATCAGGATGTTCTTGATGGGCGCCTGGTGCATCTCACCTCGAGGGGGGAATGAAGAGCGGCGAATTCTACGGGGGGTTGTGAACCGTGTCTAGCGATGGAAGGAAGAAAGATGCCGGATGGAGGGTGGGAGATCGGAGGTAGGCATGAGAGGGGGTGATGTATTGCAAAATGAAATTTCACATTGATAAGCGCTATCCAAGCGACCCAAGATCTCTTCCGCCAAGGACATGGAGATGAAGGTGGAAGACTGTCTGCCCGGCTCCCGCTCCAGTATTCGCGATCGTTCGAAACTCCTTCAAGCCTTCCTTCGCGGCCACGTCCTTCACCCCCTTCAGCAGCGCCGCCGCGATCGCCGGATCCTCCAGCTCCGCCAGCGACGCCATGTGCTTCTTCGGCATCACCAGCACGTGCACCGGCGCCTGCGGCGCCCGATCCCGGATCGCCACCACCTGCTCGTTCTCCAGCACCTTCTGCGACGGTATCTCCCCCGCCGCGATCCGGCAGAATATGCAGCTCATCGGGCCTCCTTTCCCGCCCATTGAAGCGCCGCGCGCCGATTCCGCAACTTCCCGCAGCGGTGGACCGAGGATACGATAAGGCCATGTTCGAGCCGCTGCTCGACCGCCACCGCAGGCCGCTCCGCGACCTCCGCATCTCGGTCACAGACCGCTGCAATTTCCGCTGCACCTACTGCATGCCGCGGGACGTCTTCGGGCCGAACTACGCGTTCATGGACCGCAGGGAGTTGCTCACCTTCGAGGAGATCACGCGCCTGGCGGCTGTGTTCCGCGGCCTCGGCATCGAAAAGGTGCGGCTCACCGGCGGCGAACCGACCCTGCGGCGCGACCTCGACCGGCTGGTCAGGATGCTCGCCGGACTTCCCGGGCTGGACCTCACGCTCACGACGAACGGGTCCACCCTCGAGGGGCTCGCCGAGCCGCTCGCCTCGGCGGGACTGAAGCGGGTCACGGTGAGCCTCGATTCGCTCGACGACGCCGTGTTCGCGAAGATGAACGACGCGAATTTCCCGGTGGCGCGCGTGCTCGCCGGGATCGAGGCGGCCGCGAAGGCGGGCCTGCGCCCGATCAAGGTGAACTGCGTCGTCAACCGCCGGATCAACCTGGGCGGCGTCCTCGACCTCGCGCGACAATTCCGCGGCACGCCCCACGTCATGCGCTTCATCGAATTCATGGACGTCGGCACGACCAATGGCTGGCGGATGGACGACGTGGTGCCGTCGCGCGAGTTGATCGCGCTGATCGGGAAGGAGTGGCCGATCGAGCCGGTCGAGGCGGGCTACCCGGGCGAGGTTGCGGCGCGGTGGCGCTACCGCGACGGATCGGGCGAGATCGGGTTCATCTCGTCGGTCACGCAGCCGTTCTGCCGCGCCTGCAATCGCGCCCGGCTCTCGGCGGACGGACGGCTCTTCACGTGCCTGTTCGGCGTCCAGGGCCACGACCTCCGCGGACCCCTCCGTGCCGGCGCCTCCGACGCCGCGCTGGCGGACGTCATCCGAGAGGCCTGGCGCCGGCGCGACGATCGCTACTCCGAGCTTCGCTCCGCGGAGACTGCGGGACTGCCGAAGATCGAGATGTCCTTCATCGGGGGATAGCCCCCTATCGTCCGCGCTTTCGCTTCACGACCCCCGGGACGAGGGATATCTTGGACGTTTCCCGCCCTTCTCGGAGACACGCCCCATGGACTTCCGCATCGAAAAGGACTCCCTCGGCGAGCTCAAGGTTCCCGCGGCCGCCTATTACGGCGTCCAGACCCAGCGCGCGGTCGAGAATTACCCGATCTCCGGCCTCAGGCCGCTTCCCGCCTTCGTCAAGGCCACCATCCAGATCAAGAAGGCGGCGGCGAAGGTGCACAAGGGGCTGAAGCTGCTGGCGAAGGAGAAGGCGGACGCCATCGTCAAGGCCGCCGACGAGGTCCTCTCCGGCCTGCACGCGGACCAGTTCGTCGTGGACATCTTCCAGGCCGGCGCGGGCACGTCGCACAACATGAACTGCAACGAGGTGCTCGCGAACCGGGCGTGCGAGATCCTCGGGGGGAAGCGCGGGGACGTGAAGCTGTGTTCGCCGAACGACCACGTGAACATGGGGCAGTCCACGAACGACGTGATCCCGACGGCGATCCGGCTGGCGGCGCTGGACGTGCTGCCGGGGCTGGTGAAGGCGGCGGAGCGGCTGTCGAAGTCGTTCGAGGCGAAGGCGAAGGAGTTCGACGGGATCGTGAAGACGGGGCGGACGCACCTGCAGGACGCGGTGCCGGTGCGGCTCGGGCAGGAGTTCGGCGCGTACGCGTTCAACGCGGGGCGGCACGCGAAGTCGATCGAGGCGAGCGCGGACGGCCTGCGCGAGCTGGGGCTGGGCGGCAGCGCGGCGGGGACGGGGCTGAACGTGCACCCCGAGTACCGGTCGCGCGTCGCGAAGGCGCTGTCGGAGCAGACCGGCGAGAAGCTCCGCATGGCCGGCGACTACTTCGAGGCGATGCAGTCCATGCGCCCGATCCAGGACGTCGCGCTCGCGATCCAGTCGTTCGTGCTCGACCTGACGCGCATCTGCAACGACATGCGCATGCTCTGCAGCGGGCCGCTGACGGGCCTCGCGGAGATCAAGGTCCCCGCCGTCCAGCCCGGCAGCTCCATCATGCCCGGCAAGATCAACCCTTCCATCCTCGAGATGGTCAACCAGCTCGGCTTCGCCATTCTCGGCCGCTGCCAGACCGTCTCCTACTGCGCCCAGGCCGGCCAGCTCGAGCTCAACGTCATGATGCCCATCATCGGCTACGAGCTCATTTCGTCCATCCAGTGGCTCGCCAACGGCGTCAACGTCCTCTGCGAGCGCTGCGTGGACGGCACCGTCGCCGACGCCGAACGCTGCAAGCACTACGCGGACATCAACGCCACCATCGGCACCGCCCTCAACCCGCACCTGGGCTACCTCAAGGTCGCCGAGTGCATCAAGGAAGCCATCGCGAAGAAGAAGACCATCGTGGACGTGGTGGTCGAGAAGGGCCTGATGCCGAAGGAAAAGGTGCTGGAGATCCTCGACCCGCGCAAGCTGACCGAGCCGGGGATTCACGAGTAGACCGTGAAGACGCTGAACTGGATCAACGGCCAGTGGGTTCCCGCCGATTCCGGCGCCACGTTCGCCGTGGCGAACCCGGCGTCGCGCGAGGAGCTGGGGCGCGTCCCCGACTGCGGCGCCGCCGAGGCGCGCCGCGCGCTCGACGCCGCGGCGAGCGCGTTCCCGGCGTGGGCGGCGCTCCCGGCGATCGAGCGCGCCAACATCCTGTTCAACGTCTACGCCCAGATGCTGCACCGCGCGAAGGAGCTCGCGACCCTTCTCACGAAGGAAAACGGCAAGCCGATCAAGGAGGCGCTCGGCGAGATCCAGTACGCCGCGGACTTCGTGCGGTGGAGCGCGGAGGAGGCGCGGCGCGTGTACGGCGAGACGGTGCCGGCGGCGGCGGCGGGGAAGAGGCACCTGGTGCTGAAGCAGCCGATGGGGGTGGTGGCGGCGATCACGCCGTGGAATTTCCCGTCGGCGATGATCACGCGCAAGGTGGCGCCGGCGCTGGCGGCGGGGTGCACGGTGGTGATCAAGCCGGCGGAGCAGACGCCGCTGTCGGCGCTGGCGCTGGCGGAGCTGTTCGAGGAGGCGCGGCTGCCGGCGGGGGTGCTGAACGTGATCACGGGGAACCCGGTGCCGATCGCGGGGGAGATGCTCGCGCACCCGAAGGTCCGCAAGATCGCGTTCACGGGGAGCACGGAGGTGGGGAAGCTGCTGATGCGCGGCGCCGCCGACGGCCTGAAACGCGTCGCGCTCGAGCTCGGCGGCCACGCGCCCTTCATCGTGTTCGCCGACGCCGACCTCGACAAGGCCGCCGAGGGGTGCGTCGCGAACAAGTTCCGCAACGCGGGGCAGACGTGCATCTGCGCGAACCGGGTGTACGTGCAGCAGGAGGCCCACGACGCGTTCGCGAAGAAGCTGGTGGAGAAGGCGGCGGCGCTCGTCGTCGGGGACGGGCTGGACGAGCGGACGCAGGTCGGGCCGATGATCGACGAGCAGGGGCTGAAGAAGGTCATCGAGCACGTCGAGGACGCGCGGCGACGCGGCGCGAAGGTGCTGTGCGGCGGGCGCGTGAAGGACGGGCGGTGGTTCGAGCCGACGGTGCTGGCGAACGTGCCGCCGGAGTCGAGGATCCTGCGCGAGGAGACGTTCGGGCCGGTCGCGCCCGTGGTCGCCTTCCGGACGGAGGACGAGGTGCTGCGGCTCGCGAACGACACGCCCTACGGGCTGGCCGCGTACTTCTACACGAAGGACGCGTCGCGGCTCTTCCGCGTCGCCGAGGCGCTCGAGGACGGCATCGTGGGCGCGAACGATCCTTCGCCGGGCGTTCCGCAGGCGCCGTTCGGAGGGATGAAGGAGAGCGGGATGGGCCGCGAGGGAGGCAAGTGGGGCGTCGAGGAGTACGTGGAGATCAAGCACGTTTCGATCGGGCTCTGAACACCGCCACTCGAAGGAGGCAGGCCATGCCGAAGATCGCCCTCATCCTGTCGGGCTGCGGCGTCCAGGACGGTTCCGAGATCCACGAAGCCGTGCTCTGCCTCGTCGCGCTCCAGAAGGCCGGCGCGGAGATCGTCTGCTGCGCGCCGGACATGGAGTTCACGAGCGTGAACCACCTCACGGGCAAGCCCGGCGAGAAGCGCAACGTGCTCGTCGAGGCGGCGCGCATCGCCCGCGGCCAGATCAGGGACATCGCGAAGGTGTCCGCGAAGGACGTGGACGGGGCGGTGCTGCCCGGCGGATTCGGGGCGGCGAAGAACCTCTGCACGTTCGCGACCGACGGGCCGAACTGCAGGGTCAACGAGCCCACGGCGAAGCTGCTGCGTGACCTGCACGCGGCGGGGAAGCCGGTCGGCGCGGCCTGCATCGCGCCGGCGCTGCTGGCGAAGGTGTTCGGGAACGACCTGCACCCGGAGCTGACGATCGGCGACGATGCGGGGACGGCCAAGGCGCTCGAGGCGATGGGCGCGAAGCACAAGGCCGCGACCGCGGCGCAGGCCGTCGCGGACCGGAAGAACCGGATCGTGACGACGCCGGCCTACATGTGCGCGAAGAACGCGGCGGAAGCGTGGCCTGGTATCGAGGCGATGGTGCGTGAAGTGCTGGAGATGGTGAAGGCCGGTTGATGGGTTGACAGGTTGAGAGGTTGAGAGGGAAGAGGGTGAGGGGACCGGGGTTGCCTCCCGCAGGCGAACCTCAATCCCTCAACCTATCAACCCATCAACCACACAGGAGCTCCCGTGAACAACGTCCGCAACGTGATCATCATCGGGTCCGGCCCCGCCGGATTCACGGCCGCGATCTACACTTCGCGCGCCAACCTCAAGCCCCTGCTGTTCGAGGGCGACCCCTACGCCAAGCCGCCCGATCCCCAGACCGGCGGACAGCTCATGATCACCTCCGAGGTCGAGAACTTCCCCGGTTTCCCCGAGGGCGTCGAAGGCCCGGACCTGATGGAGAAACTCCGCGCCCAGGCGAAGAAGTTCGGCACCGAATGCGTCGAGGAAGTCGTCACCCGCGTGGATTTCTCGAAGCGCCCCTTCAGGATCTGGGTCGGGGACACGCTCCACGAGGCGAAGGCCGTCATCCTGGCGACGGGCGCCCGCGCGAAGTACATCGGGCTGCCGAGCGAGGTGAAGTTCGCCAACAAGGGCGTCTCCGCCTGCGCGACGTGCGACGGCGCCCTGTTCAAAGGGAAGGAACTCGTCGTCGTCGGCGGGGGCGACTCCGCGATGGAGGAGGGAAACTTCCTCACGCGCTTCGCCTCGAAGGTCACCATGGTCCACCGCCGCGAGGAGTTCCGCGCGTCGCGGATCATGGTGGACCGGATGAAGGCGAACCCGAAGGTCGCGTGGCAGCTGAACAAGACGGTGGAGGAGATCTTCGGCGACGACCGGGTGAGGGGCGTGAAGCTGAAGGACACGAAGACGGGCGCGGTCACGGACTTCCGCACCGACGGGGTTTTCCTCGCGATCGGCCACGAGCCGAACACGAAGGTGTTCGGTGGGCAGGTGGATCTGGACGAGAAGGGGTACGTGAAGCTGAAGGAGCACACGTACACCAGCGTCGAGGGCGTGTTCGCGTGCGGCGACGTGTCCGACTCGCGCTACCGGCAGGCGATCACGGCGGCGGGGACGGGGTGCGCGGCGGCGATCGACTGCGAGAGGTGGCTGGAGGAGCACGGGTAGGCCTTGACAGGTGTCGATGGTTCTGATGACATTTGTCCATGATCCCGGCGAGAAAGAAGAAGTCCCTCGGCGACATCCTGGCGGTTCCCGCGAAGGCGGCATCTCCCCTGGAGCTGCACCGCAGGATCAGCGAGGGGCTTGAGGCGGGCGCGCTCCGGCGCGTCGGGTCGGCCGCGGGGCTTCTGCCCCCGCAGCTTGCGGGGATCCTGGGCGTCCACCTGAGGACGATCCGGCGTGCGGAGGGCCGGCGCAAGTCGCGGCTCGATCCCGTCCTCAGCGACCGCCTGTTCCGCGTCGCCGCCGTCGTGGCGCGCGCCGGCGAAGTCCTCGAGGGCGAGCAGGCGGCCCGCAACTGGCTCGCCGCGCCGCAGCACGGCCTCGGCGGGCAGGCGCCGCTCGAGCTGCTCCGCACCGAGGCCGGCACCCGCGAAGTCTACGACCTCCTCGGCCGCATCGAGGACGGGAACCTCGCGTGACGGTGGCGTGGAGGCTCGTCAAGTGGCACCGCAGGGGCCAGGCCTTCACGGGCGAAGGCGCGAGCCGGTACCCCGGGCGCTGGAACCCCCTCGGCCTCCGGGCCGTCTATCTCGCCGAGAGCCCCGGTCTCGCCGTGCTCGAGATGTTCGTGCACCTTGAGACCTCCGACGCCCTTCATCACTTCGCCCTGGTCCGCGTGGACATCCCGGACCGCGTGCGCATCCAGGAGGCCCCGCGCCGCCTTCCGGCCGACTGGCGCCGCAATCCTCCGGCGGCCTCCACGCGCCGCATCGGCGGCGACTGGCTGCGCCGCGGCCGGACCGCCCTCCTGCGCGTCCCCTCCGTCCTCGTCCCCCACGCGACCAACCTCGTCCTCAACCCGCTCCACCCCGACTTCCCGCGGATCCGCATCGGCCCCCCGGAACGCTTCAGGCTCGATTTCCGCTTGCTGAAGTAGGCGGCGCGAGCCCGCGGATCCGCGGCCAGAGCGCGGCGATGCAGAGGAGGATGCCGAGGGTCTGGGAAGCGCCGGCGGCGACCTGGAGGGCTCGCATTGCGAGGATGTCGCCGGCGAACCGCATCGCGAGCCCGCCGTTGATCGCCGCGTATGCGGCCCACGCCAGCGCCGGCCTGTACCGGTCCGACGCCTTCGCGCCCCACGGCAGCGGGAACATCCAGAGTGCGACCCCGAACACCATGTTCACGAGCCACCCGACCGTTGCGAGGTGCGTGTGCATCGGCCACAGCCACGGCGGCGCCGACGTGCCGCGCAGCGCAGGCCACGCGTAAAGCAGCGTGCCGGCGATCGCGGAAAGGACGAGGCAGACGAGGCTGGTGCGGACGAAGAGGCGGATCTCGAGGGGCATACAAGGCTCCGATCATGATCGGGACAGTGAAGTCGGGTGCGGGAATCCGAGGATCGACGGATACACTCTCCCATGTGCGCGCGTTTGCGGCGAGCAGGCTTCTGGTCCTTCTGCCCCTACTTGCGGCGGGGTGCGCCGGAGTCTCCCCGGCGCCAACGGATCCGGACGGCGTATGGCCCGGGATCGACAGGCTCAGTTCCTGGTCTGCCTGTTGTGCGACCGATCGCAACGGCTGGCGACTCAACGGCCCGTACGTGGAGGAGGGCCCAGCGTCGGCGGAGTTCGAGCTGAGAGTCCGGCGAGACCCCGGCGAAGCCGTCAGGCTGGCGAGATCGCTCCTCCGCGAAGACCCCGCAAACGAGAGGCTGACGGTGCTGCTTTGGGCACTGGAGGGAGTCACCTCGGAGGAGGTCATTGACCTGTGCTGGGAAGTTCTCGTTCGCGTCTCATGGGACGAGCGGTGCGACGCGGGGTCGTACGCCTCGAAGATCCTCCAGGTGCGCATCGGTCATCATGCCGAGGCGGAACAGCGCGAGGCCGCGCTTGCGCGGCTGCTCGCCAGGGCCCGGTCTCCCGAGGATCGCGCGAACCTCGGATTCCTGGCCTGGCGACAGGGGTGCCTCGGTGAATTGCCGCCCCGCATATCCGCGGAGTTCGCCGATGCTGTGCTGCATGCGCCGGACAAGTTCCCACTCCCGCGGGCGTTCAGCCCCCGCCGCGACGGACCGCCTGGAAATCTCAAGGCCTGGCGGATCCTGCTGCTCG
>JADLHC010000183.1 GCA_020849035.1 Planctomycetia bacterium
ACGGGGCAGGCCTGGAGGGCGAGCCACGCGCGACGCTCCTCGTCCGCGCCGGCGGGCGGGCGGACGACGTACGTCCCCTCGCCCGCGCGGCCGAACACTTCCGGGAGGTGCTCGCGGCAGACGTCGCAGTCGATGCAGGTCGTGTCGACGAACCAGGGGCCGGCGGCGTTCTGCGGGTGGACGGAGGAGCGGGAGGCCATGGCGCGATTATATAAACAGAGTGCTTTACTAAGTCCCGGAATCCGGCCGGGCCTTCCGCAGCGCCCGCGCGAACGCCCGCGCCGCCCCCTCCGGATCCTCCGCCCCCGTCAGCGCAGTCCCCACCGCGATCCGCGAAGCGCCCGCCCTCACCACCGCCGCCACGTTCGCCGGCGTGATCCCCCCGATCGCCACGAACGGAATCCCGCGCTTCGCCGCCCGCCGCACCGCCGCCAGCCCCGCCGGCGCCAGCCCCGGCTTCTGCGGCGATCCGAACACCGGCCCCGCGGAAACGTAGTCCGCCCCCTCGACCGGGTCGCGCGGCCCGTGCACCGTCGCTCCCACGATCCGCGCCGGCCCGACCAGCGCCCGCGCATCCGCGATCGACAGGTCCTCCGCCCCCACGTGCACCCCGTCCGCGCCGCTCAACCCCACAAGCCCCGCTCGGTCGTTCAGGATCAGCACCGGCACGAGGCCCCTCAGCAGCCGCGCCCGGCGCAGGAACTCCCGGTCGCCCATCCTCTTCTCCCGCAACTGGACCGCGTCCACCCCTCCCCTCACCAGCAGCCGCGCCGTCTCCCGCCACGGACGCCGGCAGAGCGACTCGGTGAGAAGGGCCATCAGTCGGACCGGCGCGAGCAGCCGAGCCGGGGAGTGAAGGGCCTGCTGCTCGGCCTCGTACGCGTCGAACCGCAGGGCCGCCGCGCGGCGGGCGAGCGGGGGACGGACAGCGCGGACATGCTCCTCGATGGAGCGAAGAGCCTCCTGGAGCCGGCGCGCATTGGCCGCGGCGATACCGGCGGGGCTGCGTCCGGCGGCGGACGGGTCGCGGGCGCCGGGGTCGGCGACGACATGGCGGGATGCGGCGAGCGGGCCGAGAGCCGCTTCCAGGGCTCCCAGCCCGCGGCGGAGGGCCTGCCATCGGCGGGACAGCGCCGGGTCATGGGTCAGAAACCGGGCCTGGTCTTCCAGCACCCGGGCGGCTTCGCGGGCCCGGTTGAAGGAGGCGTCCAGCAGGGTGTGGAGCGGGTTCATGGCGAGTGCAGGGTCAAGCAGGGTAACGAGTTCCGGCTAGGGTGGGAAGGGGAGGAGAAAGGGGGTGGCAGGTTTCTTGGTGTAAACGGAACGGTACTTTCGTGCAATCTCGCCGCTTATGTAAACCGGCTTTGCTGAATTGCACTCAAAACCCCTCTTTCCCGGGTTTCCAGTCGGCACGAGCATTGCGATACCGCTCTCCAACCCACGATCGGAGCCCGAATATGCGCCTGACCGCAGCCCTTCTCGCCCTCTCCTTCTGCACCCTCCCCGCCCTCGCCGAGGATGCCAAACCTGCCGACAAGGAGAAGAAGGAGGCCAAGAAGGAGAAAGAGAAGCTCTTCTCGCCCGAGTTCGACGAGGCGCCCCTCTCCGACCTTCTCACCTGGCTGACGCGGGAAGCGGGATTCGAGTACGACCTGACGAAGGCCGCGCAGAAGCTGTCGAAAAGCGGGCTGGAGAAGATCAAGGTCGTGGCGAAGGACAAGACCGCGCGGGAGATCCTGGACATGGCGCTGGCGCAGCTCGGCCTGAGCTGGGCCGAGAAGGTGCCGGGCCAGATCAAGATCATGTCGAGCGAGGAGTACGTGAAGGACGCGGTGCTGGAGCTCTACGACGTCCGCGAGCTCCTCAACCCCATCACCGACTTCGCCGGCCCCGAGGGCGGATTCAAGAAGAAGCCCGCGAACGACAAGTCGGCCGTCGGCGAGGTCCCCTCCGGGCACAAGTTCGAGGAGCCGCCCCCGGAGGAGCGCGAGAAGGAGCGGCCGAAGAAGCCGATCGAGGACCCTGAGAAGCTCAAGCAGCTCCTGCGCGACGGGTCGGGCGGCGACGAGGCCTGGGGCGAGGGGACGAGCATGGACCTCGTAAACGGCATCCTGTACGTGAAGGCGCCGTGGAAGCTGCAGAACAAGGTCCGGACCCTGCTGAACCAGTTCCGCCAGTTCAAGTAGTCCTCACGGCGCTCCCGGCAGGTGCCGGCGCGCCTTCCACAGACCCGGGGGGGCCCTGGAGGTTCGAGTCATGATCGGAAGAATCGGAGCCGTCCTGCTCGCGGGAGCCCTGGCGCTGCCCGGCTGGGCGGAAGACACGGACGAGACCAAGTCGAAGATCCTGAACCGGCTGGAGAACACGAAGATCAGCCTGGATTTCAAGGACACCAACCTCGACGAAGTGATCGACTTCCTGCATGAGGTGACCAGCATCAACTTCGTGCTGTCGAAGGAAGTCCGGGAGAAGGCGAAGGCTGGAGAGCTGAAGGTGGACGTGAAGCTGACGGACCTGCCGCTGAAGTCGGCGCTGAAGCTCGTGCTCGACATGAACGGCCTGACCGCGGTCTACCGGAACGGCGTGCTCGTGATCGAGACGAAGGAGGAGCGAGGCAAGGACGTCGAGATGAAGATGTACGACGTGCGCGACCTCATGATGAAGATCGAGGACTTTCCCGCGCCGACCATCGAATTGAGGGAGTCCGAGGCAGGCGCCTCCGTGGTCGGCATCGTGGTCGCCCCCGAGCCCACGGCGCACCCGTTCGAGTCGAAGGACCAGCTCGTCGAGATCATCCGCAACGCCACGGGCGGAGACTCGGTCTGGGGCAAGGACGGGGTCTCGATCGACATCCAGAACGGCCTGCTCATCGTCGCCCAGAACGCCGACGTCCAGAAGGAGATCGAGCAGCTGATCGTCTCGCTGCGCCAGTTCAAATGATCGTCGGGTCCGGTCCTCGCCTCCCCGGGGAGGCGCGCCCGGATCGCAGGAATCGCCCGTGACACCATGAGCCGTCAGGGTCGCGCCGGGCCCGGCCGACCCAGCCACCGCCTGTGACCGTTTTGCCGTTGGCCAGCCCCCGCCGCGTTCCGGTACAATCCAGGTCCACGGGGGGGCCCGGAGGAGCAGACCGATGATCCGCAGCCGGTTCGCGTCCGCCGCCCTGTTCGCGGCTCTCGCACTTCCCGTCCGCGCCGACGACGTGGACGACACGAAGCGGGAGATCATGAACAAGCTGGAGACGACGAAAATCTCGCTCGACTTCAAGGACACCAACCTGAGCGAGGTGATCGACTTCCTCCACGAGGTGACGGGCATCAACTTCGTGCTGTCCAAGTCCGTGCAGGAGAAGGCGCGCAGCGGCGAGCTCAAGGTCGACATCAAGCTCGAGGACCTGCCGCTTCGTACCGCCCTCAAGCTGCTCCTGAACCTGAACGACCTGACGCTGGTGTACAAGAAGGGCGTGCTGATGGTCGAGACCAAGGAGGAGCGGGGGTCGGAGCTGGACATGAAGCTTTACGACGTGAAGGACCTTCTGATGAAGATCCGCGACTTCCCGGGCCCGAGCCTCGAACTCGCCAGCGGCGAGGGCGAAACCGGGCCGACGACGGGGATCGTGGAGCCGGACGAGAGCACCCACCCGTTCGACGACCCGGAGGCGCTGGTGAACATCATCCGGAACGCGACCGGCGGTGACTCGGTCTGGGGCAAGGACGGCGTTTCGATCGCCATTTCCAACGGCCTGCTCGTCGTCGTCCACAGCGCCGCGATCCACAAGGAGATCCAGGAGCTGATCGTCTCGCTGCGGCAGTTCAAGTAGACGCCTTCCGTCCGTCGAAGGGGCCGGCCTGGCGCCGGCCCCTTTTTTTTTGCGTCCGTGGAATTTCCGGGCGCCCTTCCAACTTTCCCGGCGTCTCCCCGTACAACCTCGCGATCCAGCCGGGAGCCTCAGCGGTTTTCCCGGCCCGCCATCAACCCGCCCCACCGGGGCCCTTCGCGAAGGAGACATCGATGAAGTCGCTGTGGCGCGTCCTGCCGCTCGCCCTCTGCCTGGCCATTCCCGCCATGTCCGAGGACGGCAAGAAGGAGGAACCGAAGAAGACGGAGGCGACGAAGGACTCGGACGAGGTGAAGAAGGCGATCAGCGATGGCATCGCGAAGCTGGAGGAGAAGTCGTACAGCTTCACGGCGAAGCTGGACCTGGAGATGGGCGGGAGCCCGATGCTGAACACGGAGATGAAGGGCGCGCACAAGAAGCCCTACACGAAGATGGCGATGGAGATGATGGGGCAGGCGATGGAGATCTACACGAACGGGAAGGTGACGGTGCAGAAGAACCCGCAGTCGGGCGCCTGGGAGAAGACGGAGACGAACATGGCGGGCGGGTTCGACCCGAAGCAGCTGGAGAAGGTGATCAAGACGGCGACCTGGGACGACAAGGAGGCGAAGGTGGGGTCGTTCGTGTGCCGGGTGGCGAAGGCGACGGTGGACAAGAAGAAGGTTGCGAAGCTGCTGGGGCAGAACGGGATGGGCGGGCAGGCGGACATCTCGAAGTCGAGCCTGAGGTTCTACATCGACAAGAAGGACGGGAAGGTGCGGCGGATGAAGCTGTCGATGACGATGTCGATGGACATGGGCGGCGGCGGTGGCGGCGGCGGGATGGAGCTGGACGTGACGATGGACCAGAGGCTCACGTACTCGAGCAAGGTGAAAGTGGAGCTGCCCGAGGAGGTGAAGACGCTGATGGAGGGCGGCGGCGGGGACGAGGAGAACAAGAAGGACGGGGAAGAGGACGAAGAAGGGGACGAGAAGTAACTTCGGAGCGATGAAACGGGCCCCCGCCGCACGGCGGGGGTCCTTCCATTTGCGGGGCGCGGGGTCCCGCGAGACCAGGAAAGGGGAGGGAGTCGATGCGCACGATCATGAAGGGCCTGCTGGCGTTGACGCTCGCGCTTCCGCTCGCGGCGCAGGAGCCTGCGAATCCGCCGCCGGCTGACCCGCCGAAGACGGAGGAGGGGGAGAAGCCGAAGGAAGACGCGGGGGATCCGGAGGCGCTGAAGGCGATCCGGGAGGGGGCGGAGCTGTCGATGAAGAAGAAGTTCACGTTCAAGGCGTCGATGGACGTGGAGGTGGCGGGGGCGCCGATGATGGCGATGGAGATGAAAGGGGAGCATGCGGGCGGGTGGACGCACATGGCGACGGAGGTGATGGGGAACGCGATCGAGGTCTACTCCGACGGCAAGCGGACGGTGGGGAAGGACCCGCGGACGGGCGAGTGGCGCCGGCAGGACCAGGGCGGCGGCGGCCGGCGCGGACTTCGCGGCGGCCTGGGTATGGACCAGATCGTCAAGGTCGTGACGTCGGCGAAGTTCGACGGCGAGGCGAAGGTCGGCTCGCACGAGTGCCGGGTGATCCGCGGGAAGGCCGACGCCGAGGCGATCCGCGGCCTGATGGGCGGCGGGCGCATGGGCGGCGGCGAGGTGAAGAAGTCGTCGCTGAAGTTCTACGTGGACAAGAAGGACGGCCGGCTGCGCCGCATGAAGCTGACGATGGACGCGGAGTCGAACATGGGCGGCCAGGGGCCGATGGAACTGCACATCGTGTCCGACTACCGGTACACGTACCGGAAGGAGCTGTCCGTCGAGATCCCGGAGGAGGTCAAGGCGCTGCTCGAGGAGGCGCCGGAGGAGGGCGGCGAGGAGAAGCCGCCCGCCGATCCTCAGCAGGAGGAGCCGAAGTCCGACAAGTAGCGCCCGCAAGGCCGTCCAAGGGAGCCGGCGATCGCGCGATCGCCGGCTCCTTTCGTTTCCGGGCGCCCCGATGGCGTATGATCGGCCCCCCGTGAAACCCCTTCAGCTTCTCCTCGCCGCCGCGGCGCTTGCCGGGTGCTCGCCGGCGCCGCGCGACGTGCTGCACGCCGCGTTGACGCACGCGGCGGCGACCCCGCACCGTTTCAGCGGGAAGGCGACGCGCACGAGTGCGCCGGTGGGTGCGGAGCACCGGCAGGTGGACCCGCTGGTGGTGACGTGGGAGGTGAAGGGGGAGTTTGCGGCGCCGTATGCGGTGGTGGAGCTGAAGGGGCTTGCAGGGACGAGGCGGGCGATCGGCCGGGAGGGGTGGTGGGTGGAGAGGTACGAGGAGGTCTGGCGCGCGTATCCGTCCCCGCACGAGGCGATCGAGTGGATCGACCCGGCGGCGGTCACGGCGGCGGGGGAGTACGGGCCGGAGCAGACGGTGAGGGGCGTGGCGTGCCGGCGCGTGAAGGCGGCGCATCCTGCGGGGGTGCTGACGCTCGACATCAGCCGCGACGGCCACAGGCTGATGAGGCTGGCGGGGAGCATCACGGACGGGGCGGACATCTACCAGTTCGAGCTGGAGTTCGACTGGTCCGGCGGGTCCGTGGCGGACGAGCCGGGGGCGCGCGTGGTGTTGGAGGCGCTCGGGGGTGCGAAGGGGAGCGGCGACAGCCCGGAGGCGCAGGAAGCGCTCCGGCGCGCCTGGTCGGCCGTGGGACGTGCCCGTTCGGTGGTGACGACCGTCCAGTCGGACTTCGTGAACGCCTCCGAGGTCCGCCGCCGGAGCGGCTACCTCGAGCAGGATCCGCCGCTGCGCGCGTGGAACCTCGCGGAGGTCGGCCGCAGCGTTTACATCTTCTCGGACGGCACCCGCACCGTGACGGCCGACGTGCCGGACGGCCCGGTGCGCGAGACCCCCGGGCTGCCGAAGCCCGCCGTCGACGACATGGCCGACGTCGACGTCGTGAGGGCGTCGTTCGCGGGCGACGCGGATCTCCGCGGGATCGCCTGCCGCGTGGTGAGCGCCGAACTGCGCGCAAAGTCCGCCGAGCCGGGGACGCCGTCCTCGGCGGCCTGGATCTGGATCGGCCCGGACGGGCAGCTCGTCCGGCAGCTCATGGTCGGGAAGTCATCGCTGGCGGGCGAGGGCGTGCGCGAGCTGACGACCGTCGCCGACTTCACGATCCGCCATGAACCGCCCGAGGACCGGATGTACCTGCTGAAGCGCGCGCGCCAGATTCTCCGGCGGTAGCCGCGCGCCGCCGCCAACCGAATCGCACCGGCGTCGTTGGACTGTCAGACCGCCCTGAACCGAACGGAGAAACCCATGAAGCCCCTGGTCCTGACCGTCCTCGCCGCGCTCTGCCTCCCGCTCGCCGCCGCCGCGCAGGAGCGCGCCCCGGAACTCGCCGACCTCCTCGCCCGCATGGCGGACGGAGGCAAGCGGCGGTTCATCTACGACGACCAGGCCTCCTCCCGTTTCCGCGACGAGAAGGCGCGAATCATCCCCTCAGGCGCCGAGTCGGACGAGACCTTCGCGACGGGGATCGAGATCCTGAAAACCGCAAACCTGGCGCTCGTGTCCGTGGACACGGGGGCGGTGCCGACCTGGAAGGTCGTGTGGACCGAGAAGGCGCGCGAGGAATCGCTCAAGGCCTCGGAGTCCGTGGCCACCCTTCCGGCGACGAACGAGTACTGCTCGCTCCGGGTGACCCTGAAATACCTCCGGGTGAGGGACCTGTTGTCGACGCTCCAGATGCTGCTCTCGGACCCCCGGGACGTGACCGTGCTCGAGGCGGGCGAAACGCTGATCATGTGCGGGTTCGCGCAGACGCTTCGCGCCGTCGGCAAGCTGATCGCGGCCGCGGACGTGCCGCCGGCGGACGGGTTGTCGTGGCGGATCACGGTGGCGGCGGTGGAGGCGTCGGACGGGGGCGACGGGGGCTGCCCCGAGGCGTTCCGCGAGGCGGGGCTGCCGGCGGCGACGGGGAAGAAGACGTTCCGGCTGATGACGGACGGGTGCGTGTCGGTGATGACGGGCGGCCCGGCGGGGAAGAACTCGGGGAGCGCGCGGGTGGGCCTGGTGCTGGGGCCGGAGGGGGCGATGGACGTCGTGATGAGCCTGAACCGGGACACGTCCGGGGCGCCGATGCTGGACTCGGTGGAGGCGCGCGGCAAGGATGGGAACGTGGCGGGCGCTTCGCTGTCGGCGAGGCTGGCGCTGAAGGAAGGGGCGTGGGTGGTGGCGGGGACGGTCCCGACGAAGGACGCGGCGCGCGCGGTGGTGGTGCTGCTGCGGGTGGAGAAGCTGAAGTAAATCGGGTTGAATGCGGGGATGCTGGTCGACACGCACTGCCACCTGGCCTACGACGAGCTGAGGAACGACCTCGCGGGCGTGCTGGGCCGGGCGGAGGCGGCAGGGGTCGGGCGGTGCGTGGTGATCGGGACGGACGTGCCGAGCACCTGCGACGCCCTCGCCCTGGCGGAGTCCGACCGGAGGCTGTTCGCCGCCGCCGGCATCCACCCGAACGACTGCGAAGGGTTCCGCGACTGGGCGTCGCTGGAGGATCTGGCGCGCCGGCCGCGCGTCGTGGCGCTCGGCGAGACGGGGCTCGACTGGTACCGCACGACGGCGAGCCGCGAGGCGCAGCGCGAGGCGTTCGCAAGGACCATGGACATCGCGAACGCGCTGAAGAAGCCCGTCGTGATCCACTGCCGCGAAGCGTACGACGACACGCTCGACATGATCGCCTCCGCGCGCCCCGCCGGCGTCATGCACTGCTTCGCCGGGGACGAGAAGCACGCGCGCCGTGCGCTCGACCTCGGGTTCTACATCTCGTTCGCGGGGCCGGTGACCTACAAGAAGAGCGAGCCGCTCCGGAAAATCGCCTCGTGGGTTCCTCGCGACCGCATCCTCGTCGAGACCGACGCGCCGTTCCTGCCTCCTGAGCCGCACCGCGGAAAGCGCAACGAACCGGCGTTCGCGCGGCTGACGGCGGAGTGCGTGGCGAAATGCCAGGGCCTCGCCTTCGAGGACTTCGCGCGGCAGGAGTCGGAGAACGCGGCGCGGCTGTTCGGCTGGAAAGACTGAACCCTGGCGGCCGGCGGGCGATGAAGGGACACAGCGCTCCACGGTGGAGCGCTGTTTTCGTTCAGGAGCCCTCCCATGACGTCCGCGAACATCTCCCGTCTCCTCGACCGGTTCGAGAAGGCGGGTCTCTCGCTCCGCCTCGACGGGCGGCAGCGCCGGGGCGTCCGCGGCGACGTGTTCTCGATGTCGGTCGAGGTCGTCGACCGCCGCGAGCGGTTCGTGCTGTTCCCGGGCGCGGCCGAGCGCCTCGAGGTGGTCGACGTGTCGCCGGTGGTGAGGCAGGCGGTGCTGCTCGTGAAGGAGCCGGAGCGGACGTTCACGCAGAGCGTCTGGGACCCGGTGGCGAAGAAGATGACGCAGCGCCGCGAGGTCACGCCGTCGGAGACGCGCCGCTACCTCGTCGGCATGGACGAGCGCTCGTACTTCATGGCCGAGCTCCCTCGCCCCGTGACGACGGTCAAGGACGCGCACCGGGCGCTGCGGCCCGGCGAAGTCGTGGACTGGGAGTCGCGCCGCGAGAACCGCGGGAAGAAGGCCGTCCGGCAGGGGGAGTGGCTGTTCCTGCCGCTGCCCTCTTCCGAGGCCCGCGAGCTCGACAACCGGATTGCCCGCAAGGCCGTGACGCTGCGCGAGAAGGCGGCGATCCCGGGCCGCCCGGGCAAGCCACACGTCGCGTTCCGGCTGGCGGTGGAGCGCTCGGCGAAGGGCGACGTGGTGCACGCGCAGGGCTCCGTGCGTCACGTGGACCACGAGCCGCTGCACCTGAACGGCTGGCACCGCGTCGTGGCGAACATGGAAGTCCGCCGGGCGCGCCAGGGAACGTGGATCGACTGACCGGGGGCCGCGGGTCCGCGAGGGACCGCGGCCCTTCGCTTTTCCCCGGCGCCCCCGTACACTCCGCCGCGTGATCCTCGTCACCGGCGGAGGCGGCTTCATCGGCAGCACCCTCGTGCGGCGCCTCGCGGCCGCCGGGGACGCCGTCCGCGTGCTCGACAACTTCTCCTCCGGGTTCCGCCGCAACCTCGACGGGCTCGAAGGGAAGGTCGAGATCGTCGGCGCGGACATTTGCGATCCCGAGGCGGTGGCGATGGCGATGAAGGGCGCCGCGACGGTGGTCCACCTGGCGGCCATCCCCTCCGTCGCACGCTCCGTCGCGAACCCCGTCGAGTCGTGGCGCGTCAACGTGGACGGCACCCTGCGGCTGCTCGAGGAGGCCCGCCGCGCCGGCGTGAAGCGCTTCGTGTTCACGTCGTCCTCCTCGGTCTACGGCGACTCGCCGACGCTTCCCAAGCACGAGGAGATGCCGTCGCGCCCGCTGTCGCCGTACGCGGCATCGAAGGCGGCGGGGGAGGCGCTGGTGTCGGCGTGGGCGGCGTCGTACGGGCTGTCGGCGTGCGCGCTGAGGCCGTTCAACGTGTACGGGCCGCGGCAGGACCCGAAGTCGGAGTACGCGGCGGCGATCCCGCGGTTCGTGACGGCGGCGCTGCGCGGGGAGGCGCCGGTGATCTACGGCGACGGCTCGCAGACGCGCGACTTCACGTTCGTGGAGGACGCGGCGGAGGCGTTCGAGCGGGCGGCGAAGTCGGCGGCGCCGGGAGTGTTCAACGTGGCGGCGGGCGGGCGCGTGAGCGTGCTCGACCTGGTGAACCGCATCCGCGCCGCGTGCGGCGGGCCGCCGCCCCGGTTCGAGCCGCGCCGCGCCGGCGACGTCCTCCATTCGCAGGCGGACGTCTCCGCCGCCGAGCGCGCCTTCGGATTCCGCGCCCGCACGTCCATCGAACAGGGCCTCTCGCGGACCATCGAGTGGTTCCGTCCGCGGTAAAATAGGCCCCGCATGCCGAAGAAAATCGTCGTGGACATGAACGACCTGCGCACGCAGATCTTCGACGTCAACCACAAGGCCGTCGAGGACACGCGGCTGGACGTGTACATCCCGAAGCGCCTTCACGGGTATTCTCGGTCGCTGGTGGCGAAGCTGATCAAGGACGAGATGGTCCTGGTCAACGGGAAAAAGACGAAGGCGTCCTACCAGATCCAGCAGGGGGACCGGATCGAGGTGCGCGCGCCGCGGCTGATCGAGCCGCAGATGGTGGCGCAGGAGATCCCGCTGCGGGTGATCTTCGAGGACGACCAGATCGTTGTGGTGAACAAGCCGCCGCACCTCGTCGTGCATCCCGCGGCCGGCCACTGGGAGGGGACGCTCGCCAACGCGCTCCTCGCGCACGTCGGGCACACGCTGCCGCCGGCGTCGGACGGCGACATCTACCGCCCCGGCATCGTCCACCGCCTCGACCAGGACACCAGCGGCGTCATCGTGTGCGCGAAGACGGCGCACGCGCACACCTACCTGTCGCTCCAGTTCCAGGAACGCCTCCTCGAGAAGGAATACCTCGCCATCGTCGAGGGCGAGCCGCGCCTCGACGGCGACTGGATCGACGCCCCGATCGGCCGCCACCCGAAGGAGCGCGAGAAGATGGCCGTTCGCAAGGACGGCGACGCCAAGCCCGCCCAGACGCGCTGGGAGGTGCTCGAGCGCTACCGCGGCTTCTCGCTCGTGAAGTGCTACCCGAAGACCGGCCGCACGCACCAGATCCGCGTCCACCTCGCGCACATCGGGCACCCGATCATCGCGGACGAGGCGTACGGGCGCCGCGAGACGCTGTACGAGTGGCAGCTGCGGTGGGACACGAAGCCGGAGGGGCATCCGGCCGAGGAGCCCGTCCTGGCCCGGCACGCTCTCCACGCTTTCGCGCTCCGCGTCACCCACCCGTCCGGCCAGGACATGCGCTTCGAGGCCCCCATGGCCGACGACATGGAGGCGACCTGCGCCGCCCTCCGGCGCTGGCGCGGCCGCGGCACGCCCTGACGGTTCCGGAAGTTCTCCGTGCATCCGGGGCGCAAGTTCGGTACACCATGGGCACCGGACGGAATCCGCGACCCCCTCATGACGCGCTACATCGACCTCAACGCCGACGCCGGGGAATCGCCCGATCCTGCGGGCGAC
Source organism: Planctomycetia bacterium (assembly GCA_020849035.1). Lineage (GTDB taxonomy): Bacteria > Planctomycetota > MHYJ01 > WSZJ01 > WSZJ01 > WSZJ01. The sequence goes on from JADLHC010000183.1 coordinate 11,891, forward strand.
CTTCCTCTTCTGGACTTCGTCACCTCGGTGAATCTCGCGTGCGGCGTGCACGCCGGCGGGCCGGAGACGATCGCGGTTCTCTCGAAGGCGGCGACCGGGAAGGGAGTGGGGGTGGGGGCGCACCCGGGGCTGACGGACGGCCGGCGCCCGAGGCCGATCGACCCCGCCGAGGCGGCCGAGGCCGTGATCGCGCAGGTCGCCGCGTTCCGCCGGCACGCCCAGGCGCCGCTTCAGCACGTCAAGCTCCACGGCGCGCTGTACCACGCGGCGCGGGACGAGCGGGTGGCGGGCGCGGTGGCGGAGGCGGTGAAGGCGTCCGGGGCGCCGATCCTGGTGGCGCAGGCCGGGTCGCCGCTGGAGCGCGCGGGGCGGGCGGCGGGGGTGCGCGTGGCGGCGGAGGCGTTCCTCGACCGGGGGTACCGGCCCGACGGGCTGCTCGTGCCGCGCGGCGAGGCGGGCGCGCTGGTCACGGACCGCGGGGAGGTCGAACGGCGCGCCGTCCGCCTGGCGCTGGAGCGGCGGGTGGCCGCGACGGACGGCCGGGACGTGGCCGTGGAGGCCGACACCTTCTGCGTGCACGGCGACAGCGCGGGGGCCGTCGAGCTCGCGCGCGCCGCACGCGCCGCCCTCGAACGCGCTGGCGTCGTCGTGCGCCCGATGGGGGCCGCATGAAGAAGTTCATCGAGGAAGGCCACCGCCGCCCCGCGCACCCCCGCCGCCCGCCCCGCGCGCTCC
>JADLHC010000184.1 GCA_020849035.1 Planctomycetia bacterium
CACGATCTTCCCGCACTTCGGGCCTTTCTGCCGGGCGTCCACCTCGTCCGACTCGTTGAAGTCCACGATCGCCTCGACCACGAGCACGTCCTCCAGCGCCGCGGCGCAGGAAGGGCATTTCGCTCCGTACTCGCTCGTGTCGCCGTCCGGGATGAAATACGGGTTGCCGAGGTGGACGCGGCAGTCCTCGAAGGCCGGCTCGGGCGCGGCCTTCGCCACGTGCGAGCTGCGCTTCCCGGGCGAGAACCACAGTTCGCCCTCCTCGGCTCCCTCCCCGGTCGCGAGGATCACGCCGCGGGCGATCAGCACCGAGAGGGCCTTCTTCCACGCGGCCGCGTCCGAGGCGCGCCAGGTCGGGTACAGGAACATGTTTCTGTCGGACATCGGGGGCTCCGTTGACGGCGGGTTGCGGAATCAGCCTCTGGACCAGCGCGGCTTGCGTTTCTCCAGGAACGCGCGCAGCCCCTCCTGGCCCTCCGCACCGACGCGGAGCCGCGCGATCGTCTCGACACAGACCTTGTCCGCCGTCCCGGGGCGGTCCACCATCGTGCGGATCAGGGCCTTGGCCTCGCCCATCGCCTTCGGCCCGCTCGACCGCAGGCCGGCGACCACCTCCGCGACCTTCGCGTCGAGATGCTCCGGCGCGACCACCGCGTTCACGAGGCCGATGTGCCGGGCTTCGTGCGCGCCGAAGCGGTCGCCGAGCAGGAAATGGTGCCTTGCGTGGGACTCGCCGATCTTGCGCACGGCGAACGGACCGATGGCCGCGGGAACGATGCCGAGCCTGACCTCGGTGAAGCCGAACTGCGCGGTTTCGGCCGCGACGACGATGTCGCACGCCGAGACGAGGCCGCACCCGCCGCCGAGAGCGTTGCCGTGGACGCGCGCCACGACCGGCTTCGGGCAGTCGTTCACCGCGTGCAGCATCGCCGACAGTCGCTTCGCGTCCTCCAGGTTCTGCTTCTTCGTGTACCCGACCGACTTCTGCATCCAGTTGAGGTCGCCGCCCGCGCAGAACGACTTGCCCGCCCCGGCGACCACGACGAGCCGCACGTCCTCGTCGCGCCCGATGCGCTCGAAGCAGTCCGTGATCTCGCCGATCGCGTCCTCGTTGAACGCGTTGTGGATCTCCGGCCGGTTCAGGGTGACCGTGACCATGTCGCCCTGGACCGACACGAGCAGGTGGCTGTACGTCATCTCGAGCATGAGTGTCTCCCGCGCCTACATCCGGAACACCGGCCAGTCCGTCTCCCGCACCGGCGCGTTCAGGCTCGCCGAAATCGCGAGGCCGAGCGCCCGGCGCGTGTCCACCGGATCGAGGATTCCGTCGTCCCACAGCCGCGCCGTCGAATAGAGCGGATGCCCCTCCGTCTCGTACTTCTCCAGGATCGGCCTCCGCATCGCGTCGATCTCCGCCGCCGTCATCGCTGCTTTCTTCTCGTACGCCAGCTGCTCCTGCTTCACCTGCACCAGAACGCTCGCCGCCTGCGCCCCGCCCATCACGCTGATCCGCGCGTTCGGCCACATCCACAGGAACCGCGGCTGGTACGCCCGCCCGCACATCCCGTAGTTCCCCGCGCCGTTCGAGGCGCCGATGATGATCGTGAAGCGCGGCACCTGCGCCGTCGCGACGGCCTGCACGAGCTTCGCGCCGTCCTTCGCGATCCCGCCCGACTCGTACTTGCGGCCGACCATGAAGCCGGTGATGTTCTGCAGGAAGAGCAGCGGGATGCCGCGCTGGCCGCAGAGCTGGACAAAGTGCGCGCCTTTCTGCGCGGACTCGGAGAACAGGACGCCGTTGTTCGCGACGATTCCCAGCGGGTAGCCCATCATCCGCGCGAAGCCGCAGACGAGCGTCGGGCCGTAGAGTGCCTTGAACTCATGGAAGCGAGAGCCGTCGACGAGTCGCGCGATAACCTCGCGCACGTCGTACTGGCGGCGGAGGTCGGTGCCCACGATGCCGTAGATTTCCTCGGCCGGGTACTTCGGGTCCTCAGGCGCCGAGACGTCGAGCCCGACGCGCTTCACCGTGTTCAGGTTCTGCACGATCGAGCGACCGATCGAGAGCGCCTCCTCCTCGTCGTGCGCGTAGTGGTCCGTCACGCCGCTCGTGCGGCAGTGGACGTCCGCCCCGCCGAGATCCTCGGCCGTGACCTCCTCGCCCGTCGCCGCCTTCACGAGAGGCGGGCCGCCGAGGAAGATCGTCCCGTTGCCCTTCACGATCACGCACTCGTCGCTCATCGCCGGCACGTAGGCGCCGCCGGCGGTGCAGCTCCCGAGGACGAGCGAGACCTGCGGGATGCGGCGCGAGGACATCACGGCCTGGTTGTAGAAGATCCGCCCGAAGTGGTCGCGGTCGGGGAAGACCTCGGCCTGCAGCGGCAGGAACGCGCCGCCCGAGTCGACGAGGTACACGCACGGCAGCCGGTTCTCGATCGCGATCTCCTGCGCGCGCACGTGCTTCTTCACCGTCATCGGCAGGTACGAGCCGCCCTTCACGGTCGCGTCGTTCGCCACGATCATGCACTCGCGGCCGTGGATGACGCCGATGCCGGTCACGACGCCGGCGCTCGCCGCGTCGCCGCCGTACATGCCGTGGGCGGCGAGGGCCGACAACTCGAGGAACGGCGCGCCCGCGTCGCAGAGCTTCTCGATGCGCTCCCGCGGCAGCATCTTGCCGCGCGCCCGGTGCTTCGCCACCGCCGAGTCCGAGCCCGCCTTCTTGACCTTCGCGTTCTCGGCTTTGAGCTGCTCGACGACCTTCAGGTACGCGTCGCGGTTGGCCTGGAACGCCGCGTCGTCCGACCTGAGATGGGTTTCGAGGATGTCCACGCCGGGGGATGGTAGGCAGGCGGCGGAGGGAGGTCCAGCAATCGCCTCACTTCCACGTCATCCCCGAGTTGTCCGGCGGCTTCACATTCCGGAAACCCCAGGCCGCGAGCGCCACGGCGCCGACGATGGCGGCGAAGAGGACGATGACGATCCAGTTCTGGCCTTCGCTGGGTCCCGACTTGCCGAAGACCTTCTTGATCAGGATCAGCGCGATCACGCAGACGACGATCGTCGCGATCGGGAAGGCCCTGGCCCACATCGTGAAGGAATCCATGGCGTCGCTCCTGCTGGGAACGCCGCCATTCTACCGCGGCACGCTACTTCTCCGGCGCCATCGCTTCCGCGACCTGGCGCCTCCAGAAGAAGTAACCGCCCGTCGCAGCCGCCGCCACGAGGGCGACCAGGAGGACGAAAGATGCCGCCGAGGCTCCGCGTCCGAGACGGCCGGCGACGGCGGAGCGGCGGAGCACGGCCAGGAACCCCGCGACGACGAAGATCGCCGTGACGGCCGTGCCGACCCACCCGAGCCCGTTCATCTCGCCCCCTCCTTCGCGTACAGCGGAAGCGCCGCGATTCGCTCCTCGACCGGTTTCCAGGCCTTGTTGTAGTTCTCGGACCCGACCGGGCCGTACTTGTCGTCGAACTCGTCGGTCCTCAGCCCCTCCGGCAGCCCCTCGAGCGAGGGAAAGCACGACGCCTGCGCGAACTTCGCCGCCGCCAGCTTCAGGTGCGCGGCCGGGTCCTTCAGCAGCCACTTCGCAAACACGATCCCCGCCTCGTCGGACGCCAGGTCCGCGAACGAGAATCCGCTGCCCTTTCCCTGGTCCAGCCCGTGCATGTCGCTCATCTCCTTCAGCATCCCGGCCGCGCGCGCCGAGCCTTCACCCATCCCGGCGACGAGCGCCGCGGAGACGACGAAGTGCATCGCCGCGTCGGCCCGGCCGCCGCACGTCGGCGTCCCGCGGACCTTCTTCGCCGCCGCCTCCTGTTCGTCGTTCTCCAACCCCGCAAACGACTTGCCGACAATTCCGGCGCGCAGATTCCCGTCGTCGAAGAACAGCCCGAGCGCCCCAAGCGCCGCGCGCACCTCGACATCCGGCGCGCCGGAAGCGGCCGCGCCTCTCTCCGCCTCCGACAGCGCCGCCTGTACGTACAGGTCGAACAGCGCGGCCCCCTTCACCGCCCCCTCCCCGAGGTCCGCGTTCGCCTTCGCCGCCTTCTGCACCGCCTCGTACGTCCGTCCGACCGCCGCCGCGTCCAGCTTCCCCGCCCACGCCACCCCAGCCGCCAGCAGCACCGCCGCCACCGTCCTCATCGCGCCCTCCCTCAGAAAACCCGTGCAGTCTCCTCTTCCCTCCGGATAATCTTACCCCCTTCAGGGGGACAGGGTTGCGACTCACCGTACAGTTCCGTCCGAGTCCCGCCTCAGCTTCCCCCGGCGCCGCCCAACCCTTCCGGGCACGCGAATTGAGTCCCAAACGCCGGAACCTTTCGGGAGACGCCCATGTTCGGACGGCTCTGGAACCTCGTGCGCGGCTTCTTCGGCCTCTTCGTCAGCGGCCTCGAAAAAGCCAACCCGAGAGCCATGCTCGAAGCGGAGATGCTCGCCTTCCAGGAGGCGGTCGGCCAGTACAACACGAACCTCGCGAAGCAGGCGGGGATGGTGGAGCGCCTCAAGGGCCAGATCGCGGCGCAGAAGAAGCAGCTGGACCAGCTCACCGCGCGCGTCACCGCCAACGTCGCGGCGAAGAACATGGAGTCGGCCGGGCAGGCGGCCCTTCAGGCCAAGCAGCTCAAGTCCGACCTGACCGAGAACGAGGCGCAGCTCAAGGCGGCGGACGAGATGTACCAGAACCTGAACCGCCAGCGCGACGTGTACGTCCGCGAAGCGCAGCGCAAGATCGAGATGATCAAGCAGAAGCTGTCGAAGGCGGAGATGGCCGAGGCCCAGGCGAAGCTCGCGGAAATGGCCAGCTCCACGGCCTTCAACCTGAGCGGCAGCGGCGCGAACCTGGACCGGCTGGAGAAGAACCTGGACGAACGGATCGCGGACGCAGGCGGCAAGGCGCGGGTCGCGCAGGATTCGATGAAGGGCGGCGGGTGGGTGGTGAAGGAGGAGGAGCAGAAGGCGCTGGAGGCGCAGGCGCTGGCGGAGTTCACGGCGTCGATGGGCCTGCCTGGAGCGCCGGCGGCGAAGACGGACGAAGCGCAGGCCCCGAAGGACCTGGGGCCGAGCGATGCGGTGAAGGCGTAGGACAGACGTGCAGGAGGACGGCGAACCCGGCGTGGGGTCGGGGGGCAGGGTCGGAAGTCAGAAGTCGGAAGTCTGAGGTCCGCCTGCCATGGTTGGCGGTGGTTCCCGGACCCGCCCTGGGCCTCCCCTGTCCCTGTCGTTACTTCCGACTTCCGACATCCAAACTCGACTATTCGCACCAGTCACGTTCCCGGCATCACTCAGGAGAGCACGCATGGCCGTTCCGCAACAGGCAGGCCTCACGGGCCTCGGCAAGGTCGTCGTCGCCCTCGTCGTCCTCGGCATGATCGGCTTTGCCGGCTACATGCTCTCCAAGGACAAGGGCAAGCCCCAGGAGGGCGCGAAAGCGACGGAAGAAGACAAGGGCAAGATCACCGGATTCGGGAAGAAGGACGATCCGAAAGGGCCCGAGGCGACCGACTACACGGGCGTCACGACGGTGAAGGAGTACGCCTACGTCCCCGCCGCGCGCCTCCCGGCCGTCAAGGGCGCCGCGGGCTACAAGCCCCTCGACCCCAACAACAAGGTTGTCCGCTTCCCCATCAACGTCTGGATCGGCTGGCTGCCGATCATCGCCGCCAATCACGGCGCCAAGCCGAACGAGGAGTCGATCTTCTTCAAGAAGTACGGGTTCAAGGTCGAGCTCGTCCTCGTCGACGACCCCGTCGTCGCCCGCGACGGCTTCGCCACCGGCGACTTCCACTGCCTGTGGGGCACCCTCGACATGATGGTCCTCTTCAGCGAGACCCTCATGAAGGACACCCGCACGGCGCCCCGCATCTTCCAGCAGATCGACTGGTCGAACGGCGGCGACGGCATCGTGGTGCGGGACAACATCAAGTCGGTGAAGGACCTGAAGGGGAAGAAGATCGTCTACGCGCAGAACTCGCCGTCGCAGTACTACATCAACGCGCTTCTGCTCTACAGCGGCCTGTCGCCGGCCGACGTGACGTCGATCTACACGAACACGGCGTTCGAGGCCTCCTCGGCGTTCGTGAACGACCGCGAGTCGAAGATCGACGCCTGCGTGTCGTGGGCTCCCGACATCTACAACATCGCCGAGCGCGTGAAGGGGACGCGGCTGCTGTCGACGACCCAGGACGCCAACAAGCTCATCGCGGACGTCTGGGCGGCGCGCGCCGATTTCGCGAAGGACCACCCGGACATCATCAAGGGCCTCGTGGAGGGGATCTTCCACGGGATGAAGCTGGCCCGCGACGACCAGGCGAACGCCTTCAAGTGGATGGCCGACCTCTACGGCATGACCGCGGAGGACGTCAGCAAGATGCAGTACGACGCCCACATCACGAACTTCGCGGAGAACTGGCAGTTCTTCAAGAACCAGAACAACCCCACGAACTTCGAGGCGAGCTGGAACTCGGTCAAGTACGTCTACCGCAAGCTCGGCATCGTGGACAACCCTGCGAACTACGACCAGGTCATGGACTTCAGCGTCCTCGACCGGATCCAGAAGGAGGGGACGTTCGCGAAGGACGTGGACGAGTACAAGTCGACGTTTGCGCCGCGCGTCTCGACGGGAGGAGGCGGCGCCGAGGCGACGATCCTCACGAACACGATCCGCATCAACTTCTTCCCGAACTCCGACAACCTCTACGAGAAGGCGCGCGACGAGTACGGGAACGTCATCGAGGACAAGCTGTACGACCCGCTCGTGGACGAGACTTTGAAGAAGGTCTCGGAGCTGTCGGGCAAGTTCGCGGCAGCCTACGTGAAAATCGTGGGGCACACCGATTCCTCGATGAAGGGCAAAGTCGACGCTTCCATGGTCAAGGACCTGTCGCGGCGCCGCGCCGAGGCCGTGAAGGCGGCGCTGGTGAAGAAGTACAAGGACATCTTCCCGGCCGACAAGTTCGTGGTGGAGGGCGCCGGCTGGGACCAGCCCGCGGACCCCGAGCACCCGTTCGACCAGGCCAAGAACCGCCGCGTGGAGATCCTGATCCTGCAGCCGGAGCAGAAGTAGGTGAAAGGACTGATTGACCGGTTCTTCGCCGTCCGCACGCCTCTCGCACCGCTCCGGGCCCTGCTGCTCGGGGCGGTGCCGTTCATCGTGGTGCTCGCGGCGTGGTTCTGGATGACGCGGGGCGCGCCCGAGGAGCGGAGAGGCGGCGCGCTGATGCCGCAGCCCGAGGAGGTCGCGCAGGAGGGCGGGAAGCTGCTGGGCAAGAAGGACACGCGGAACGTCTACAAGGAGGTCGTGGCGAGCCTGAAGCGCGTGGCGCTGGGATTCGCGGTGGCGCTCGGGGTGAGCCTCCCGCTGGGGATCGCGATGGGGGCGTTCACGCGGGTCGGGGCCCTGTTCCGACCGATGTCGGTGGTGGGCGGGTACGTGCCGATCGCGGCGCTGGTCCCGCTGACCCTGCTGTTCTGGGGAACCGAGGAGAAGCAGAAGGTCTACTTCCTCGCGATCGCCGGGGTCCTGTACCTGCTGCCGCTGGTGGTGAAGGCGGTGGAGCAGGTGGACGACGTCTACCTCCAGACCGCGTACACGCTGGGGGCGACCAAGCGGCACATCGTGACGCGGGTCATGATCCCGATCGCCGCGGTCGAGATGTGGGACGCGATGCGCCTCGCGTTCGGCGTCGGCTGGACCTACATCATGCTGGCGGAGATCGTCGACCAGAAGGAGGGGCTGGGCGCGATGATCCAGATCGCGCAGCGGCGCGGGAAACCCGAGACGGTCTACTTCGTCGTCCTGCTCATCGTCGCCATCGGGTTCCTCATCGACAAGGGCTTCGCCTGGACGGGCCGCCAGATGTTCCCGTGGAAGAACGCGCGATGAACCCGGCCCCCTCCCCTTCGCCCGCGAAGCTTTCCCCCGTCGTCGAATTCCGGAACGACGTCTCGATGACGTTCAACAAGGGAACAGCCAGGGCCTATACGGCGATCCACCACATCAACTTCCGGATCGACGACCTGCCCGGAAAAGGCGAGTTCATCGCGCTGATCGGGCCGTCGGGCTGCGGGAAGTCGACGCTGCTCAACCTCATCGCGGGGTTCCCCGCCTACGTCCCGCCCACGACGGGCGAAGTCCTCGTCCGCGGCGAGCCCGTGAAAGGCCCCGGCCGCGACCGCGGCATGATCTTCCAGCGCTACTCCTCGTTCCCGCACCGCACCGTCCTGCAGAACGTCACGTTCGGCCTGGAGATCCACCGCCGCGAGCTCGACCTGACCCGCGACGCCATGAACGACATGGCGATGGACCTCATCCGCAAGGTCGGCCTCGCCGGACACGAGTACAAGTTCCCGTCCCAGCTCTCCGGCGGCATGCAGCAGCGCGTCGCCATCGCCCGCACCCTCATCCTCAAGCCGTCCATCATCCTCATGGACGAGCCCTTCTCCGCCCTCGACGAGCCCACCCGCATCGGCATGCAGAAGCTCATCGTGGACCTGTGGCACGACATCCACGCCACCGTCTTCATCGTCACCCACTCCATCACAGAGGCCGTCTACCTCGGCGACCGCGTCTGGATCTTCACCAAGGGCCCCGGGACGATCGCCGTCGAGATCAAGGACCTCATCCCGCCGTCGCAGGGCGTCGACCCGCTCGAGATCCAGGAGCGGCCCGAGTTCAAGGTCGCGCTCGAGGCCGTCGCTAACGAATTCAAGAAGGTCACGGGGTAAACTCGCGCCATGGCCGAAAAGACCGGGCTCTGGGGATACATCAAGGCCGCTTTCAACGTACGCTGGCCCATCCCGGGCCTCGGCGGCATCCCCGTCAACTGGCTCGCCCTCCTCGGGTTCGGCGTCGCCGGCTTCCTCGTCCACCCCGCCCTCTGGCTCCTCGGCGCCGGCCTCGACTTCGGGTTCGTCATGATGCTGGCCCACAACCCGCGCTTCCAGAAGCTCATCGACGCCAGGGCAGGCGCCCGCGAGGAATTCGACTTCTCCGCCCGCGCCGCCCAGATGCTCCAGGGCGTCCCGGGGCTCGCCCGGAAGCGCTACGCCGACCTCGAAATCCGCTGCGGCCAGATCCGGCAGATGAGCGAGTCGCTCGCCCCCGGCGCCATGACCGAGGTCCAGGTCGGCGGACTCAAACGCCTGCTCTGGATCTTCCTCAAGCTCCTCGTCTCACGCGAGACCATCCTCACCCAGGCCCGCACCACGAACCGCGAGGACCTCCAGGACGAGATCCGGCGGGCGGAAGAGCAGTTGACGACCCTGGCAGACCCCTCCAAGGAGCGCCTGCGCCGGTCGGTGGAGTCGAACCTCGAGATCCTTAAGAAGCGCCTGGCGAATTTCGACGAGTCGAAGAACGCGCTGGAGTTCATCGAGGCGGAGCTGAAGCGGATCGAGAACCAGGTGGAGCTGATCGCGCAGGAGGCGGCGATGGCGAAGGACGGCGCGCACCTGTCGGGGAAGATCGACACGATCGCGGGAACGCTGACGGAGACGCAGGACTGGATGAAGTCGAACCAGGAGATCCTCGGCGGGCTGGAGGACATGGAGATGCCGGGGGGGATGAAGGTCTAGGTTGATGGGTTGATGGGTTGAGAGGTTGTGGAGCGCCACCTGGCGCGCGTGCTCAACCCATCAACCGACCAACCCTACGGAGCCGATCCGATGCCGGAACCCACCAAGATCCCCGACTGGGCCGAGGAGATGCGCCGCGTCTTCCGCAGCGGCACCGTCTCCCAGTTCATCATCCACGGCAACGTCAACGACCCCGTCGGCGTCGAGGAAAACGGAAAGAGGCGCTTCCTCGGCCTCAAGCAGTTCATCGCCGACGTCATGCTCGAGCGCTTCGACATCGTCCTCAGCTACAACCGCGGCGCCGGGATCCGCGTCATCAAGGGGCTGGAGTCGTTCGTGACGACGCTGAAAGGGCTGGACGTATGGTCGCAGACCTCCTACGGCTCGAATCCCGCGAGCATCCCGAAGGACCCGCGGCCGGCGCTGGACCTGCTGGACCGCTTCCTGCGGGTGTCGCTGAAGAAAAGCAAGGTGGCGCTGGTGCTCGACTACGCGCAGTACATGGTGCCGCGCGGCGAGGCGCTGCAGCTCGCTTCCGGGATGGCGGAGCTCGCGATCCGGATCCAGGAGTGGGCGTCGGACACGGAGATCCTCGCGGCGAACGTCATCACGATCCTGATCACCGAGAACCTCGCCGACCTGAACACGCAGGTCGTGCAGTCGCCCTGCAACCAGGAGGTGACCCTTCCCCTTCCGAAGAGCGCGGAGCTGCGCGAGTACCTGGACTACCTGAAGGGCGAGATGGAACTGGAGAAGAACTGCGACGTGCCGCTGGACGCGCTGGCGGAGAAGGTCGTGGGGCTGACGCGCGCGAACCTCCGGAACCTGATCATGCTGGCGATCCGCAACGGCCAGCGGATCGACGCGGGGTTCATCGCGAAGATCAAGCGGCAGCTGATCGAGAACGAGTGCTACGGGCTGCTGGACTTCATCGAGGTCTCGAACACGCTCGACGACGTCGCGGGGCACGACGAGGCGCGGAAGTGGCTGCGGGAGGACGCGCGGTTGCTCAAGCTGGGCAAGCTGGACTCGATCCCGATGGGGTACCTGATGAACGGTCGGATCGGGACCGGCAAGACGTGGCTGACCTACTGCTGGGCTGGGGAGATCGGGATCCCGTGCGTCGTGATGAAGAACTTCCGCGACAAGTGGCAGGGCTCGACCGAGGGGAACCTCGAGAAGATCTTCAACATCCTCCACGCGCTGGGCCAGGTGATGGTGTTCGTGGACGAGGCGGACCAGGCGGCCGGCAAGCGCGAGAGCGGCTCGAACGACGGCGGCGTGGGCGGGCGCGTCTATTCGATGCTCGCGAAGGAGATGAGCGACACGAGGAACCGCGGGAAGATCCTGTGGGTGTTCGCGACGAGCCGCCCGGACCTGCTGGAGGTCGACCTCAAGCGGACGGGCCGCCTCGACGTGCACATCCCGCTGTTCCCGCCGCAGACGGACGCGCAGCGCAACGCGCTGTTCCGCATCATGTGCCGGAAGCTGAAGATGCCCATCAAGCCGGAGGATGTCCCGGAGGTCCCGCCCGACCTCGGCGAGATCGGCGGGAACGAGTTCGAGGCGCTGCTGGTCCGCGTCAACCGGCGCTGGCAGCTGGCGGACGAGGAGGAGCGGAAGAAGGGCCTTCCCGCGATGATCAAGGAGGAGCTGCGCGGATTCCGCCCGTCCGCTCACACCCTCAAGATGGAGTACATGGACCTGATCGCGGTGAAGGAATGCACCGACGACAAGTTCCTGCCCGAGAAGTACCGCAAGCTGGCCCCGGAGCAGATCGAGGCGCGCCTCGCGGTCCTTCGCCCCGCAATGGAGTAACGGAGAAACCCCATGTCGTTCCTGTACAAGATCCTCGAGAAGTCCGGGCTGTACGTCGCGACGGCCGCCAACGTGGCGCCGGGCCAGAGGGTGCCGGCGGAGGTGACCATCACGAAGACGCGGGTGGTCTCGATCCGCGAACTCTCCGGCGGCGAGACGCTGACGGTTTCGGGGCCCAAGGGATTCCAGGCGACCCCCGAGGACGTCTACGCCGCGGCGAAGATCGAGGCTCCGCCGCACGGCATGACCGCCGAGAGATTCCGCGAACTGGCGTCGAGGCCCGCCTACCGCGACATGACCGCCGAAAACCGCCAGAAGGCGCTGCTCGCCGAACTCGGCGCGGCGGGCGTGCCGTCGGAAGAAGTCGTCTCGGACGCCGTGAAGAAGGACCAGGCGCTCGACGCGTACGAGCGTTTCCTCACGCAGCGCCTCGCGGAGTCGAAGAAGGAACTCGCGGAGCGGCGCGAGAAGCTGAAGGCGGAGATTGCGGCGGCGGAGGCGGCGGAGAGGAAGACGGAGGCGGACTTCGAGGCGTGGAAGAAGGCGAAACAGGCGCGGGAGAAGGAGCTCGCGGAGGCCCTGGCGCCGCTGATGGCGGACGGGAAGATCAGCCTTGGCGAGTGACGCGGCGGCGGCGGAAAAAGAAAGCCCCCGGCTTGCGCCGGGGGCCGTCCATCTCCCTCTTGCCCGTTGTCGTTACTTCTCCTTCGGCAGCTCCGCCATCGCCTTCTCGGCCGCCTTCGCGCAGTCCAGGCCCTTGTAGTTCGCGTACACGTCCTTCAGGGCCTTCTTCGCGTCGTCGACCTTGCCCGCGGCGGCATCCTCCTTCGCCTGGTCCACGATCGCCAGTCCCGCCTCGTTGATCTTGTCGAGCTTCGCCTGCGCCTCTTCCGCCAGCTTCTTCGCCGTCGGGTGCTTTCCGAACTGCTTCGTCACCGCCGTGAGCGAGGCGATCGCGTCCTTCACCTTCTGTTCGGACAGGGACGCGTCGGACGCCTTCATCTTCCCCTTCGCGAAGAGGTACTCCTCCTGGCCGATGCCCGGGCCGACCTTCGCCGCGGCCTCCTTCGCCATGTCCACGAACTCCTTCGGCGCCATCGAGCCCTTCTTCCGCGAGATCTCCTTGCCGTCGGGCGTGCAGAAGATGGTCGTGGGGTTGGGGATGGAGCCCTGGAAGAAGAGGCTGCTGGTGTCGTTGTGGTTCTTGCGGTGCTCCTCGCACTTCACGCCGTATACGTGTTCGCACCACTTCTCGCTGCCGTAAGGCTTGTCTTCCGAGTGCTCCGTCTCGTTGTGGCAGTAGATGCTGACGACGAGCTTGGAGGCCACGATCACGTCCTTGTTGGGATAGACAGAACTGTCCATCACGGTGCAGCCCCCTCAGTGGTCTTTATGGAAGGCCACGTGAATGGGAACGTTTCGCTCCTTGGCTTCGGCCTTGGCGGCCTCCCATGAGCTGGCGAAATGGACGTAGTCGGCGGGGATCTGGGCGGGTTTTTCCTTCTTGTCCTTGTCGCCCGCGAAGACGGCGGAAGCGGCGAGGAGGAAGGCGGGGACGAGCGCGAGTCTCATCGAGCGGCTCCGAAAGTGGGGGAACAGGCGGGAAGAGGACCTGGGAGTAATACGCGCAATGAGCATGCCATATTCCCGGCGCATGTCTCAACCCTAAATTACGTTGTGGAAAGGACTTATGTCACATATTGTGGATCAAGTTCGTCAGGATTGTGTAAGGCCGCGCTTACATGCGACCGGACCTGTCCAGCCCGCTCTACACGGGGCCTCGACCCAATCCCGCTCGCGAGCGCACCGCTTCCCACTGATCCGCGGCCCGCCGCCTCAGCGCTTCCTGGCTCAACCCCACCAGGTCCCCGTCGCGCACCACCGGACGCCCAGCCACAACGACGTGCCTCACGTCCGCCGCGCGCAGCGAGTGCACGATCGTGCCATAGACTTCCGGCGCGTGCGGCAGCGCGTGCACCCCTCGGGGATCCACCAGCGTCACGTCCGCCTGCTTGCCCTCTTCGATCGAGCCGATCTCCTTCTCCAGCCCCAGCGCCTCGGCACCCCCGACGGTGGCCATCTCGAAGACGCGCTCGGCGGAGATCGCGGACGCGCCGAACCGCGGGCGCGGGATGAGCGAAGCAAGCCGCATCTCCTCGAAAGCGTCGAGGCGGTTGTTGCACGGCGCCCCGTCGGCGCCGAGGCCGACACGGATGCCGCGCCCGAGGTAGTCCGGGATAGGGGCGATCCCGCTCCCGAGCTTCAGGTTGCTCGACGGGCAGTGCGCCACCGCGGTGCCCGTGTCCGCAAGCACCTCCGCCTCCCCCTCCGCCGGCCAGACGCAGTGCGCCAGCACCGACCGCTTCGTGCACAGCCCCGCCTGCTTCAGGTAGTGGATGTTGGTCGCTCCCCGCGAGGCGCGGACCATCTCGCACTCCGACCGGTTTTCGCTGGCGTGCGTGTGCAGGCGCGCCCCGGCGGCGACCCGCTCGCCGACCTCACGCAGGAGGCGGTCGGTGCAGGAGAGGGCGAACCTCGGCGCGTAGGCGTACCGGAGGCGCCCCTCCTCGGCTCCGTCCCATTTCGCGGCCAGTGCGTCGCTCTCCGCAAGACACTCCGCCGTCAGCTCGCGGAGGCCCGGGAACGTCCCGGGGTCGTCCATCAGCGCCTTCCCCCCGACGAAGCGCAGGCCGGTGGCGCGGGCCACCTCGAAGAGCACGGCGGTGTGCCGGACGGAGCCCATGTCCAGGACGGTGGTCGTTCCGCCGAGGAAGAGTTCCGCGATGCCGAGCCGCGCGGAGGCCTCCATCGACTCCTCGTCGTGCGCCGCCTCCAGCGGCCAGATGCGCCGGCGCAGCCAGTCGAGCAGCTCGAGGTCCTCGGCCTGGTTGCGGAACAGCGTCTGGCAGAGGTGGACGTGGGCCTGCACGAGCCCGGGAAGCGCCCAGAGGCCGGTGCCGTCGATGACGGAGAGCTTCGACAGGCCGAGCATGTCGTTGCGGCCGATCGTGCCGACCCTGCAGAAGCGGGAGCCCTCGACGAGGATGTCGCCGCGGAGGACGCGGCGGGCGGCGTCCATGGTGACGAGCAGGGCGTTCTTGATCAGGAGGGCCATGGGTCGGGCGCCGGCCGCAAACAGCACTCGACTTGCGCCCGGCGACATCTTACACCTTACGGCTCCCGCGGAACCCGCATGGCGAAACGCGCCCTTCGAGTCGCAGTCTTCGGCGGATCGTTCAACCCGATCCACGTGGGGCACCTCATCGTCGCGGAGGAAGCGGCGGAGCGGCTGGGGCTGGACCGGGTGATCTTCGTCCCGGCGGGGCAGCCGCCGCACAAGGGGGCCGAGGGGATGGCGCCGGCCGCGGCGCGCCTGGAGATGGTGCGGCGGGCCATCGCGGGGAATCCCCGGTTCGCCGCGAGCGACGTCGAGGTGAGGCGTCCCGGCAAGTCGTTCACGGTCGACACGCTCGGGACGCTGCGGAAGCGGCTTCCGGCGGGGACGGAGCTGTTCCTTGTGATCGGGGAGGACGCGGCGGCGGACCTGCCGGGGTGGCGGGAGCCGGGGCGGATCATGGAGCTGGCGCGGCCGGTGGTGGCGGCGCGGGAGGGGGCTGCCCGCGGGGCGGTGGCGCGGCTGCGCCGGATGATGCCGCGGGGCCGCGGGCCCGAGACGGTCGCGGTGCGCGTGGACGTCTCGGCTACGGACCTGCGCTCGCGGATCGCGTCGGGGCGCTCGGTGAGGTATCTCGTGCCCGAGGCCGCGCGCCGCGTGATCGAGCGGCGCGGGCTCTACCGGGAGGGCGCCCGGTGATCTTCCGCTACGCCAACCAGATGGTCGCCAGCATCGAGGGGATCGGGCACACCCTGATCCTGCTGACCAGGACCCTGCTCTGGATCCCGTGGCTCTGGCGCAAGCGCGCCGAGACCGTCGCCCAGATGGCGACCTGCGCCTTCGGGGGGTTCCCCGTCGCGATGATCGTCGGGATGTTCAGCGGCATGGTGCTCGCCCTCCAGTCAGGCTACACGCTCCAGAAATGGGGCCAGGAGGAACTGATCGCCATCGTCGTCCCCGCCTCCATGGTCCGCGAGATGGGCCCCGTCATGACCGGCTTCATCCTCGCCGGCCTCGTCGGCTCGACGATGGCCGCGGAGGTCGGCACGATGAACGTCTCCGAGGAGATCGAGGCCCTCGAGGTCATGTCCATCAACCCCGTCTACTTCCTCGCCCTCCCGCGCATCGTCGCCCTCGCACTCGTCGCGCCCCTCCTCACCATCTACGTCGACCTGATCGGCATCTTCGGCGGCGCCTTCGTCGGCGACCGCATCCTGAACCTGTCGTACACGACGTACATGAAGCACACGCTCGACACGCTGGAGCTGAAGGACATCTACTCGGGGCTGCTCAAGGCCCTCGTCTTCGGCACCCTCATCTCCTCGGTCGGCGTGTCGCAGGGAATGCGCGCCCGCGGCGGCGCAGAGGGCGTCGGCAAGGCGACCATGCGGACCGTCGTCATCTCCTTCGTCTACATCCTGATCTTCGACTACATCCTCACCTGGATGGTCTACCAGTAGCCGGCGCGGGCTTGCTTTCCCGGCCCGACCCCGCCACACTCCCGCCTCCATGCCCGAGCACGTCATCGAGATCGTCGACCTCTGCAAGAGCCTGGGCGGCAAGCAGGTCCTCAACCGCCTCTGCCTCCAGGTCCGCCGCGGCGAGACCTTCGTCATCATCGGCCGCTCCGGCACGGGAAAGTCCGTCACCCTCAAGCACATCATCGGCCTGATGAAGCCCGACTCCGGGACCTGCACCGTGTTCGGCACCGAGATGGGAAAGGCCACCCGCGCCGAGGCCGAAACCGTCCGCAGGCGCATCGGGTACCTCTTCCAGAGCGGCGCCCTCCTCGCCTCCATGAACGTCGAGGACAACGTCGCCCTCCCGCTGCGCGAGATCGAGCGCATGCCCGAGGACCAGGTGCTCCGGACCGTCCGCGAGAAACTCGACCTCGTCGACCTCGACAAGGTCGAGCTCAAGATGCCCAGCGAGCTCTCGGGCGGCATGCGCAAGCGCGTCGGCCTCGCGCGCGCGATCTCACGCAACCCCGAGCTCGTCCTCTACGACGAGCCCACCAGCGGCCTCGACCCCATCGGCACCGCGGCGATCGACGAGCTCATCCTCAGCATGAAAAAGAAGCTCAAGGTCACCCAGATCGTCGTCACGCACGACATGGCCAGCGCCCGCCGCATCGCCGACCGCATCGGCCTCCTCTACGACGGCCGCATCTACTTCACCGGCACCCCCGCCGACCTCGACGAAACCACCGACGTCGTCGTCCACCAGTTCGTCCACGGCGAAGTCGCGGGACCCATGACGGAGAAGAGCGGCGAAACGAAGCGTTACCGGCGTCAGCGCCCTCCCACGCCCCCTCCCGCGCCGCCCACGCCCCACCCGGCGCCCGCGCCCGAGAAGCAGGACTTCCCGCCGCCCGCGTAGCGCCTACTTGTCCGGCCGCTTGATCCGCGGATCCCGCTTTCCGTCCATCTCCTTCACCCAGGCGTCGAATTCGGACTGCAGCGCCGCGAGATCCTTCCCGACCGCCTTCGCGAGCGCCGCGGGCGACTTCGTGTCCCCGCTCTTCAGGTACTCCTGGTACGCCTTGCGGTACGCGCCGTCCCTGCCCTTCAGGAAGAACAGGTGCGTCGCTGCGCCGAGGCAGTAGACGTACCCGCGGTCGGTCTTCTTTCCCGTGATGAGCTCGTCGAACCGGAATCCGCCGGGATCGAGGACGTTCTTCCGGATGACCTCCCACCGGTACAGGTGGTCCTGGAACGGGACGTCCCCGACGCACTCGAACGTCGTCGCCATCCCCTCCCCCACCCACATCTCCCCGTCGCCGCGCAGGTAGTGCGCCATGAACTGGTGCCCGCACTCGTGGCGCGTCGTGAACGAGGAGCCGCGCAGCTTCTCCATGTACCACAGGACCGCGGGCCGGAAGGGTTCGCCGTGGAGGTACACGCCGTAGCTGCCGGCGGGGGCGAAGGACTGCTTTGCGTACTCGTCCTGCGAGGAGTAGACGACGATGTTGTGAAGCGTCTTCTGCACGGGGTGGACGTCGAAGGTCTCGCAGTAGTACGGCCAGAAGCCGTCGATCATGTCGACGAGCTTGCGGTCGAACTCCTCCGGCGGCGCGTCGACGTTGGTGACGAGCCGGTATCGCTTCCCGACGCACAGGCGCCAGCCGGATCCGTACCTGGCGAGGATCGCCGCGTCGTCCTTCGGGTCGCGGCGCTTCGCCTCCGCCTCCTTCTCCTCGCGTTCGAGGGCGGCGGCCTTCGCCTCGATCTCCTCGAGCTCCTTCTTCGTGATCCACTTGCCGTCGTGCGGCACGAGCCCTTTCGCACGCTTCGCGTCGTCCGGGCTGAGCAGTTTCCCGTCCACGTACTCCCAGCCCTTGTCGAGCTTCTCGCTGTCCTCGCGCGGGATCCACTTCCCGTCGCGTTTCACGTGCCCCGTCGCCGCCTGGAACTCGTCCTCGGTCATCCAGCGGCCGTCGTGGCGGCGGTGGCCGAGCGCCTCGTGGGCCTCGGCGCAGGCGGGGTCTTTCGCGACCGCGGCCTCCCACGCGCCGCGCGCCTCGCTCTTCATCCCGTGGAAGGCGGCCCAGCGGGCGGCATCGCAGAGCGCCTCCGGGGTGCCCGGCTTCTTCCGGCGCTGGAACTCCTCCGTCGCCGCGTTCCGGTCCGACAGCTCGACCCACTCGATCAGCTCCCGCTTCACCGTGATCGTCCCGCCGCCCGCGACGCGGAAGCTGACGTCGCCGTTGGGCTCCTCGACGACCTTCGGCGCCTCCATCGTGCGCCCGGTCTTGAGGTGGATCACGTCCGCGGCGGCGAGGGACGCGGTCAGGGCCGCGAAAAGCGCAGTGATCGCCCGCCTATTTCGCATTGCCGGCTCCGGGGGGCTTCTGGCCCGGCGGCCACTTCGGCTCTTCCTTGTCGCGCCGAATGTCCATTTCGCGGATGAACTCGCGGTACTGCCGGTCGAGCTCGTCGATCGACACTCCCACCGCCTTCTCCAGCGCCGCCACGCTGTCCACCGATCCCTTGCACAGGAACTGGATGTACTTCGACCGGTACAGGCCGTCCTTGTAGTGCAGGAAGAACCAGTGCGTCGCCGCGCCGCGCGAGTAGTTCTGGTTCGCGTCCAGCGAGCCGCTCTTCTTGATCAGGTCCCCCATCGAGATGTCGTTCTTCCCCTCCAGCACCTGCAGGCGGATGTAGTCCCACCGGTACGGGTAGAGGTAGTAGGGGATGTCGGGCTCCTGAAGCGCCGCGATCCCCTCCTGGAACCACGGGCCGCCGTCGCCGCGCACGTAGAACGCGACGAACTGGTGGCAGGCCTCGTGGCGGCCGGTGAAAAGCGTCGTGCGGGCGTTGTCCGGAACGCCCTCGACCTTGCGGTACCAGAGGATCGCCGGGCTGAACTGAAGCGAGTGCATGTAGGTTCCGAACGCGCCGACGCCCTGCGTGCCGCCGTACTTCTTCAGCCACTCGTCGTAGGTCGCGCTGCTCGAGTGGACGATGATGTTGTGCAGCTTCTTCTGCTCCGGGGTCTTCTCGAACAGCTCGACGTAGTGCCACCAGTACCGGTCCATGCTCGACACGAACTTCCGGTCGAACTCCGGGTCCGGGTCGTCGCAGTTCGTCAGCAGCCGGTAGTGGATCCCGGACAGCGCGCGCCAGCCTCTCCCCAGCCACGCCAGCGCCTGCGCCTCCTCCTTGTCGTTGTGGAGCCGCTTCTTCTCCGCGTCGCTCAGCTTGTCGTCCGGCGTCGCCCGGTCGTCCAGGTACGCAGGCCTCGCGCCCACCCCGGCTCCGCCCCCGTTGGCGGGCGGCCGGTCGCCCCCGCCCGAATCGGGGGGCTTCTCCGGGTTCGCCCCCTTCTTCTTCACCAGCTCGTCGTATTCCTTCTTCGTCACCCACTTCCCTTCGTACTCCACCAGCCCCTTCGACCGCTTCACGTCGTCCGGTGAGACCAGCTTTCCCCCCACCCACTCCCACCCCTCGTCCATCCTCTTCTTCTCTTCCGCCGTCACCCACCGGTTCCCCACCTTCACGTGCCCCGTGAGCTTCAGGTACTCCTCCTCGCCGACCCACCGGTCCTGGTACTTCCGCCGCCCCAGCCCCTCGTTCGCGACCGCGTTCTGCGGCTCCTTCCGGAGCACCGAGAGCCACGCGTCCTCGGCCTGGTCCTTCATGCCGTGGAACTTCGCCCACGCCGCGGCGTCCAGCAGCGCCTCCACCGTCCCCGGCTTCCGCCGCCGGTCGAACTCCGCCTTCGCCGCCTCTGCGCTCGACCACTCGATCCACTCCACGTCCGCCCGCTTCACCTGGATCTGGCCGCCCGACCCCATCTTGAAGGTGAACTCCTCCGCGTCCTCGGCGGTGACGGCGCGGCCCTCGAGGGTCGTGCCGTTCTTCATGTGGAGGACGTCGGCGACGGCGGCGAGCGGGCTGAGGACGAACAGCGCGAGGACCGCAAGGCGCATGTGGGGTGGCTCCGGAGGGGGCGCGCATTGTAACGCAGGCTCCCTCCCGGCAAGCCCGGCTCTGTCTCCCCTTGCACGCGACCGTGACCCGCCGCTAGAGTCACCCCTCTCCCGCTACGGGGACCCCATGCAGGACAACACCGCCAACACGTTCAAGGTCGGAATCGTCTTCACCATCGCCCTGCTGGTCCTGGGAGCCGCGACGGTCTCCGTCGGCCATTTGGACATCTTCAAGAAGACCTACAACCTCAACGTCGAGTTCAAGAACGTCGGCGGCCTGAAGGAAGGCGACGCCGTGCGGGTCTCCGGCCTGGAGCTGGGGCGCGTGGACCGGCTGGACCTGAAGCCGGGGAAGGTGATCGTGACGCTCCGGATGCACGGCCCCATCGACATCCGCGAGGACTACAGCATCCAGGTCGCCATGTCGAGCCTCGTCGGCGGGCGGCACGTCGCGATCGAGGCCGGGACCCCCGAGCGGCCGAAGGTCGACACCACGCAGGTCCTCACCGGCCTCCCGCCCGGGTCGCCCGTCGACGAAATCGGGGAGATGGTGAAGGAGAACCGCGAGGCCGTGAAGCAGTTCATCGCGAACCTGAACGACATCTCGGCGGAGCTGAAGCGCGGCGAGGGGACGCTGGGGAAACTGCTGCACGACGACAAGCTCTACACGCAGGCGACGGACGCGATCGCGGACATCCGGGAGGCGGTGAAGGAGCTGAAGAAGGCGGGCGACGTGATCACGAAGGCCGGGGACGTGATCGGCAAGGTGCGCGACCAGCTCGACAAGGGCGAGGGGACGCTGGCGAAGCTGATCACTTCGGACGAGGTGTACAACAGCCTGAAGGGGTCGGCCGAGAAGCTGAACGAGATCCTCTCGAAGGCGGAACGGGGCGAGGGGACGGTCGGGAAGATCCTGAACGACCCGTCGCTCTACGACGAGGCGAAGGCGCTGATGACGCAGATGAAGGACGCGGTCGCCTCGGTGCAGAAGATCTCGGAGAAGATCGAAAAGGGCGAGGGGGCGGCGGGGCGGCTCCTCAGCGACGACAAGCTGGCGCAGGACCTGGCGGACACGGTGGCGGAGGCAAAGGAGGTCGCCGGGTCGCTCAAGAGCATCATGGCGAAGATCGACAACGGCCAGGGGACGATCGGCAAACTGATCAACGAGCCGGCGCTGTACGACAAGGCCGAAGGGACGCTCGACGCGATGGACAAGACGCTGGGCGCGGCGTCGCGGGTGAAGACGCTGGTCACGTTCGGCTCGCACTACTACAGCGAGTCGCGCGTCCCCGGCCCCTACGCCTCGCTCCAGATCTTCCCCACCGAGGACCGCTACTTCGAGATCGGCGGGATCGCCTGGCCCGCGACCGACCGCACGCCGTGGCGCTTCCCCGAGCAGTTCGAGCGCGAGGAAGGCAAGGTCTTCATCAAGGCGTCGGCGCTTCTGGGGTTCAAGTGGATGGACGGGCGGCTGGACACCGCGGTCGGCATGATCGAGGGCAAGGTGGGCGCCCGGGCGAGCTACCGCCTGACGATCCCCTGGATCGAGCATGACGTGAAGATCGCCGCCGAGGTGCGGCAGGCGTACACCGACCCGGACGACCTCGACGAGCGCGCGGGCAAGGTGAACACCCGGATCTATCTGGACACGAAGATCTGGAAGTGGATCCACGCGCAGGTGGGCGTGAACCGGGTCTTCCACGATCCCGAGGTGTTCGGCGGGCTCAGCTTCACCTACGAGGACAACGACATCCGGACCTTCATCAGCCTGATCGGGCTGGCGAAGTAGGGGCGTCCCTGGCAGGGGGCCCCGCGGGTATTTCCGGTTGACTCCGCCCCCTCGCTCCGTAGAATGCTCCGTCCCGCCGGGGTCCCCGGCGGTTTTCCCGAAGCATCGAAAGGTCGAGCATCATGCACCCGCTGATCCAGCAGATCGAGAAGGAGAACTTCCGCAAGTCCACTCCCCGCTTCGATATCGGCGACACCGTCGACGTCCACGTCAAGATCGTCGAAGGCGACCGCGAGCGCATCCAGGTCTACACGGGCATCGTCATCGCCCGCAAGAGCTCCGGCTCCCGCGCGACGTTCACCGTCCGCCGCATCGTCCAGGGCGAGGGCGTCGAGCGCGTCTTCCCGCTTCACAGTCCCAAGGTGGCGGACATCGTGGTGAAGAAGAAGGGCGCGGTGCGGCGTGCGAAGCTGTACTACCTGCGCGGCCGGGTGGGCAAGGGGACGAAGGTGCGGGAGAAGATCGGGGCGCTGCTGGAGGGTGCGGGTGCGACGGCGGCTCCGAAGGTGGAGGCGGGCGCCGCTCCGGCTCCCGCGAAGGTCTAGGGCTGGCGCGGCCCCGGGAACGCCCGGGGCGCTGGAGGCGTCGAACATCCCGGCAGAGCGGCGTTTCGCGCCCTCTGCCGGTTTCGCAGGAAAGGAACGCGCATGTTCACGTGGTACCAGAAGAACCTGAAGAAATACGACCGCCTGATTTTCGGCGTATTCCTGGCCATCATCGTGATCTCGTTCGTGCTCTCCGGTGTCGCCGGGCAGGTTTCGACGGACGACGGCCAGGTGAGGGACGCGGTGATCGAGACGCCGGAGATGCGGTGGTCGAGGATGGAGTTCGAGAACCTGACGTACCGCTGGAAGCGGGCGCTGATGGGCCGCGGGAACATGTACCTGACGCTCCTGATGGAGCACGGCGGGGCGCTGTACGCGGGGGACACGACGAAGAACCTGTACGCCTACGCGCTGGGCGGCGACACGCGGGAGATGGACCGGGAGATCGCCGCGGACGCCTGCGTCCTGATGGGGGCGGCGAAGCAGGAGGGGATCCGGGTCACGGAGCAGGAGATCGCGCAGAAGGTGAAGGACACGCTGTCGTTCGGCGGCGGGTTCGACATGGAGAAGTACGCGGCGATCCTGGGGCAGATGGACCTGACGGCGGAGGACTACGAAAAGACGGTCGGCGAGTACCTGCTCGTGGACAAGTACCTCGGAATCCTCGAGTCGGGCGTGTCGGCCGCGACGGAGGACGTGTTCAACGAGTTCATGAAGACGGGCGCCCGCGCCAAGGCGAAGTACGTCATGTTCGACGACGTGAAATTCCGCGTGCGCGCGAAGGACAGGGTGAGCCAGAAGGCCCTGGTGGACTACCTCCGGACCTTCAAGCAGAGCTTCGGTTTCACGAAGCCGCCCCAGGCCCGCCTCGAGTTCATCCGCGTGCTGATCGAGCCTCTGAAGGCGGAGATCAAGGAAGACCCGACGGACGCGGAGATCCAGGAGTACTACGACACGCACAAGCACGATTTCCGCAGGCCGGTCTTCACGTGCGAGCTTCCGCCTTCCGACCGGCTCTTCCTGCCTGCGACGATGATCGAGCACGACGACCACGCGGGGCACGACCACGAGGACGAAGACAAGCCGTCGGACGACGCCTGGAAGCCGCTCAAGGAAGTGCGGGCGGACGTGATCGACAGGATCCGGACGAAGAAGGCGACGGACAAGGCGGCGGAGGTCATGGCGAAGGTCCGGGAGCGGGTGTTCGACCTGAGGATGCAGGGGGTGGCCCGGCCCTCGTTCGTCGACCTTGCGAAGGAATTCAACCTCGAGGCGCCCGGAACGACCGGGTTCTTCGAGGAAGACGACGTCAAGCCGCTGGACGAGCAGCTGGGAATCCCGACCGCGGGCCAGCCGCAGTGGTACACGTTCTTCAACGAGAAGGTCGACACCGCCCGCGCGACCGGCGTGAAGACGGACAAGGCCGACCTCATCGTGCGGCTGGTCGAGAAGACCGACGGCACGGCCTACCTCGCGACGAACCACATCCGCGCGAAGGCGGTCACCAAGTGCGCGGAGCGCGACGCCGGAATCCTGGCCCGGAAGGAAGCGGACGCCCTCCAGGCGGAATACAAGAACCGCTTCGAGAAGGTCTACGGCGACAAGATCGCCGCCGGCGCGAAGCTGACGGACGACGAGCTGGCCGCGCTGCGCTTCGACACCTTCTCCGCCCTCTGCGTCGAGCGGAAGACCGAGGTGAAGGAGACGGAGTACGTGACGCGCACGGAGCAGCTCCGCGACATCCCGGACTGGAGGCCTTTCCTGCAGGCGCTGTTCGAGATCGAAGCGAAGGGCGACGTGAAGGTGTCCTACGGCAACAGCGGGCAGCAGCTGGTCCAGCTGGTCGGGAAGAAGCCGCCGAAAGCGGACGACTTCATGACGAAGCAGCAGCAGCTGGAGTCGCAGGTGCTGCGCCAGAAGCAGGGGAGGTTCCTGTCGGACGTGCTCGCCCAGTACAAGAAGGAGCACTGCAAGATCAAGCTGGACTCGAAGTAGGTCGGGGGGCAGGAGAGGAGGGACCGATGCAGCGCGGCGAAGGAGCGACGGCGTTCGCGGTGATGGCGGGGGCGATGTTCCTCGTTTCGGTGATGGGGCCGCTGTTCGTCTACGGCTTTCGCCCGTCGGCCCACGACCCGCTGCTGCTCGCGGCGGTCGCGCTGCTGGGGCTGGCGCAGTCGGCGTCGCTCTACGGCATATCGACGATTCTCAGGCTGATGGGCGCGGCGCCCGCGGCGGCTCCGGAGCCTGCGCCCGCCGCGGCCGACCCGCGCGCCGAGCTGCTCGGAACTGCGAAGCCCGGCGGCAAGACGTTCTCCTCCCCGCAGGAGCTGATGTCGAGCGTGAGGACGCTGATCGAGCTGGAGAACTGGAAGCTCGCGCACCAGCGCGCGTCGGAACTGGTCGAGGTGTTCCCGGGGAGCGACGAAGCGTCGAAGGTGAAGAAGAACCTGGACTACTTGAGGAAGAAGGCGGGGGGAAGCTAGAGGAGGCTGGCGGAGGCTGGCGGAGGCTGGCGAACGCTGCCGGAGGCTGGCGAACGCTGCCGGAGGCTGGCGAACGCTGCCGGAGGCTGGCGAACGCTGACGGAGGCTGGCGAACGCTGGCGAACGCTGGCGAAGGCTGGCGAACGCTGGCGAGGGCTGGCGGAGGCTGGCGAACGCTGAAGGACGGCCGAATAATGAGGCCACCTCCTACGGACCTGTTCTTTGCCCGCCTCCGCCCGCCTCCGCCCGC
>JADLHC010000185.1 GCA_020849035.1 Planctomycetia bacterium
CCTCGCGCGTCCGTTGATGCGGGAAAGAGGAGTTGAACCTCCACGGGTGTGACCCCACTAGCTCCTGAAGCTAGCGCGTCTGCCAATTCCGCCATTCCCGCAAGGACGCGGTATTAATAGGGGCAGAAGGCGGGAAGTTCAAGGGTAATCGCGACGAATTCGCGAACTCCGCGCCCGGGGAAGCGTCGAATCTGCGGACCAACGGAGGGGGTGGGCATGCGCGCGACGGCATCGGTGGCAGGGCTGGTTCTCGGCGGGCTGCTGACCTGGGCGGGGCTGTCGGCGGAAACGCCTGGGGAGGCTGTGGAATCGGCGCCCCCGGGGCAGGAGAAGCGTGCGCCGGAGGCGGCTCCGCCGCCGCTGGAGCGGATCCGCCGCCAGGTGCCGGACTGGGACGCCCTCATGGGGACGCGCAACTCCGCCGAACGGACGAAGCTCTTCACGGAGTACTTCGAGCCGCGTTACGAGCAGGTGCAGGGCCGGGGCGGGCCGGTCCAGCGGGAGTCCGCTCCGCCGCGCGTCAACCCGGGGGACGACGAGTGGGTGGCGGTGATCAACGCCATGACGGCCGCCGGGACCACGGACGAGCTGAAGGAGAAGCTGATGCGGATCGTGCAGGCCCGCCACCTGGCCGAGCGCGTTCCGGACTTCGTCGAGGTCTGCCTCGACACGTCCTCGCCGGTTGCCTGGTCGGCGCTCCGGCTGTTCGCCGACATCGCCCCGCCGGAGCAGCTCAGGCCCGTGCTGCGCGGGGCGCTGAAGGGCGACGACGGGATGAAGTACACCGCGCTCCAGGTCATCGGGCGCCGGTGCCTGGCGGACATGGCGGACGACGTCGCCGCGCTTCTCGACGATCCGATCCGGGGCCCGGCGGCAGCGAGCCTGCTCGGCGGATTCGAGGTCGAATCGGCGGAGCCCGCGATCCGGGCGGAGGTGGAGCGGCGCGGGAAGTACGACGACGGCTGGATGAGCTACTACGCCACGACCGGCCGCGGCCGCGTCCCGGCCGTCCTGCTCGACAGGTTCCGGGACCGCTTCGTGGCCGACTACTCCGGCTCCGGCTACGTCATGCTCGCCGACTCCGAAGACCCCGCCGCCCTCGACCTCCTGCGCTCGCTCCGCGATCGCTGGGCGGAAAAGGGCCGCTTCGACGACGGACGGGAAATGCCCCGCCAGTCTCTGCAGGCCGCCCTGGTCATGGCGGGGGACGAAACCGCCATCCCGGCGTTCATAGACCACCTGAGGGAGCGGCTCCGCCTGGGTTCCTGGTACCAGTCCGATTTCGACGCCATGAACGCGCTCAACCGCTTCACCTTCCCGGCCCTCTACAACCGCCGGTTCGCGGACCCCTATCCGCTCCGGTCCGGCACGGTGGACCGGCACGTGGAGGCGCTCTCGAAGTGGACGGGGGTGCGGTTCACGCTGTCGGACGGCGTCCTGCGCGAACAGGTGCTGAGCACGGGGCCGACGAAGCGGCTTCCGTTCCTGTTCCGCTGGGCCTGCTACGGCGGCGTGTGCGTGGTCGGCGCAGACGAGGTGCGCGTCGTGACCCGCGAGGAGGCCGCGCGCCACTGGATCCGGCACTTCACGAAGTAGCGCCAGGCGGCCGGGTTGACGGTCCTTCGGGGCTCCGCTAGGATCGGAGGCGTCGTTCCTTTGCAAAGGAAACGCTATCGATGATCCAGACGATCAGCAACGCGCAGCTGGAGCAGGGAATAGGGAAGCCGGGGATCGTGATCGTGGACGTGAGGCAGCCGGAGGAGTACGCGGCGAAGCACGTCCCCGGGGCGCTGCTGGCGCCGCACACCGACATCGAGGTTTACCTCGGGGACCTTCCGCGGGACAAGGACCTGTACGTGCACTGCGAGCACGGGCGGCGGTCGCTGTACGCCTGCGAGGCGCTGGAGGCCTCCGGCTTCACGCGGATCTTCAACGTCGTGCCGGGGATGAGCGAGTGGCGCGGGCCGGTGGAGAAGGGGTTGCCGGCGGGGTGGAGGTAAGGGCAGCGGCGAGCGGCCAGTGGCGAGGAAGGGCAAGGGGAACAGCTTGATCTCGATGGACGAAATCAGGTCGAAAGTGGCGAAGGGGGAGAGGCTCTCCTTCGAGGACGGGTTGTTCCTGTACTCCGCGCCCCTGATCGAGGTCGGCGAACTCGCGAATACCGTCCGCGAGCGGATCAACGGCAACGTCGCCTACTGGGTGTCCAACCGCCACCTCAATTACTCGAACGTGTGCGTGCTGACCTGCCTGTTCTGCGCCTTCGCGCGGAAGCCGGGCGAGGAGGGCGCGTACGAGTACTCGCTCGAGGAGGCGTTCGCCAAGGCGGAGGAACTGCGCGGCACGAACGCGACCGAGATCCACATCGTCGGGGGGCTGCACCCGGACCTGCCGTGGGAGTACTACACGGACCTGCTGCGCGGCATCAAGGCGCGGCTGCCGCACCTGCACCTCAAGTGCTTCACCGCCGTCGAGATCGATTTCTTCGCGAAGAAGTTCGGCAAGTCCATCGAGCAGGTCCTCCGCGAACTGATGGACGCCGGGCTCGACTCACTGCCCGGAGGCGGCGCGGAGATGTTCGCGGAGCGGGTAAGGAAGAAGGTCTGCAAGTTCAAGATGACGGCGGAAGAGTGGAAGGACGTGCACCGCATCGCGCACCGGCTGGGGCTGAAGTCCACGGCGACGATGCTGTACGGGCACATCGAAAAGCCCGAGGACTGCGTGGACCACATGCTCCAGCTCCGCGCGCTTCAGGACGAGACCCACGGCTTCACGGCGTTCATCCCCCTGCTGTTCCACCCCGAGAACTCGATTCTCTCCCACATCCGCAAGCAGAGCGGGCTGACCGACCTGCGGCACATCGCGGTGTCGCGGCTGCTGCTCGACAACTTCCCGCATATCAAGGTGTACTGGATCATGACGGGGACGAAGGTCGCGCAGACGGCGCTGTCGTTCGGCGCGGACGACATGGACGGCACGGTGCGGGAGGAGAAGATCACGCACATGGCGGGGGCGACGAGCCCGCAGATGATGGGGCAGGAGGAGCTGGAGGCGCTGATCCGGGAGGCGCGGCGCGTGCCGGTGCGGCGCGACACGGTGTACCGGGCGCTGGAGGTCGGAAGCGCGAAGTAGGCGGGCGGATTCGCGATACGATACCGGGATGATCATCGAGAGCCTCGTCGTCGGGCCGTTCGCGGAGAACTCGTACGTCGTCGGGGACCCGGCGACGGGCGAGGGCGCGCTGGTGGACCCGGGCGGCGACGTCGGGGACCTGCTGGACCTGGCGAAAAAGAGGAAGCTGCGGATCACGAAGATCCTGATCACGCACGCGCACTGGGACCACGTCTACGGCGTCGCTGAGGCGCAGCGGCTGACGAAGGCGGAGACGATCCTGCCGGAGGGCGAGCGGCGGATGATCGAGCGGCTGCGGGAGCAGTCCCTGATGTTCGGGTTGCCCGTCCCGGAGCAGCCGACGATCGACACCTGGGTGAAGGAAGGCGACGTGGTGAAGCTCGGCGGGCTCGAGTTCCGCGTGCTGATCGTCCCCGGGCACTCGCCCGGTCACGCCGCCTATGTCTGCGGCCTGGACGCCCTCTCGGGGGACACTCTCATGGCCGGCAGCGTCGGCCGCACCGACCTCCCCGGCGGCAGCCTCGAGCAATTCGTCGACAGCATCACCCGCAAGATCATGGCCCTTCCCGACGACACGCGCATCCACCCCGGACACGGGCCGTCGACTACGGTGGGGGAGGAGCGCGAGACGAACCCGTTCGTGCTCGAGATGATGGCGATGCGGGGGCGGCGGTGATCCCGGGCCTCGCGGCGGCGGCGTACTGCGTCGCGATGGCGCTGCTCTCCCGCCTCATCCCGCTCTGCCCGTGCTGCGGCGTGGAAGTCCGCGTCTCGCGCCTCGTCGCGGCGTTCGCCTGGGCGGCGCTGGCGGGGGCGTTCGTCGTCTTCCCGGGCCGGAGGCGGCAGGCCGCCGGTTTCGCGGCCCTGCTCTCCGTCGTGCAGGGCGCAAACTTCTGGCAGCAGTTCCGGCACGACGGGATGGCGCCGACGTCCTGGGCGACCTGGACGTTCGCCGGCGCGGCCGCAGGCGCGGTGCTCTTCGGCGCCGCCGCCGTCCTGATGCGCCGCCAAGCCGCGGCCGCATGACCGTCCCCTGGTTCTCCGCGTTCCTCGCGGCCCTCGGCACCGGCCTGTTCGCGTTCTGCCTCCCCGTGCCGGTCGCGGAGGCGGGGAAGGGCTTCCACCGGATGACCGCGGCCTTCGGACTGTTTTTCGCCGCCACTGCGGCGCTGACTCGGCCGTTCGAGGCGTCCGCGGCCGGAATCGCAGGATGGGCCTTCCTCGGCGCGGCCGCGTTCGCCGCCGGCCTCACCGCAGCCTCTTCCGACCGGGCCGCCGCCGCGGCCCCCTTCCTCGCGGCCCTCGCAGGCCTCGCCGCGCTCCTCGCCGGCGTCCGCTTCCCGTCCCGCGGCCTCCCGTCGGAGCCGTGGATCGCGGCGGCGTCGCTCGCGGCGTGCGCGGCGATGCTGGGCGCGGCGCTCGACACGATGATGTTGGGGCACTGGCATCTGGTGAAGCGCGGGATGTCGTTCGGGCCGCTGGAGCGGATGAACCGGCTGTTCGGGGCGGCGATCGGGGTGAGGGCCGCGGTGCTGGCCGCGGAAGGGCTGGTGCTGGCGGACGTTTCCCGCGCGGCGCCTCAGGAGCAGCTCGTCTTTGCGGGGCGGCTCGTCGTCGGCGTGCTGGCTCCGGGAGCGCTCTGCTGGATGACCGGGCGGTGCATCCGGATCCGCTCGAACCAGAGCGCGACCGGGATCCTGTACGTCGCGTGCGTCGTGGTGCTCGCGGGGGAGATGGCGGCCGCGTGGAGCCTGGGGGCGCTGTGAGGGTGCGCGTCTGGTGCGGGACGGAGGGCTGCCGCGGTTCCGCGGACCTGACGCCGCAGGCACCCGCTTCGGCGTGCCCCCGGTGCGGTGCCGCGCTTGCCATACGGCTCCCGGAGGGAGGCGTCCTGGAGGCGTGCTGCGTGTGCGGGTGCCCGAACCTCTACGTGGACAAGGACTTCCCCCAGGAGATCGGGTGCGCCGTGATCATCACGGGAGCGGCGCTGGCCATCGCCCTCGCGCGGCCGACCTACGGACTGTCGTTCGCGGCCATGATCGTCCTCGACGCCCTTCTCTACCGCATCGTCCCCTCCCGCACCGTCTGCTACGCCTGCTCCGCCGAACACCGCGGCTTCCCGCCGAATCCCCGTCACCGCCCCCACGACCTCCTGATCGCCGGGAAATACGCCGACCCTCCGGCTTTGAAACCCTGACCCCCATCCCCGCCTCGCCCCCCCCCCCGCCCCCAACCCCCCCCCCCCCCCCCCACCCCAC
>JADLHC010000186.1 GCA_020849035.1 Planctomycetia bacterium
CCCTGCGGCGGCCACATCGCGTCGCAGACCTGGTGGGCGATCTCGTGGCGGCGCACGTCGTCGTCCGAGAGGCCGAATCCGTCGCCGGCGGGAGCGAAGTGGCTGGCGCCGTCGCTGGAGCTGAAGAATCCCGCGGAGGCGCGGTGATCGGGGCCGCCGGCGTGCGCGGACTCGAGGTGCGCGAGCAGGTCGGCCCGCGTGGCGAAGTCGTACACCGCCAGGAGCTTCTTCGGCGCCGGCGGGTCCAGTTCGCCCTCGAGCTCGCGGTGCACCGCCGCGAACACCGTCTCCGCCAGCGCCAGCACCTCCCGCGCCGCCGCCTCGGAGCGGTTGGAGCGGACGAGGAAGCGCTCGCTGCGGACCTCCCACGCCTCGGCCCACGCCGAGCGGCGCTTCCGCACCTCCTCCGCGGGGAGCCAGCGCCCGCCGAACGGGAGGAGGTCCTGGAGCATGCGGTCCGCGTCGGCCTTCGGGACCCAGGCGCCGCCGGCGAAGACCTCGCCGAGGCGGTCGCGCGCGGCGGCGTGGTCCGGGCGGAGGCGGACGGCCGCCCGGGCGTCGCCGAGAGCCAGCCAGCGGTCCGCGAAGCGCAGGAGCATCTCCTCGCGGTCCTTCACGTAGGCCTCGTACGCCGCCTGCCGCTCGTCGTCCCACGACACGACCCACGGCCGACCCGCGCTCTCCGCGCCCGCAGCGGCCCGTTCCCGCGCCGCCTCCTCCGCAAGCCCCTCCTTCGCGCACCGCTCCGCCAGCGCCGCCCTCTCGCGCGCCAGCTCGCGCCGCAGCAGCGCAGCGTCGTCCGCGAACGCGGCGATCGGAAGCAGGATCCAGGCGAAAAGTCTCATGGGAGCGCCCCTATCCTACGCGCCCGCGCCCCGAATCGCTCCCGCCCCCCGATTGCCCCTTCCGCCTCCCCGCAATCGTGCTACAACGTCCGGGTGAAGCGCATGCTGTTCCTCCACTCGCCGGAGTTCGCCCGCATCCGGGCGCACGTCCTCCTCACGCTCACGGCGTGGGGCGCGCTCATGGTCGCGGCGATCAAGGTCCAGTTCGACACCGCCGCCTGGGCAGAGGACGCTTCCCCCGTCTCCATCGTCGCGGAGCACGACCGGACGCCGGCGGTGCAGAACGACGCGTTTGCGGAGCTGGTGAAGCGGGCGGCGCGCGGGCTGGGGGAGGCGGACGGGCTGGCGCACAGGGAGATGATGGAGCGGCCGGAGGCGGTGCGGGGCCGGGTGGCGCGCTGGGAGGGGGTGATCGTCGGGGACGTGCGCCGGCTGGAGGTGGAGCCGGTGCCGCTGTCGACCGGCGAGGCGCCGCCCGACGTGTCGAAGGCGTGCGAAGGCGTTGTTCTCGACCCGGTGAGCGGGATGACGGTTGCGGCGACGTTCCTGGAGCCGGGGCCGCAGCCGCCGGCGCACGGGCGCATCGTGTTCGACGGGGCGTTCTGGAAAGTGGCGACGTGGACGAACCGGCGGGGCGACGTGGTGGCGGCGCCGTACCTCGTCGCGCGGACCTGGACCCTCGCCCGCGAGGACCGGCCGGCGCCGGTGCTCCCGATCCTCATGGGCATCACGGGCGGCATCGCGATCGCGTCCATCGTGATCGGCGCGCAGGCCTCCCGGCGGCAGAGCGCATGGAAAAACTCGACCGGCTCCGCGAAGTAATCCGGCGCGCGCCCTCGGCGCTCGTCGCCTACTCCGGCGGCGTGGACTCCACGCTCGTCGCCGCGGTGGCGCACCGCGAGCTCGGCGCCCGCGCCCTCGCCGTCCTCGCCGTCAGCGAGAGCCTCGCGCCCGACGAGGAAACGCGCGCCGACGACTCCGCGCGCGCCGGCGGATTCCCCGTCCGCAAGGTCCGCACGAACGAGCTGCGCCGCGGCGACTACGCGAAGAACCCGCCCAACCGCTGCTGGTTCTGCAAGAGCGAGCTCTACGACGTCCTGCGCGACATCGCCGCGAAGGAGGGCTTCGCCGCGATCCTCGACGGCCAGAATCTCGACGACACCGGCGACTGGCGCCCGGGCTCGCAGGCCGCCGCGGAACACGAGGTCCTCAGCCCGCTCAGGGAGGCCGGCTTCACCAAGGCCGACGTCCGTGCCGCCGCCCAGACCCTCGGCCTCCCCAACTGGGACAAGCCCGCCGCCCCCTGCCTCTCCAGCCGCTTCCCCTACGGCACCGCCATCACCCCCGAGAACCTCCGCCAGGTCGGCCAGGCCGAGGCCTTCCTCCGCTCCCTCGGTTTCGTCGAGTTCCGCGTCCGCCACCACGGCGACGTCGCGCGGATCGAGGTGAAGGAAGCGGACTTCGGCCGGGCGCTCGAGCTGCGCGAAGCGATCGCCGGCGGACTGCGCGGCTTCGGCTACGCGTGGGTCGCGCTCGACCTCGAGGGGCTGGTGAGCGGCGGGATGAACAGGGTGCTCGGTCGCTGAAGCGCCGTCGTCACTCCTGTTTGGAGAGCGCTTCCAGCGCGTCCCGATCCGCCGGCGCAAGACGTCCGATTGCGTGGGCCGCGGAGAGCGCAGACCAGATGCGTTTCGCCGATTTGACGCTGATGTGCTGCCGGGCCAGGCTCCCGATCGCGAGCGCGGCCGCGTCGTCCCAGGCCGCCCGGCGGGCAAGAGCAGTCTCCGCGGACGACCGGATCAGGTCCTCTTCCGAACCCGCCGCGTCAAGCAGGGCTCCCACGGCTGCGTCGGATCGGATCGTCTCGAGCCCGAGCACGGCGACGACGCGATAGCGTTGTCCCGCTTCCCGCGACGCCCGCAGGACGGCGTCCTGGGCGTCCGGTGCATCGGCCATGCGGAAAGCGCAGGAGCGAAGGGCCGCGGCCCTTGCGAACTCGCTCGAGTCCGACGAGGCGATCTGCACAACCCGCGAGCGCACCGCGGGGTCGGACGAGAACCCCGCTGCCAGGGCCCAGACACCCCGCTCCTCAGGGCACACCGTCGCGAGAAGTGAAAGTAGCTGCGGACCTTCGGGCAGCGGTACGCCGAAGTCGGCCCCCGGTCCAAGGCTGAGGACTGCGTTGATGATCGCCGTCGCGAGCTCTTCGCGGGTAAATGACGTCGGCTTCGAGGCAATCCTCTCGACTTCCTCCCGAAGAGTGCTCCGGCCTGCTTTCAGGCGCTTGGCAATGTCGACGGCGCTGGGGAGTCCTGCAATCCATTCGTCACGAGCCTGCGCCTGCTGAATGAACTCTGAGACGATCCTGCGCGCATCTGGCGGCCGGGCTCCGGGCGCGGGCGACGATCCTGGAGTCGAGGACCCACTGTGCGTGCTGCCGATCCCGGCCGGGGGCGCCCCCCCCGCCCTGGGCGTGGTCACGCCGGGTCGAGCCACCGACCGATGCGCCAGGAGCGCGACCTGCAGGAGGAGGGACGCGGAGAGCACGGCAATGACTGCGAGTTTCACCTCAGCGACTCCAGTTCTTCCATCTCGGCCTGGCTCAGGCCTGACAGGTTTCTCGAGTCGCGCAACGCCTGGTAGGCCAGTTCTCGCCTTTTCAGGGAGGCGGTTCTGTCACGCGCCAGGACCAGGAGGGTGTTCACTGCTTCAGGTTCGCCTCGTCCCGCGAGCTTGCCGATGGCTGACACGCAAGCTTGTCCCACCATGTCCGCAGGGAGCGCTTCAACCGTCCTCGGATCGGCGAGTTTCGCCCGGAAGAACCCGAGACGATCCAGTGCCGGCCCGCTGCGGGCAAGCGCGTCGATCGCCACGAGCGAGATCACCTCCGGCTCGTGCGCGATTGAGACCAGGAGACGCGAGACGGCTGGGTCGTGCCCATGGGCGGCCAGGGCCGTGACGGCTCGCACAAGTTCGTCGCTGGATGCGCCTGCCGACCGCTGCCGAAGGCTCTCGCAGTACTCGCGAAGCGCCTTCGCGGCCGCCTCACTCCTGACGCGCTCAAGGCACCCCAGCGCGGTCTCCCGCGCGGGGTCTTCCAGTGACAGCGCAGCGGCGTACTCGGCGACCAGGTCCGGCCTGGCCAAGTCCACCAGTTCTGCGGAGAGGTCCTCGAGTCCACC
This sequence comes from Planctomycetia bacterium, assembly GCA_020849035.1. Lineage (GTDB taxonomy): Bacteria > Planctomycetota > MHYJ01 > WSZJ01 > WSZJ01 > WSZJ01. The sequence goes on from JADLHC010000186.1 coordinate 4,028, forward strand.
AGGCTGCCGACGGCACGCAGCGAGAAATTCGCGCCAGACTTCGCGAGCTCCGTCAAGCGACCCGGTCAGAAGTGCGTCGAGGTCGGTCCATGGAAGCCTGGCGTCGGAGACACCCCGGCGCTTCCCGGTTTCGGCCTGGGGCGCGGGTAACTCGTTCACCTCCGAGGGATGCGTATGGACCGGCCGAGGGACCACCGGTGTTCCCCGGACCTGCTTCGCCGGGCTTGCCAGAAGCAGTGCGGCGCAGGCGACATTTGCGATCGCCAGGGAAACAATCCAGAAGACCGGAGAACGACTCACGCAGTTCGGCCCTCCACCATCGTCTCGTTACGAAGGCGCGCGCTTCCCTGAAACAACCTTGCGACTTGCCCTCTGGCAGACTTGCCCTCATTCTACGCCATGTGTTCCCGATCTTCACCGCGCTCGCGGCGTTCGCGCTGTCGCTGAGCTGGACGCCTGAGATCTCGACGCCCTGGTACGACCCGCGGGCGACGCTCCTCGGACTCGCCGCGCTGCTCTTCCTCCAGGTGCTCTGCGGGCATGCCTACGCCCGCGAATCGAGGCGGCGCATTCCGGGGGAGACGGGCGAGGTCCGCGTCCGGCGTCTCACGCGCGCCGAGAACGCGTACCGGTTCCTGGCGCTGGTGTTCCACGCCGCGGCGATCCTGAACCTGAACTGGCCGCAATTCGCGTGGGGGACGCTCCGCCTCGGCGGGCTCCCCGGGATCTCGGTCGCGGCGGCGCTCGTCCCGTACCCGCTGTTCGTCTTCGCGACCGCTGCGGGAATCGCGCGCGCCTGGCGCGTCCCGGGACCGGCCGCCGCGCCGCTCTTCCGCACCGTCCTGGCGGGCGAGCTGCGCCTCGCCGCGCTGCCGCTCGTCCCCGCGCTCGCCGTCGTCGGCGGCTTCGAGCTCCTCACGCTCCACCGCGGCCTGCGGCTCTTCCTCGCCTCCGTCCCCTTCGCGGGCCTCGCGCTCCTCGCGGCCGCGCTCGCCGTCGCGCTCCTCGCTTCCCCCGCCTGGCTCCCCCGCGTCCTGCGCGCGCGCCCGTTTCCCGACAGCCCCCTCCGCTCCGACCTGCTCCGCCTCTGCGAGCGCGCCGGCGTCGCCACGCCCGACTTCTGGCTCTGGCCCGCCAGCGGCTCCGTCAACGCCATGGTCGTCGGCCTCCGCTCCCGCGGCCGCGCCGTCCTGTTCACCGAGGCCATGATCGAGACCCTCTCCGCCGACGAGCTCGGCGCCGTCCTCGCCCATGAGCTCGGCCACGTCCGCCACCGCCACTCCGCCGTCTACGCCGCCCTCGCCCTCGGCGCCGTCTGCGCCCTCGCCGCCGCGGAAACCGCCCTCGCCTCCATGGGCCCCGGCGCCGCACAGACCGCCGCCGTCGCCGCCCTCGGCGGCGCCATCGCCCTCGCCTTCGGCGCCTTCTACCGCCGCTTCGAACGCCAGGCCGACCTCTTCGCCGCACGCCTCGTCCCCGCCACCGTCTTCATCGCCACCCTCGAGAAAATCGCCGCCCTCGCCGGCAACGTCCGCAAGGTCTGGACCTTCACCCACACCTCCATCGAACAGCGCGTCAACTTCCTCCTCGACGCCGGCGTCCGCCCCGACACCGCCGCACGCTTCGAACGCCGCCTCTCCCGCGCCGTCACCGCCGGCCTCGTCGCCGCCGCCTTCGCGGGCGGCGCCGGACTCTGGACCGCGGCAAGGCAGGTGCGGGAAGCGCCGCGGGAGCGGGCCAGGATCCTCGCGGAGGAGGCGGCGTCGGAAGCGCGGGCGGCCTGGGAGAAGGACGACCACGAGGCGGCGCTCCGCAAGGCGGCGGAGGCCGCGAAGGGCGACCCGAAGTGGGAGCTTCTGCTGGCCGGGATGCTGTTCGAGGCGGGGCGCGCGATCGAGTCCAGGCCGCACTACGAGGCGGCGCGCGCGGAATGGGCGGACGGCACGGAGGAGCGGATCGAGATCGAGGAGCGCCTGAAACTCATCGAGGGAATGGAGGAGCGCCGCAGGGCGACGGGCCGCTGACAGAGTCCTCATCCCCCCGAATTTCCAGCTTTCGCGCCGTCCTTTCCTACAATCCCCCCATGCGCCTCCCCACCCTTGCCCTCGCCCTTGCCCTTTCCCTCCCCGCCCTCGCCGGAGACGACGCCGTCGTGGACGGCGACCTCGGCCGCCAGCTCGACGCCGCCGTCCAGAAAGCCGGCGGCCCGGACTTCTGGGGCTCCGTCCTCGTCGCTAAAGGCGGCAAAGTCCTCCTCGCCAAGGGCTACGGCAGCGCCGACTACGCGAAGACCCCCAACACCCCGTCCACCTACTTCGAGATCGCTTCCTCCAGCAAGATGTTCACCGCCACGGCGATCATGAGGCTGGCGGAGCAGAAGAAGCTCGCCCTCACCGACCCGATTTCGAAGTTCTTCAAGGACGTCCCCGACGACAAGAAGGCCATCACCGTCCGCCACCTCCTCACCCACACCTCCGGCCTGACCGTCGAGGCCCTTCTCCCCTACCAGTCCCCGCACTCCGCCGAAGAGTTCGTCGCGATCGCCATGAAGTCCCCGCTCGAGTCGAAGGTCGGCGAGAAGTTCGCGTACTCGAACCCCGGGTACGCGCTCCTCGGCGTCATCATCGAGAAGGCCTCCGGGCAGCGGCTCGAGAAGTACATCCACGAGAACATCTTCGACGCGGCCGGGATGAAGGACTCCGGGTTCGTGCAGGAGAAGATGTTCGACGCGACGCGCGCTTCGACGCGGCAGGACAAGGAGACGAAGAAGGCGCTGGGGCGGGCGTTCGAGTGGGGCTGGGGCTGGGGCTACAAGGGGATGGGCGGGATGGTGACGACGTCGTACGACCTGTTCCGGTTCGACCGCGCGATGCGCGCCGGGAAGATCCTGAACGAGGCGTCGCAGAAGGCGCAGGCGACGCCCGAGCAGGCAGGGTACGGGCTCGGCTGCCAGGTGGCGATCACGGACCGCGGGACGACGAAGATCGGGCACTCGGGCTCGGTCGCCGGCTACCTGACCGCGTTCACGCGCTGGCTCGGGGACGACGCCGTCGTCATCGTCCTCTCCAACGACTCCTGCAACCCGTTCGCCGTCGAGGCCGCGGCCGCGGACCTGCTCTTCCCGCCCCTCGCAATCACGCTCGACATCGACATCCAGGGACGCGAGACGAACGAACACGGCGGGCTGGTCATGAAGGAAGGGGCCTCGTGGAAGGCGTCGAAGACCGAGGACGGCGTGGTGCTGTCGGTGGAGACGAAGGCGGGCGCGCCGCTCAAGGCGACGTTCCCCGGCGCTTCCTCCGTCGCCCTCCTCAAGGTCGTGGAGGACGAGATCGCGAGGCGGACGAAGGCGGGCGAGAAGGACGACGGGTCCGTCGAGTTCGGCGTGTACACCGGGCGGCTCGGGCTGAAGGACGGCCGCGGGCAGGTGAAGGGCGCGAAATTCGAGCTGATGCCGGGGTACACGGGCGTCGGGACGGACGGGAAGGACATCAACGACCCGAGGATGTGCCTGATCTTCGCGGACCCCGCCACGCACCAGTGGCCGCTCATGGCGCACATGAGCCTGACGTCGGCGGGGCAGCTGGCGAAGGAGCTGAAGGGGGCGCTCGGGAGATGAAGCGAGCCGCGATCCTCGTCCTGCTGCTCGCGGGTTCCGCGTTCGCAGCGGACCCGTTCGAGGGTTTGAAGCGGCTCGACCGGATCGTGGTGACGGACCAGGACGGGGACGCGACGCGGGGGGTCGTGCGATCGATCGTCCGCGGACGGCTCGCGCTTCAGGTGGAGGCGCGAGAGGGGCTGACGGGGACGCTGGTTTTCGAGCGCAAGTCGGTTTCGAAGGTGGAGAAGACGGGGACTGCGACGGAGGAGGAGCTGAAGGCGCTGTCGGAGCCGCCGCCGTCGCTGGAGGGGCTGGTGGAGCCCGAGGAGAAGCCGGAGGCCGTTGAGCCGCCGCCCGATCCGCCGCGACCGGTGCTCGAGGCGTTCCCGCCCGGTGCCTGGAGCCTGAAACGGCGTGACGAGATCGCGGCGAAGGACGCCTTCCTTCGCACCGCCGAGGAGCGCGAGTTCCTTGAACGGTACGACGAGTGGGTGGAGGCGCTCGAAAGCGCGGCCCGGTGGGCGAAACGGCGCCTCGATGAGTTCTTTCCGGAGGACGACGAGTCCCAGGAGGCCACGTACGACAGGCTCCGGCACGTGCCGGCCGTCATCGGCCGGGAGCTGGACCCGAACGAACTCGACTGGGTTGCCGCGTACGAGGCCTGGCTGAAGGCCAGGGCGGACCTGGCCGCAGCGAGGTAGGCGACTCCCGTTCATGGACCGCCCCGTGCGGTTGCCTTAGCCTCGGCCGCGTGGAATACCAGGGCCACACCCTCGACGACTTCCAGGTTCGCGCGGTCCAGGCGATCGACCGCGGCGAATCCGTCCTCGTCAGCGCGCCGACCGGCGCGGGAAAGACGCTGATCGCGGAGTACGCGCTCGAGAAGTGCCTGAACGAGGGCAAGCGCATCATCTACACCGCGCCGATCAAGGCGCTCTCGAACCAGAAGTTCCGCGACTTCACGGGAACCTACGGCGAAAAGATCGGACTCGTCACGGGCGACGTCGTGATCAACCAGCACGCGCAGGTGCTGATCATGACGACCGAGATCCTGCGGAACACGATCTTCGACGACCCCGAGCGGCTCTCCGACGTGAAGTTCGTGATCTTCGACGAGATCCACTTCATGGACGACCGCGAGCGCGGCACCGTCTGGGAGGAATCGATCATCTTCGCGCCGGAGCACATCCAGATCGTGGGGCTCTCGGCGACGGTTGCGAACCTGAACTCGTTCGCGTCGTGGATCCGGCGGACGCGGAAGGCGAAGCTGGAGGTGATCCTCGAGACGTCGCGCCCGGTGCCGCTGAAGCACCTGCTGGTGCTGCACGGGCACGGGATCGGGAACCTGAAGGACCTGCGCAGGCTGGAGGACGAGGCGGGGACGCCGGTCGGCGGGAGGTCGCCGGGCTGGCACCGCGCGACGGAGCACGAGCACGCCGCCCGCGAGTCGGGTCGATGGGGACCGCACACGTGGCGCCGGCTGCTCATGGACGAAATCCAGAAGGAGAACCGGCTGCCGGTCATCTGGTTCATTTTCAACCGGCGCGAGTGCGAGGAGCGCGCCAACGACATGGCGCACCGCGAGTTCCTCAACGCGTCCGAGAAGGAGATCATCCTGCGGCTCTACGACGAGTGGAGCCTGAAGTACGGCGTCGAGGGGGACAAGGCGGTGGTCGAGATGCGCCGGCTGGTCGGCCGCGGGATCGCGTTCCACCACGCGGGCCTCCTGCCGACGCTGAAGGACATCGTCGAGCGCATCTTCACCGCGGGCCTCATCAAGCTGATCTTCACGACCGAGACCTTCGCCCTCGGCATCAACATGCCCGCGCGCACCGTCGTCTTCGACGCCCTCACGAAGTTCGACGGCATCCGCCGCGGCCCTCTCCTCGCCCGCGAATACATGCAGATGGCCGGCCGCGCCGGCCGCCGCGGCATGGACGAGGTCGGCTACGTCTACTCCAACGTCGAGTGGCCCTACGCGCGCTTCAACGCCGTCAACCGTACGATCGACGGCGAGATCGAGCCGATCCACTCGCAGTTCAACCTGTCCTACGCGACGCTCCTCAACCTCTGGCAGCGCCTCGGGAAGAACATCTTCCGCGCCTGCGACGACTCGTTCGCCAACTTCGGGGCCCCCGCGCCCGCCCCGCCGCCGCCGCCGTCCGTCCGCAGCTCGCGCCGTCGCCGCCGCAAGCAGAAGGGCGGCGTCATGCCGCCCGCGCCGCACGCGTATGCCGGTTCCTACCGCGGCATGGTCGAGCAGGTCCGCCGGCGCCTCGCCCTCCTCGAGCGCATCGGCTACACGAAGGACCGCGAGCTCACCCCCAAGGGGATCTTCGCGAAGCAGATCTACGGCTACGAGATCCAGATCGCCGAGTTCATCGAGGCAGGCATCCTCTCCCGCCTCAACGAGGACCAGCTCAACGTCCTGTTCAACGCCATCGTCTTCGAAGCGCGGAAGGGAGACTGGTTCCGGCCGCTGGCGAAGGAGCTGATGCGGCCGTGGAAGTTCAAGTCGCTGGACATCGTGGAGAAGACGCGGAACCTCGAGCGCGAGTTCGGGATCACGACGCCGACCAAGGAGATGGACTTCCGCATGGCGTCGTGCATCTGGGCGTGGAGCCACGGGTGCCCGTTCCAGGAGCTCGAGGCGCACACGTCGCTCTCCGACGGCGACATGGTGCGCTACATGCGCCTCGGCGTGCAGCTCCAGCGCCAGACGATCCGCGCTCTGACGGACTACCCGCATTTCGCGAACGACCCGTACCTCGCGGAGAAGCTCAAGACCGCGGCCGCGAGGGTGAGCCGGGACGTGGTGGACGCGGAAAAGCAGCTGCGGCAGGGGTAGCCCGATCTCCGCGTTTTGAGCCCTCCGCCCCGCGTGCTAAGCTCCGCCCTCCCGCGATGCGACGCCGAGCGACCACCCTGGCTTTCCTCCTCGCCGCTTCCCTCTCCGCCACCGCGCAGGGCGTGCAGCACTGGGGGTTCGGGCACGGGTCGCTGGCGGCGCTGGAGAAGAACGAGGACGGGTCGCGCGACCTCGTCGTGTACGACGCTCCGCTGCGGGCGAAGGACGGGCCGTGGCTCGTCCGGTGGCGGTCGGAGAAGATCGCGGGACCGCAGGCCGCGGCCTGGATCGCGTGCGGGGACTTCCGGCCGCGCGCCGTGGGAAAGGCGTACGTCGTCGTGGCCACCGCGGACGGCTCCGGGCTGACCGTGACCGCGTACGACCCGCCTGAGATGTTCTCGGCACGGCCCTGGGCGGCCCTTCCAGCGAAGTCGCGCACCGTGCCCCCCGGGAAGCTGGGCGGGACCGTCGAGCACGTCGCCGCGGGAAACCTGTTCGGCGGGCGCGGCGACGCCGACGCGCTCTGCGTCCTCATCCGCTCCGGCGACGGCGACAAGGCGAACTGGTTCGTGGGCACCGTGCGCGTCCCGGTCGACGAGAGCGGCGAGGCCGAGCTGACGCGCCGCGAACCCCTCCCCGTCACCGCCGATCCGTCCTTCGTCGCCGGCTTCGCCGTCGGCGACTTCTGGGGGACCGGCGAGGACGCCGTCTGCTTCCCGGTCGGCGGCGAAGCCGGCACCTCCCTGCGCTTCTTCCGGTGGGGACGCGAGGTCTCCCCCGGCGCCTGCTTCGTCAAGGTCGTGGACGACGCCGCCCCGGACGTCCCTTTCCTCTGCACCTCCGGCATCTGCGCAGGCGACTTCCTCAAGGACGGCTTCGACGCGATCGCGCTCCTGCCCGCGGACCCGGCGCTCCCGCTCGAGGTGCGCGTCGCCCCGGCGCGCGAGCCGGGCAAGGGGCCCGATCCCGGGCCGTTCTACGACGGGCGCATGCCCTCGCGCCAGGCCTGGCCGGGCGCCAGCGGGGCCGCCTCCTCCGTCTCGATGCGCGTCCGCCCCGAGGGCCTCGACAGGCGCCCCGAGGGACCGCTTCCCATCGCGGCCGGCGCCGTCTTCGGCTGGGTGCGCGGCCCCGTCGACGGGACCACCCGCGCCGCGAACGTCCTCGACGAGCGCCCCGACGCCGGCATCTCCTGCGCCCGGCGCGCGACGGCCTACCTCCCAGGGGCCGACGACGGGCACTTCGGGTGGCCGGCGAAAGGCGAAGAAACGACGTGGCAGATCGTCGTGAAGAACAACGGGAAGCTCGAGGTTCCCGGCGGCGGGAAGCTGCGGGTATGGCTCTGCGCGGCGTCGCCGAACGCGGACGTCGCGGGCGCGAAGCCCGACGCGGAGATCCTCGTCGAACGCATCGCGGGCAGCATCGGCGACAAGCCCGACTACAAGATCCTGACCGTCAAGGCCCCCTGGCCCTACGCGCTCGAGGACTGCCCGGGCGGAAAGTGGAAGCGCCTGAATCTCGCCGAGACCGGCGAGCGCTGGCTCGTCGCGACGCTCGAGGTCCCGGGGGACCCGAACGAACGCGACAACCGCATCGAGGTCGCCTGGCACGCCCTTCCCTACCATCCCGTCCTGCGCGACTGGAAGAACCTGCAGGACGCCCGCCCGTCCGTGCCCGGCGACCCGCCCGGCCTCGAGTACCTCATGCGCAAGACGGCCGACGCGCTGAGCGCCATCTGGGCGCGCTCGGGCGGCGCCGGGAACGAGGACGCGCTCGTGCGCGTCGCGTTCGACGGCTTCGACGTCGGCTGGCCGGACGACGCGGCGGCGAAGGACCGCGACGCGAAGTGGAAGGCGCTGCGGGAGCGGTATGAGGGGGTCCGGCAGGTCGAGGCGCACTGGGGCGGCGAGTGGGAGCGGCTGGACTGGAAGGGGCCGGAGCCGGTGAAGCCCCCCGCGAAGCCGGCCGTCGACGAGCTGCGCGAGGTGGCGCGGCTCTTCCACCCGCTGGCCGGGATCGACAACGGGCGGCTCAACGCGGCGACGACCGGGATCGCGGCGACGGCGGACGGGCGTCCGGTGCAGCTCTCGTCGCGCTACTGGCGCGCGGACATCAGCTCGACCGGCCACCGGGTCGCGGGCGTCCCCGCCGCGGAGTACGCGCGGAGGTTCCTCCAGGGCGTGCGCGGCGCGCCGCTCCCCGCCTGGACCGAAATGGCCCCCGACAAGGTCGTCGTGCGCGTGCTGGACCGCGACGGGAACCCCGTCCCCGGCGCCACCGTCGCGCTCGTCCCCTGCGGCAAGGCGTCGCCGCTGCGCTCCGGCACGACCGACTCCGCCGGCCGCTGGGACACCGGCCATCCCTACGAGCCGGCCTCCACCGACCTCTTCGGCCTCAAGCGCTGGAAGAACGGCCTCCAGGCCGACGCCGGGACGATCGTCACCGTCGCCGTCGGCGCCCACGGCGAGGCCAGCCTCCTCGGCGCCGCCGACGCCGGCGCCCACGGCCGCCTCGCGCTCTTCCTCCACTCCCTGACCGACAAGGCCGAGTGGGTCACCGACATCCGCATCAACTGGGCCCCCGGCGCCCTGCCGCCCGACTTCTCCGTCGAGGCTCCCGTCCAGGGCACGATGCTCGAGCTCGCGATCAAGGGCCAGCCCGGCAGCCTCTTCCGCGTCTACCGCCGCTGGGAGCCCGCGTGGATCCGCACGCCCGTCGGCGATTTCCCGGCGTCGGAGGGCACGGCGCTCGTCCCGCTCGACCTCGCGGGCCCGGACTCCTGGGGGCGCGGCCGCACGCGCGCGACGTTCGAGGTCACCTCCGTCGCCGCCGACGGGACCGAGACCCTCCCGCGCATCGTCGCCGCCGCCGCCGTGCTGAACGCGCTCTCCCTCTCCCCGTTCGCGCAGGACCGCTTCGTCGTCGCCGCCACCCCCGGCGAGGGCGACCCGTTCGCGATGACCCTCCGCAACCCGTCGCTCGGCCTCGACCGCGAACTCCTCGCCAGCCCCTTCCCCGCCCACGCCGCACGGCGCATCCTCCGCTCCGCCGCGAAGCCCTCGCGCCTGTTTGTGACGCTGCGGGCCTCCGGCGAGGAGCCTCCCGTCGCGCTCGAGATCCTCGACGCTTCCCCGGGCGGGGCGTTCGAGCGGAAGTACGACCTGGGGCAGGTGAACGGGAAGCGCGGGAGCGCGAAGGAGTTCCGGGTCCGGGACGCGCGGCAGCTGGGGGAGCTGAACATCGGCGACGTGGTGACGTGGAACACGAAGTCGGCGCGGGTGGCGTCGATCCAGCGGGAGTGCGTCTTCCTCGACGCGCCGATTTTCGACCTGGACGTGGACGCGGTCACCGTGCGGATGACGCGCGCGGCGGGGCGGCTGGGCGACAACGCCGCGGCGCGCGAGCTGCGCGAGCCGCGCGGGATGCTGGCCCTGCCGCTGGCGAAGGAGGTGCTGCTGATCGCGGATCCCGGCGCGAACCGCATCGTCGCGTGGGACGAAACGACGAAGCTGATCACGACGTACGGCGGCGAGAAGCTGCGGCCGTGCGCCATGGGGCTGGACCCGCGCGACCCGAAGGTGTTCTTCGTGGTGGACAGGCGGACGGACCGGAAGAGCCACGTGCTGAGGCTGACGTTCAACGGGAAGGGATTCGAGCGGGACCACAACTGGAACGTGGACGTGGGCGACTGGGGGGGCGAGGAGCAGGGGCTGGCGGTGAGGAAGCTGGGGGACGAGCTGGACCGTGTGCAGCTGGCGGTGACGGACGGGGAGAAGGGGCGGGTGCTGCTGTTCACGGTGATGCCGGACAGGCTGGTGCTCGACGGGGTGGTGAAGACGGTGTCTGGTGCGCACGCGGGACCGGCGGCGCTGCAGGCGCCGGGGGACTGCGTGTTCGTGCCTGCGGAGAAGGGGGCGGCGCGGATCTTCCTCGTGGATGGGAAGGACCGGGTGGTGGAAGGCGGGCCGGCGGAAAAAGAAAAATAGGGTGCGGCTCTCCTCTCGAGATCTCACTCGATCGTAAAATTCATAAAACACGATTCAGCCGACCGGGGACGTCTCTTTTTATTTCGCGCGACCATCCGGACCACCCGATTTTTATTTTGTTCGCGCGGCCGGGACGCACCCCGAACATTCCCGAACATTCCTAAATCCGCGGAACAAACTGCACGCATACGCAACCCATTGCGCCGCAATGCGATGCGCTGCGAACGAAATGCAAATTCTTTTTTGCGTCAATTCCCCGCTTCTCTATACTTCGCACCAGTGAAGCGAGCCGGCATCGCGCCGGCCTCGGCTTCCGGGCCCGCCCGGCGCAAGCTTTCCCCGGCCGGACCCGACCGGCCGGCTCGAGGGGACTCTTCGGAGGGATCACTTGATGGGCAACCAGGACAGCGAGCCCGACTCGCGGCCGCCCGCCGCGACCCTGACGCCCGACATCAAATCCGACATCGAAATGTGGCTCAGCCACGACGTGACGAAGCGCAACGGTTCGCTCACGCGCCTCGTGGCCCTCGGCGCCACCGCCGCCCGCGCGCTCGTCGACACGATGTTCCTCAACGCGCGCGAATCCCTCCGCCAGACCCAGCTCCAGAACGCGCTGCGCGAAATCGGCCCCGCCTCGTTCCAGCCCGTCGTGCAGGCTCTCGCCCGCGTCCCGTCCATCCGCTCGACGACGGACGTCGCGCTCGTCGAGGACCTCACGGAGCTGCTCCTTTCCATCGACGGCCGCCGCGCCGCGCCGATCGCCCTCGAGCAGCTCGCCAAGCTCTCCTCGGTGCCGATCGCGAACCGCGTGATGGCCGAGCACATCGGCAACGCGCGCCTCCGCCTCGTGGTCAAAACCGCGGGAACCTGCTGCGCACCCGAGGCTGTCGAAGAGGTCCTGGCGTACCTCGGCGACGGCACGACGCTCGTCCCGCTCGCGCTGATCGAGGTCCTCGAGAAATGCGGCGACGCCCGCGCCCTCGTCCCGCTTCTCCGGCTCTTCCCGCGCCAGAACGCCGCTTCCCAGCACTCCGGCCAGCAGATCGCGGAGGCGTTCCGGGCGATCGTGAAGCGTGAGAAGCTGGCGATCGAGTCTCCGGCGTTCGCGGGGTGCGGCCCCGCGGAGAAGGATCTGGCGGCGAGGTGGCTGGCGAAGAAGTAAGGGACTCGCGCAACGAAGGAGCCCCGGGAAACCGGGGCTTTTTTTTCGCTACTGCGCGGGAGCGACGCGGTCGAAGTAGCCCCGGACGAGGGCGCGGTCGGCGGGCGGGAAGCCGTCGCGCCCGACGAAGGCCTCGGCCTGGCGGCGGTAGGCTTCGAGGCGTTCGGGGTCCGTCTCGGCGCCGGGCGCCCCCGCGGCCGCCGCACCGGCGTCGAGGCCGAGGCCGCGCGAGGGTTTCCAGGCGCCCTCGCCGACGAGCGGGTCGACATGGGCCGGGCGCTCGCGGAACTTCGTGCGCTCCGGGTCGCCGGACAGGGGCGGCGGCGGCGCGGGGCGCCCGCGGCCGTTCCGGCCCCCTGCGTCGGGTCGGTCCCCGTCCGCGCCGTTCCCCCCGCCGCCCTCCGCTCGTCCGCCCCCGCGACCGCCCGGCGCGCCCCCGGCGCCGCGGCCGTCCACCTCGGCCCCCGTACGCGGACGGCGCTCCCTGATCGCGCTCGCCGCAGAGGTCCCCGCGCCGGGCGGCGGCGGGAGGAGCGCGACGAGAAGCGCCCCGAGGACGGCCGCGAGGGCCCAGCGGCGGCGGCCCGCCGGAGGAGAGGGCAGGATCCGCACCGCGGGCGCGGCCGCGAGGTCCTCCTCCGCCTGGCGCTTCACCAGCGGTGCCAGCGCCCCCGCCGCGCCCTCGAGAGCCGTCGCGACGCGGTCGTGCAGGCCGAGGGAGCGGTCCGTTGCGCGCGCCAGGTCGGCCGCCGCGGGACGGGTCCGCATCGCGCGCACGGCCGCTGCGAAGGCCGAGGCCGCCAGCGCCGCGCCGAGCAGCAGCGCCGCGCATTTCGCATCGGACAGCACGCGCCCGCCCGGAGCGAACTCGAGCCGGATGCGGTCGGCGACGAGGAGCGACGCCGCGGCGTAGGAGGTCCAGAAGAACGCGTCGAGGAACCCCTCGCGCGCGGCGACGAGGCGCGCGCGGCGGGCGAGACGCTCGAGGTGTTCCCTCATTGGAACCCCCCGAGGAAGAGGATTCCGGCGTTGAACGCGGCGTGGGCGGCGAGGGTCGTCTCGGCGCCGCGCCTGAGGTAGACGAGGGAGAACAGCAGGCCGATCGGGAAAACCTGGAGGAATTTGACGAGCTCGGGGTTCATGGTGCCGGCGTGGCCTGCGGCCCAGATCGCGGACGAGACGACGACGGCGGCGACGGTGCCGCCCCGGGCGCTGCGGAAAACCCAGCGAAGGCCGTTGAGGAGGAAGAGGCGGACGAAGACCTCCTCCCAGATGGCGGCGGCGAGGCCGAAGGCGAGGACGAGGGGGACGTTGCCGGCGAAGATGGCGGCGAGGTCCTCGGTGCCCGGTGCTGGCTGCGGCGGCTTCCCGGTCACGACCTCGCAGCCCTTGAACAGGGCCACGGAATAGGCGAGTCCTGCGGCGCCCGACGCGCCGGCGATGAGCAGCGTGAGGACGGCGGGTCGCACGACGCCGCGCGGCTCCTGCGCCAGCGTGTGCGACAGCGGGAACGGCTGGGTCCCTGCCAGCTCCGACAGGTACGCCCCGGAGGCCGCCATCACGAACGCCGAGACGAAAAACGCGGGGAGGAACACCATCGCCGACGTGTGCATCGTGTCGCGGAAGAACGTCCCCTCGTAGTCGGACGCCTTCACGCGCGACAGCGACGTGACGACGACGAGCTGGCAGACCGCGATGAGGAACGCCACCGCCAGCGCCGTCGGCACGTGACGCCCGGCCTGCCTCCGGCGTCGCCAGAAGATCGAGCCGGCCGCCGCGAACGAAACGACCGCCGCGCCGAGGTAGACGAGCACCGCGTATTCGAATCCGGCGGAGGGCAGCGCAGCAGGCGTGGTCACTTTTTCCGGTGCCGGACCTTCTGCAGGGACTCGATGATCTCGAAGGGCCGCTCGTTTTTCACGAAGCAGGGGCGCTTGTGCTCGTCGTGGCAGGACTGGCAGATGCGCGTGATGACGCACGTCGGGCACTTCTCGTCGAAGGCGAAGATCGTCGTGCGGCGCTCCTCGTCCGTCTTCGCCTCGACATGTTTCAGGCCCGGTCCGTGGCAGGACTCGCAGCCGACGCCGGCGAAATCGGGAGTCGCGGCAAGGCTCTGGAAGCCCTTCTTCTGCCCGAACCCCGTCGTGTGGCACGGCAGGCACTTCGGGTCCTCCGCCTTCCCTTCCTTCTCCAGCGCCGCGAACGCCTTCGCGTGCGGCGTCCCGGACCAGGAGGCGTGGACCTCCTCGTGGCACTCGACGCATTTGGAGGATCCCACGAAGTCCGTCTTGCCGCAGACCTCGGCGTACATCTGGTCCTTGAGGGCGCCGATGGCCTTGTCGCGGATCGCCCACGAGACTTTCGGGTCGAATTCGGCGGCTTCGCGCTGGGGGTGGGAGACGTACTTCATCGCAAGCGCGGGGTCCGAGAAGAAGGAGAAGTTCTGCGTGTGGCACTGCCCGCAGGTGTCCGTGTAGTCGCCCCGGGCCGCCGACATCGGGCGGTCGGGCGAGTGAGTCCGCTCGGGCGTGTGGCAGGCCTCGCACTGGACGTCCGCGAACGCGCGGTGCCGGTCCCGATCGGCGTAGCCGCCCTTCTCCCAGCCGATCACGTGGCACTTGATGCACTCCGGGTCCTCGTCCCTCCCCAGGCGCTCCAGGTCCGCCAGCGCGACCGAGTGCGGGGTGAGAAGCCAGTCGCGGAAGAAACCGCGATGGCACGCGCCGCACCAGAGCGCGCCTTTCCAGGACTTCTGCGGCGGCGGCGTGATCCGCCGGATGCCGATGCGCAGCGATCCGTCGCGCTTCGCCTTCTCGACCGCGATCCGGACGGCGATCTCGCGGGCCTCGTAGGCGAAGAGCTCCGGGTCCCAGGAGGAACCTGGGAGGTGTGCGAACTGGATGCGGCCGTCGGGGCCGACGACGAGGAGGGCGGGGCGGATGTCGACCGGGATGGCCTCGCCGACCTGGGGGGCGACGGCGCCGTCGATGCCGGGAACGCCGGCCGCGCGGGCGGCGGCGTCGGTCGCGGCATCCGGCGCGGCCCACCAGGCGCGGAAGTCCTTCTCACCGGCGGCCGCGGCGGCCGCCTCGCGGAGGGCGGGCGCCGGGTCCTCGCCCGGCTTCGGCACGAGGACGATGCAGCCGGCGCCCTCCCGGGGGACGCGGACTCCGCCGACCTCGAAGGCGGCGAGCGGCGCGGTGTCGCAGAGAACCTGCGCCTGCCAGTCGAACGCCGCGTCGAGCGCCCGGCGCGGCTTTCCGGCCGGCGGCCCGCCCCCGGGCTCGGCCCTCGGGCCGAACGCGCAGCTCGTCCAGACGAGGAGCGGCGCGGCGACGGAAATCGCGGCGAGGATCTGCCTGCGGTTCATGGGCTGATTCTACGCCACCCGGCCCGTCCGCGGGACCGGCTAGCCGCCCGCGATCGCCGGGACGATCGACATTTCGTCGCCTTCCTTCACCGGCGTCTCCTCGCCCTGCAGGAACCGCACGTCCTTGTCGTTCACGAAGACGTTCAGGTAGCGGCGCACCTTGCCGGTCGCCGGATCGCAGAGCTTGTCCTTCACGCCGGGATACTTCGTGTCCAGGCTCGCGATCACCTCCTGCACCGTCACGCCGGCGCCCTGGATCTCGGGCTGGCCGCCGGTGAGCTTCTGAAGCGGCGCGGGAACGCGCACTTTCACCGCCATGTCAGGGTCTCCCTTCCTGGATGTCCACCCGCGTGAACTTCGCGTCGTGCTCCGGGAACGCCGTGTCGTCGTCCAGGGTCCACGCAGTCATGACCTTGTACTTCCCATTCTCGACGGACGCAATGACGTACACGAAGGACCCGAACGCGCGGCTGCGGTCCCCCTCGCTGGGGGCGGCCGGGTGATCGGGATGCGAATGGTAGTAGCCGACGATTTCGAGGCCGCGCGCGGCGGCGTCCTTCGAGACGCGCAGCTGGTCCGCCGGCGACAGGTCGTACCAGACGCGCGGGCGGACGGAGTTCTCGTTCGCACCCGTGGGCGCCTCCGAGACGACGAAATCGGCGCCGGAGCGCAGGCCGACGAGCATCCCGCACCCCTCGTGGGGGTAGGCGCGCTGCGCTTCCGCAACGACCTGGGCGGCGGCCTCAGGGCTGATGACCAGCAAGGATCTCCTCCCAGACGGGCGTGGACAGGTAGCGGTCGCCGCCGTCCGGCAGGACCGTAACGACGACCGCGCCGGGGTTGCGCTCGGCGACCTCGCGCGCGGCCCAGACGGCGGCCCCGCTCGAGAACCCGGCCAGGATCGCCTCCTCGCGCGCCAGCCGCAGCACCGTGCGGTACGCGTCCTCCGTCTCCACCTTCAGCCTCTCGTCCGCCAGCTCCGGGTCGTAGATCGGCGGCACGATCGCGCTCTCCATGTGCTTCATCCCCTCCAGCCCGTGGATCGGCGCCGCAGGCTCGACCGAAACCAGCCGGATCGCCGGGTTCCGCTCCCGCAGGTACCGCCCCGTCCCCATGAACGTCCCGCTCGTGCCCAGCGACGCCACGAAGTGCGTCACGCGGCCCCTCGTCTGCCGCCAGATCTCGGGGCCGGTCGTCTCGAAATGCGCGCGCCAATTCGCGGGGTTGCCGTACTGGTCGGCGTAGAAATACCGGTCCGGCTCCTTCCGCACCAGCTCGCGGCAGAGCAGGATCGCGCCGTCGCTGCCCTCGTACGGGGAGGAGTAGGTCATGGAGGCGCCGTAGCCGCGGATCATGGCCTTGCGCTCGGGCGAGACGTTTTCCGGCATGACGAGTTCGACGGGAAAGCGAAGGGCGGCGCCGAGGAAGGCGTAGGCGATGCCGGTGTTCCCGGAAGTGGAATCGATAAGGGTGCGCCCGGGGAGGAGGCCGTCGCGGAAGGCCTCCGCGACGATGCGGGAGGCGGCCCTGACCTTGACGGAGCCGGAGGGGTTGGCCCATTCGGCCTTGGCGAGGATGAGGGAGCCGGAGCCTTCGGCGAGGCGGTGAAGGGGCAGGAGGGGGGTGTTGCCGATGGACTGGGCCAGTGCCGGGATTTCGAGCACGGCATTGTTGACTGTTTTGATCATGATTAGCCTCACACTACAACCCTCTCCACTTTCGCGCAAGCCCCCACGGCGCATTTCCGCGCCCGGCGCCCCTACCGGTCGCCCTTCCCTTTCTTCACTTCGAACTCCTTCTCATACATCGCCACGAGATCCGCGAAGCTCCTCCGGTCCACCACCTCGCTCATCGCCTCCTGCACCTCGGCCCAGATCTCGCGGAACTGCTTGCCCCCCGTCTCGTCTCCGTCCTGACCGGGATTCCCCCCGCGCGACACCATCAGGGGGCCGTCGATCACGCGCAGCACCTCGCCGACCGAGATATCCTGCGGCTCGCGCGCCAGCCGGTACCCGCCCTTCGCCCCGCGCTCGCTTCGGACCAGGCCGGCGCGCTGGAGCTGGATGAGGATCTGGACGAGGTACTGCGAGGGGATGGCCTGCGCCTCGGCGATGAGATGGATCTGCGTCGGGCGGGGGCCGCCGTGACGTTTGGCGAGCTCGAACATCGCCAGACAAGCGTACTCGGCCTTGGCGCTGATTTTCATCGCGGGGCGTCATGCTATCGCGCGGGAGGCGCGGGTCAAGAGACGAGCGGAACGGGCGCGCGCGGAGGGCTACCGTTCCCGACAACGAACCGGGCCCCGGGTTGCCCCGGGGCCCGGTGAAATCACCTCAACTCCGGACGGATCGAGCTAGTTCCCGCCCAGGTCGATCACCCGCACCTGCAGACGGTCGATGCTGCTGCCGTCGTCCAGGTTCTTCACCCAGAAGATCGCGCTGCCGTCGATGTCGCAGCAGACGC
>JADLHC010000187.1 GCA_020849035.1 Planctomycetia bacterium
AGCGGGCCCGTCCTGGACGTCGCCTTCAGCGACGATGGCTCCACGCTCGCCGCCCAGGCTCCCGAGAAACTCCACATCTTCGACGTCCGCCCGCGCTGACGAAAAAAGGCCCCGCGTCACCGCGGGGCCTTTCACTCGCGACTCGCCGCTCGCCACTGCCGTTAGCGGTACACCTTCTTCACCTTCTTCTTCCCGATGTTCCGGATGTTCTTCTCCCGCTGCTTCTCCTCCCGGCGGCGCTGCTCGCTCGGCTTCTCGTAGTACGTCGAGCGCTTGATCTCCTTGAAGATCCCCGCGTCGTTGCAGATGCGCTTGAACTGCTTGAGAGCCCGGTCGAGCTGGTCCTTCTTTTCGATGTTGATCTTGATCATGCGCCGGCCGCCGTCCTTTCGTCGCTGGAGAGTCAGGCCCGGGGACGACCGCCGCCCCCGTCCTTCTGCTTGTCGAAACAGGCCCGGCAATATACAGGCTTCTGCAGCCGGGGTACAAATGGAACTTCTGCGTCCGCCCCGCAGCCGGCGCACTGGGTCTTGTGCATCTGCTGGCCGGGCAGGAGGCCCCGCCCCTCGCGCTTGCGCTTCTCCCGGCAGGTGGCGCAGCGGCGGGGCTCGTTGGCAAACCCCTTCTGCCTGTGGAATTCCTGCTCCGCGGCTGTGAACATGAACGTCGAGCCGCAGTCTGTGCAGACCAGCGGCTTGTCCTGGAAAGCCATGCACATTCCCCTGATCCCGTGCGGGGCGACGGGGGGGGCGGGCAGACCTCCGCGTGGAGGCGTCCCTCCCTCACGGCCGCCGGCGCGACTGCCATTCCCACCCGGGGGAAACAGGCTTCACATGAGTTTACGACGGGAGGGGACCGTCCTGACGAAGAATTTGCGTTTGAAACAGCCGTTAACGGCCGAGATCGCGCAGGACGCCGTAGCGGAGGCCCTTGAGCGAGGGAACGAGCCGCTCGCGCCCCAGATGCCGGACGACGAGCGCGACCACGGCCGCGCCCGGGGCGATGATGTCCTCCCGGCCCCAGGGGACGCCAAGGGCCAGAATCTGGGGACGGGACAACGTGCGCAGGAAGGCGGCGACGGAAGCGATCTTCTCGGCGGTCATGGGCTTGGTCGCGTCCGCCGGGTGGGCGAGGTTCGCGAGCGCGGCGACGGTGCCGCCGACGCCGATCAGGGTGCCGGGAAGGTCGGGCGGGACCGCGGCCAGCGCCGCGTGGACGTGGTCCTCCAGGAGCGTCCAGGCGCCCGGGCGGGCGGGGGCCGCGTCGCCCAGGAAGCGTTCGCGGAGGCGGACGGCGCCGAGGGGGAGGCGGGTGGACCAGGTGACGACGTCGCCGTCGCCCGCGGTGATTTCCGCCGAGCCGCCGCCGACGTCGAGGACGACCGTGGGCTGGCCGGGAAAATCCGAGGTGCCGCCGAGCCAGGAGAGGCGCGCCTCCTCCTCCCCGCTCAGCACCTGCACCTCCAGCCCGTGGCTCCTGCAGGCCTGCACGAACTCCGACGCGTTCGGCGCGTTTCGCGCGGCTTCGGTGGCGGTGACGACCAGGCGGGCGGCGCCGGCCTCGCGCGCCGCGGCCGCGAACTTGACGGCGGCCTCCACGGTCCGCGCGATCGCTTCCGGCTGAAGCGGCTTCCCCTCGCCGATCCCCTGCCCGAGCCGCGTGTAGGCGATCTCCTCGCGGACGGGCTCCACGCCGCCGCTTCCGGTTTCCGCGACGAGGAGCTTCGTCGTGTTCGAGCCGATGTCGATCGCGGCGACCCTCATCCGAAGATCCGGAGGAGGGCGAGCGAGGTCCCCATGTAGATGAGCGTCGCGGTGATGTCGTTGAGGGCGGTGATGAAGGGGCCGGCGGAGATGGCGGGGTCGGCCTTGAGGCGGTGGAGGAGGAGGGGGAAGGCGGTGCCGTTGAGGGCGGCGGCGGTGATGGCGGCGAGCATGGAGACGGCGACGATGGCGCCGATGTGGGGGGAGGCGAAGAGGAGGCCGACGAGGCCGATGAGGAGGCCGCAGACGAGGCCGATGAGGGCGCCGACGCCGGTTTCGGCGGCGAGGATGCCGAGGACTCGCGATGTTTTTATTTCGCCCGTGGCGAGCCCCCGGACGATGAGGGTGGAGGACTGGACCGCGACGTTCCCCGCGGTGCCCATCATGACGGGGATGAACAGCACGAGCGAGATGAACTCCGCCGCGTTGAAGCCGGCGAACGTGTTCTGGATCTTGCCCACGATGAGCCCGCCCATGAGCGGCGGGAGCAGCCACGGGATTCGCAGGAACACGCGGCGCAGGATCGGGTCGGCGAAGACGTTGAGGCCCCCGGCGCCGGCCATCTTCAGCAGGTCCTCCCCCGCCTCTTCCGCCACGACCTGCAGGATCGTGTCGGCCGTGACCACCCCCAGCAGGCGCTCCGACGCGTCGATCACGGGAATCGCCTCCAGCGTGTACCGGCGCACGATCCGCGCGACCTCCTCCTGGTCCATCCCGGGCGGCACCGACAGCACCTCCGTCTTCATGAACTCCGCGATCGGCGTCTCCGGCCGCGCCTTCAGCAGCTCCCGGATCGAGAACACGCCCTTGAGCACGCCCGAGGCGTCCGTCACGTACGTGTAGATCACCGTGTTCGACCGCACCGCGCCCTGAAGCGCCTTCAGCGCCTCCGCGGCCGTCGCGCCCGCCGGCACCGCGACGAAGTTCGTCGTCATCAGCGCGCCGGCCGTCTGCTCGCCGTAGCGCAGCAGCTCCTTCACCTCGCTCCGCTGCCGCCGCGAGAGGAACTCCAGCGCCTCGTCGCGCCCGCGGTCCTCCGCGATCAGCCGCACCGTCGCCGCCGCGTCGTCAGCCGACATCGCCGCCAGGATGCGCTGCACCAGGTCCTGCGGAAGCGCGTTCACGACGTCGCGCGTCGCGTCGTCGTCCAGCTCCACCAGCACCGCCGCGGCCGTCTCGAGATCCATCAGGCGGAAGACCTGCGCCTTCTCCTCCGCGCTCATGTCCTCGAGAATGAACGCCAGGTCCACGGGGTGGACGATCTCGAGCATCCCCTCCATCTCGTCGCGCGAAATCCCCTTCCGCTCGAGGATCGAAGCGATTTCCTGGAGGACGGCGGAGTTCTTCTCCATGCGATCCGGGTGTGCAGCGTGGGTGGGGAGGAAAGGAGCGGGGCGCGGGAAGGGGGCATTATGGCGGCGCCGCCCGCCCGGCGAAGAAATTTCCCGCGACGGGCCTACGCGTCCCGCGGCGCCGGAGGCTCGTCCTCGTTCTCGAACGCGGTCGCGAGGTCGAACCCGCCCTCGAAATCCTCGATGCGGTCCTCGTCGCGGCGGCTCATGACGCCGGCGTCGATGAGGTTGTAGACGATGTCGCCGAAGTCGCGGCTCTTCCGCACGCCCCAGGCCCGGAACACCATCGGCGCGAGGCGCCCGAACTCCTTCGCGGCGAGCCGGCGGATTCCCTCGAGGAGGTCCTGCCCCGTCACGTGCTGCCGGCGCCCCTTGATCTCGTGCATGGTGAAATCGAGGCCCTGGAAGGTGAACGCGTACGCCTCGGGAGCGAACCGCGGGTCCTTCTCGCGGATCTTCCGGAGCAGTTCGGGGAGATCGGTGGATTCTTCGGGCATCCGGACCTTATTTCGGCTTCGGCGCGCCCCCGCCTTGACCCCTGGGCTTCCCGGCGGCCGGCGCGTCCTTCTTCTCCGTCTCGATCCGCGGGAACAGGACGGCCCCCTCCCGGACCTTGTGGCCGGCGGGGAGCGCCGCCCAGGCCCCGGGGACGCCCTCAGGCTTCGGCGGCAGGCCGAGCTGCTCGCGGATCTTCCCGGCCGACGAGGGCAGGAACGGGTACACCAGCGCCGAGATCCGCGCGATCGCCGTCGCCAGGTTCGTCATGACGGCGCCGACCCGCGCCGCCTTCCCCTGCTTGTTCAGCGCCCACGGCTGCGCCTCCTCGATGTACGAGTTCGCGCGCCTCACCGCGTCCCAGATCCGCCCGAGCGCCCCGCTCAGGTCCTGCGCGTCCATCAGCGCCCCGACGTCGCGCGGGAGGGCGTCCATGTGGGCGACCATGTCCGCGTCGGTGCCGCCGGCCTCCGTCTCCGCCGGGATCGCGCCGCCGCAGTAGGTGTTGACCATCTTCAGCGTCCGGTGCAGCAGGTTCCCCAGGTCGTTCGCGAGGTCCGCGTTGTACCGCGCGATGAACGCCTCCCACGTGAAGTCGCCGTCGCGGTCCCAGGACACCTCGCGCAGCAGGAAGTACCTCAGCGCGTCCGCGCCGCAGGGGCGGATCGCCTCGATCTTCGGCGTGTCGCCGTTCTCGAAGCGCACGTTGCCGGGCTGCGGGTTGATGACGTCGAACGGGTCGAGCAGGTGCCCCGTGGACTTCGACATCTTCTGTCCCTTGTAGTGCACCCAGCCGTGCCCCCAGACCTGCCCCGGGAGGGGGACGCCCGCGCTCATCAGCATCGCGGGCCACAGGAGGCAGTGGAACCGCGTGATGTCCTTGCCGATCACGTGCAGGTCCGCCGGCCACCACTTTGCGAATCGCGCCTCGTCGCTCGCGAACCCGACCGCGCTGATGTAGTTGATCAGCGCGTCGAACCAGACGTACATCACGTGCGCCGGGTCCACCGGAAGCGGGATCCCGAACTTGAAGGTCGCCCGCGAGATCGAGATGTCCTCGAGCCCCTCCTTTGCGACGTTCAGCACCTCGTTCCGCCGCACGTCCGGCTTCACGAAGTCCGGGTTCCTCTCGATGTGCTCGATCATCGCCTGCGTGTACTTCGACAGTCGGAAGAACCAGTTCTCCTCCTCGAGCTTCTGCGGCTCCGTCCCGTGGTTCTTGCACTTCCCCTCCACGAGGTCCGCCGGCTTCAGGTACGCCTCGCACCCGACGCAGTACAGCCCCGAGTACCGCGCCTTGTAGATGTCCCCCTTCGCGTGCACCCGCCGGAAGAACTCCGTCGCCGCCGCGATGTGCCGCTTCTGCGTCGTGCGGATGAAGTCGTCGTACGAGATGTCGAGCGCCTTCCACAGCTCGGTGAACTTCGGCTCCATCCCGTCGCAGTACTTCTCCGGGTCCATCCCGAGCGACTGCGCCTTCTTCTCGACGTTCATCGAGTGCTCGTCCATCCCCATCAGGAACCACACGTCGTGCCCCTGCAGGCGCTTCCAGCGCGCGATCGCGTCGGCGCCGATCTTCTCGTAGGCGGTGCCGGTGTGGGGGTTGGAGTTCGCGTAGTCGATCGCGGTGGTGATGTAGAACTTGGCCATTCGTCGGGTTCAGCCTAAGGGTTGGGTGGAGGAGGCGGCGCGGGCGGCGGCGATTGCGGAGGCGGGCCGCCGGACGGACCGGGGCGCGGACCGCCGGGACCGCGGCCGCGGCCGCCGCGATGGCGATGGCGATGTCCCCGGACGCCGCCGCGGTGCTCGGGAGGCCGCTCCTGGGACGGGCCGCCCTGGGGCGGGGCGGGCGGCGGCGATCCCGCCGGCGGAACGACCGGAGGCTGCGGCGCCGCGCCGGGCATGGCCGCCCCGCCGTCCGGAGCCGCCCCCCCCTGCGCGGCCCTCGCCTGCCGCTCCAGAATCCGTTTCTCCACGCGCTCCCTCCACTCGCGCTCGCGCCGCTCGCGGCGCGCCTTCCGTTCCTCGGGCGTCAGCGGCGCCGGACCTCCCGGGGGCGCGCCTCCCTGCGGGGGCTGCGGCGCCCCCGGCTGCGGGCGACGATCGCGCCCGCCACGATCGCGGTCGCGCCGGTCGCGGGGCGGGAAGGGCCTGCGGTCCGCGGGCGGTCCACCCGCTGCGGGCGGCGGAGGCGCCGGGGGCGGTGGCGGAGCCGAAGGGGCCTTCGCCAGCTCGGCCGTGATGTCGTCCATGTCAACGGAGCCCGGCGACAGCACCGACGGCGAGCCGGCGCCGCGCGACTGCCGCTGCGTCGATGGCGACTTCTCGATCTCCTCCGTGCCCGGCGCCGCCGGCGGCGCCCCCGCTCCCCCGCCCGGCGCGGCTCCTTCCACGGCCGGGGGCGTCGCCGGCTCCATCGGCGGAATCCCCACCGCAGGCCCCGGCCCGCCGATCCCCTGCGAAACCGGCTTGTCCTTGCGCGGCCAGCGGTCGGCCCGCGGCGGCCCCGCGGGCCCAGCGGCCGGCGCGCCCGCCGCCGGCGCTCCCGCAGCCGGCGCCCCGCCCGGCCTCGGTCCCCGCCCCCGCCCCTCGTCCGCGCCCGGCGGCGGAAGCCTCGGCCGCCGCTTCGGAGGCGCATCCGCATTCCCGGGCGTCAGGATCTCGATCACGTCCGATCCCCAGCACTTCACCCACTCCCCCGTCTCCAGCTGCAGCTGGAACTCCTGCGAAATCACGTTCTGGTCCGCCACCTCCCCGTTCCCCTTCTTCGTCTTCACCTTCGCGCCGATGTTCGGCAGCAGCTTCTTCAGCTCCAGGTACACGTCGTTCTCGTACTTCAGGCAGCACTTCAGCTTCCCGCACCGGCCGCTGATCTTCTCGGGATCCAGCGTCGTCCGCTGGTTCTTCGCCATCTTCATCGTGATCGGCTCGAAGTCCTTGATGAAGGTCTGGCAGCAGAGCTGGCGGCCGCAGGAGTTGAAGTCGCCGACGAGGCGCGCGGAGTCGCGCGCGCCGATCTGGCGGAGCTCGATGCGGGCCTTGAACTGGCCGGTGAGCTCCTTGACCAGGTCGCGGAAGTCGACGCGGTTCTCGGACAGGAAGTAGAAGATGATCTTCTCGCCGCCGAGCAGGTGCTCGGAGCAGACGAGCTGCATGTCGAGCTTGAGCTCCGCGATCTTCGCGGCGCAGAAGTCGTACTCGGCGACCTCCTCGTTGAGGTGGAGCTTCTGCGCGGCCGAGATGTCGTCGGGGGTGGCGACGCGAACCACGTTGCCGCTGATGCCCGGCTTGTCGTACTCGCTTCGCCGCTCGCCCTCGCCGCGCTGGCGCGGCGCCGCGGGCCTCTCCTTGTTCACGACCAGGATCTCGCCCAGCTCGACGCCGCGCTCGGTCGCAAGCACCGCCCGCGTCCCGCGCCGGACGTTCGCCACGTCGCACGTGAAGTCCGCGACGTACCTCATCTCCCCGTACCTCGCCGTCACAAGCACGGTCCTCTCCTTTCCTCGACCTCTACGCGACCAGCGCCCACTCGATCGTCAGCCGCACGTTCGCGTTCCGCTTCAGGTACGCATCCGCCTGCAGCAGCGTCTCCAGCCGCTCCAGCAGCCGGTCCGTCGTCACCTTCTCCAGCACCTTTCCCAGCACCCCCAGCGACTCCGGGTCCGCAGCCTCCGCCCCGTTCTCGCGCGCCATCACCAGGTCCCGGTAAAACATCGCCAGGATCGCAAGGCACGTCCGCGCGCGTTCGCGGGTCCTGCGAAGGGCCTTCCTGTAATCGGCGGCGCCCGAATCCGGTTCGCTGGCGCCCTCGTCCCCCTCCGAGCCCTCCTTGATCAGCGCGTCCAGCGCCTCCCCCATGTCGAAATTCTCGGGGTCCCGCGCCCGCCCGGCCGCGATTTCCCGCAGCCGGTCCCGCGTCTCCTTCCACCCGTCCTCCGAGAACGCCACCGCCTTCCCCATGCTTCCCTGCGCCAGCCTCGCCATGAACCGCGCGTCCGCCGCCGAAAGCCCGCTCTTCTCCTCAAGCCGCTTCGCGATCAGCGCATCGGCGATGGGGCGGAAGCGGACGCGGTGGCAGCGGGAGTGGATGGTGGGAGGGAGGGAGGCCGGGGACTGGGTGACGATGACGAACACGTTGCCGGCGGGGGGTTCCTCGAGGAGCTTGAGAAGGGCGTTTGCGGCGTCGTCGCCGACGGGGTCGTCGAGGAGGACGACGCGCGTGTCGCCCGGGGCGAGCCTTGTGGAGAGCCGCGCATTCAGCTCGCGGACGCTCTCGACGTCGACGATGGTCTTCTGGACGCCTTTCCTGTCCACCGGCGGGGTGACGGCGACGAGGCGCAGGTTGTTGCCGCTGTCGCACTGGCGGCACGAGTCGCACGCATTGCAGGCGTCGTCGCCCGGCCTGCGGCAGAGGAGCCACTTTGCGAGGGCGCGGGCGAAGGTCGCCTTGCCGGCGCCCTCGGGGCCCGTGAACAGGTAGGCATGGGCGAGCCGGCCGGTTTTCCGCGCGTG
This sequence comes from Planctomycetia bacterium, assembly GCA_020849035.1. Lineage (GTDB taxonomy): Bacteria > Planctomycetota > MHYJ01 > WSZJ01 > WSZJ01 > WSZJ01. The sequence goes on from JADLHC010000187.1 coordinate 8,123, forward strand.
GCGGAAGAACGTGGCGGCGGCGTCCTGGCCGAGGATGTCGCGGAAGGCCGTCAGAGGAGTTTCTCCACGTGCGACCAGACGTCCGCGGCGACGACGTCTTCCGGGTGCGTCGCGTTGACGACGGAGACGCGGGGGAACAGGGACTGCACGGCGAGGAAGCCTTCGCGGACTTTCCCGTGGTAGTCCGCATCCTTGCGCTCGATGCGGTCGCGGCTGCGCTGCATGCGCTGGGTGGCGACCTCCTGGGGGACATCGAGGAGGACGAGCAGGTCCGGGTTGAGTCCGCCGGTCGCCAGCTTCCCGAGCGTGACGACGTTGTCGGCGCCGAAACCGCCCGCGATCCCCTGGTAGGCGATGGTCGATGATATCCAGCGCTCGCAGACGACGTTCTTGCCGGAACTCAGCGCCGGGGCGAGGACCTGCTCGACGAGGTGGGCGCGGGAGGCCATGAAGAGGAAGACCTCCATGGTCGTGGACATGTGGGTATTGGGGTCGAGGAGGATTTCGCGGATCTTCTCGCCCGCGTGGGTTCCGCCCGGGTCACGGAGGTGGATCGGGTGGTGGCCGGTGCGTTCCTGAAGTTTGCGAACGAGTCGGCCGGCCTGCGTCGTCTTTCCGCAGCCGTCGGGTCCGTCGAGGACGATGAAGAGGCCCTTGTTCATGGGTTCACTCGCGCAAGTTGCACGGTCTCAATGGGTTACAGCGCCGGGCGCGACATGATCGCCGATCCGGGGGCGGCCGTCAAGACGCGCGCCGCACTGCATTTCAACGGGATACCGCCGGAGGATTGGACGACTCCGCCGGGGCCGTGTATCTGCGGCTGCAGGGAGGATTCCACCTCCGCGCCGATCCCCTCCCGGCCCGCGGCGCCGGCTCGCGCCCCAATCCCATGTTTCGAGGTCTCGACGATGGCCTTTGAACGAAGCCCAGGAAGAGCCCTGCTCCTGCTGGCGCTCGCCGCGCTTGCGGTCGCAGGCTGCAGGCGGACGAGAACAACCCACCACGCGGGACCGGCCGACGACGACATTTTCACCACCGACGACTTCCCGGGCCCTCCGGTCCAGGACGCCAACGTCGCGGACGACAGGCGGGCCTTCTCCGAGGGCGGGTACAACGGCGCGCTCGCCGTCGTGCACAACGGGGACCGCGGCACGAGGATCGTGACCTACCAGATCGAGAACGCGACCTATGCTCACTACTACGACGGCGAGTCGTGGACGCCCGGCGTCGCGCTCCGGCACCCGGACGCTTCCCCTTCAGCGCCCGTCTACAAACCGTGCATCGTCGCGTTCGTGAATACCGCGGACGACGACCGCGAAGCCGCGCGCAGCCGCGACGGCGATGCCGTCATCTTCTGGCAGGCGGACGACGTCGACAAGGACGGCCCGGGCCCGGACGGCGTCAACCGCTGCCTGTTCGTCTCGACCTTCGACGCGACCTTCGCCTCGGACCCCGCGGCGAACTACGGGTTCGACGTCAATCCCGCGACCCCGGGCGTCTTCGATGCACGCCGTCTCAACATCCCCGACCGGGCCGGCGAGCACGTCTCGGCAGTGGGACTCGTGACCGACGGGCTCTGCGGAGAAGCACGCTGGTCGGCCCTGGACGGCGCCTATCGATTCGGCGACGCCACGACGGGCCTCGTGGCGTTCTGGCACCAGCTGGAAGAGAAGTCTCCAGGCATCCTCGACGGCGTGACGGAGATCGCCGCCTTCGACCTCGCCGCGCCCGGCGACCCTGCGGCTCCCCTCCCCTTCAGCGCCCCGACCCAGCTCGACCCGGTCCTCTTCGGAGCCTCCGACGCGGGCCCGACCTGCCGTGAGTCGGTCGATGGCGACGAATACGCCTCGTACAACGGCTTCCTCTTCAGGCGCGTCCGCACCCTCGCCGGGTCGTCGCTTCTCAACGGCTTCACCGGCTGGCTGGCCGTCGACTTCGACCTCTCTCCCCTGGTCACTTTGGGAGAGGACGTGACTTTGCAGGCGACGGGATTCGACTTCCTGGCGGGGACGGCGACGACGACCGTCGCGAACACGGTCGTGCCGGACTCCTCGATGGGCAACGTGGACGACGTCGGCTGCGACTTCGTGCGCGAAGGGCGGATGATTCTCGGGGACGCCTTCACCGACGCGACGGGACGCGGGATTTACGGGCGGGACGAGGGGTTGTCCTGCCTGGTGACGTGGTTCGGCGAGGTGGCGACGGCGGACGCGACCATCTCCATGCTGTGGTTTGCGGAGGGGGCGGAGGGCGGCGTCGCGATCGCGGAGTTCGACGAGGACACGGGGGCGAAGCTGTCGTCCGCCCGGGTGTCCGTCAACGACCCGTCTCTCGTGGACTCGGCGCGGCCGTCGCAGACGCTCTCGACGCGGATCAGCCGGAACGGCGACTACGTCTGGGCGGCCTGGATGCAGCTGGACGCGCAGGGGACGACGCCGGATTTCGAGATCTACGCCTCGGAGTACCTGCCGACGCGCCTCGACGGCGACGGGAATCCGCAGCCGGTCCCCCCGCTGGCGTCGACCCTGGGCGCGCCGTTGAGCCTTTCGGACAACGTCGTGGACCCGTACTCGGCGGGGGCGCCCATGTGGTACGAGTGGCAGGACCACCTGGGCTACGTCTGCGGCATCCAGTCCGACCCGGCGGTGATGAACGTGTTCTTCTCGACGTCGAACCTCGCCGTGCTCGACGACATGGTCTATCACGTCCGGCTGACGGCCGACGTCGACGGAACGCTCGGCGGCGAGTCGGCGTCGCCGCCCGCCGAAATCGTGCGTGACGACGCGATGGGGATCCACCAGGACCCCGGCCAGGCGGACATCAACGAAACGCGCACCACCTTCAACGCCGTGGACGCGGGCGCCGACGGCGACGTCCTCTACGTCTTCGTCCGCGACGGCGACGGCACCGACGGCCCCGACGAGCAGTACCTGTGGGCCGGCCGCCTCGGAGTCACCTCCCGCGCCCCGGTCGAAATCGGAAGCCGCACCGACCACCGCCAGGTCGCCCGCAGCTTCCCGATCGCCCTCGTGGCCACTCCCGCCGGCCGGGACATCGGCGGGTGGGACCCCGACTCCGCCGACTGGGACGACCAGGCCGCGCACGGGGCGGAGTGGGTCCACGTGATCTTCCGGGAGTCGAAGGTCTCCTCGCTCTACGACGTCCCGGGAAGCCTCGGGTCGACGATCGACGGATACGGCCTCCGCACGCGCACGTTCCGCTGCCCGGAGGCGTCCGCCTCGCTCGGCGACGACTTCGTCCCGCCGGCAGGGACCGGCTTCCACGTGCCCTTCGACCTCGACCTGCCCTTCGTCAACATCTCCGGCGCGTCCGGCCCGGTCATCCACTCCATCTTCACCGAGGAAGATTCCGTCGCCGTCATCTTCGAAGAACTGGGGCACCTCTATTTCCAGGAGTGCAATCCGGGGGACGGCGACGACGGCCTCACGGGCTGGCGCCAGAGCACCCCCGGCGTCTCCGACCCGGCGCTCGTGGACGACGACCATGCGGAGCTCGTCTACGGCACCGAACTGGTCGCCCGCCCCTCGTGCGCTTGCGACGGATTCGAGAACACGGTCATCGTCTGGGAGAAGTACTTCGACGTCGACGGATACGAAGCCCGGCTGCAGCTCCGCATCGTCAAGCGGCGCTGATCTCCCGGTTCACGCCGGCTTCGCGGGCCCCTCTTCCGGGAGGGGCCCGCTCTTTTTCCGCCGACGCCGCGCAACCCAGGCCAGCGCGAGCAGCGCCGCCCCCGCCGCAGCAGACCCGGGAGCGCCGTATTTCGCCGCAACCCACACCGTCTGCACCTGAAGCGGCCGCCGGTCGCCCCCTGCGTTCATCAGGAGCAGCGACGGATCCTCCTCCGGCACGATCACGTCGCGCGGGTCCGGCAGGACCACCCGGATCGGCCTGTCCACCGCCTCCCCGTAGATCGGCGCCACCGGCTCACCCTTCGCCCACAGGGCCTTGTTCAATTCGACGATCTCGGGCGCCGCGGGCGTGATCAGGATCACGTCGCGCGACATCTTCGCGTCCACGTACCAGGCCCCCGCAGGCGCAAGCACCGCCCCGAGCAGGGCAAGGCAGCCTGCGGCCGTCAGCAGCTTCACCATTTCAGGACGAAAGCACACGCCGTGGGGAAGCGCAAGCCGGTCCCCTTTGACTTGCCCACTCCCGCACCTACAATCGGCCTCCTCTCCAGGTCGTCCCCTTTCACAGCAAGGAGCCCTTCATGAAACCCGCCGTTGCCCTCCTGTTCACCCTCGTCCTCTCCGTCGCCGCCTCGGCCCAGACCCAGCTCGAGGTCCGCTTCCTCGACGAAGTCAAGCCCCTCAGCGTGGGCAAGGACATCCGGTTCGAGGTTGTCGCCGCCCTTGGCGGCGGCAAGACCAGCAAGATGAACATCGACCAGCTCGAGTTCACCCAGACCCCCGAGGGCTGGGCCTCGGTCATGCCGACCGACGACCCCACCGTGGGAGTCCTCACCGTCAAGAAGCTCGTCTCCGGCGGCGGCATCTTCGACGAGACCGAGTACGCCATCAAGGCCGCCATCAAGGGCGAAGGCTCCGGCCGAATCAAGTCCAAGAGCCGCTTCCGCCTCGAAACCGGCCTGCCGCTCGTGCCGCTGAACATGTTCTATTCGTGGGACGGGACGAGCTGGAAGGCGTTCGATGCCGGGACGCTCTCGCAGCTCGACGCGAAAAAGAACTTCAGGACGAGCGACCCGGCGGCGCTGGAGGTGGTGAAGCTGGACGGGGTGTTCTACGCGAAGTGGCTTGCGGAGGCGACGAGCCCGGTGGAGGTGACGGTGACGTTCCCGAACGGCGAGAAGGCCTCGCTGACGCTGGAGTACCAGGGCTCGAAGAAGGCGGCCGAGACGGCGCCTCCGCCGGACAACACGCCGCCCGCCGCGGGCGCCATGGACGCGGACATCGAGAAGCTCCTGCGGGAGATCTCCGATTCGATCAGCCTGCTGACGAGCTACGAGGGCAAGAGCTTCATGCTGGCGGACACGCGGCGGAAATGGATCGTGGACGGGCTGAAGCGCTCGAAGCGGATGATCGGGGAGTATCGCGGGGAGCGGAAGGGCGAGTTCGCGGACGCGCACAACGGGCTGGTGAACGACGCGTTCGGAGCGCGGGTGAAGTACCGGGAGTCGGGGTCGAGCGGGAACGTGCCGGCGAAGGAGCTGGAGCTGCTGAGCGAGAACGAGCGGGACGTGCTGATGGCGAAGTAGGGTTCGTGGAACCGGCGCCGCGGGGGGCGACCCCCGCGGCTTTTTTTTCGGGCCGGCGAATCGCGCCCACGGAGCGGCGCTTCCCCGCTACAATCCCCGCCGCATGATCGCCCTTCCCGCCACCGTCTCGCTGTTTCCGTTCGCGCTCGTCGACGACGAGCCGTGGTTCCTGCTGGTGCGGCCGCGCGAGGCGTGGGCGGAGCGGTGGGAGCCCCTCCGGGGCGAGGCGGCGCCGAACGAGTCGGGGCCCGCGGCCGCGGCGCGGCTGTCGTCGGAGCTGGGGTTGCGGGGCGTGGAGAGGATCATGGACCTGCGCCGCGGACTCTGGGAGCACGCGCTCGCGGTGCGGGTGGAGGCGCCGGAGGCGCGGCTGGACTGGTCCGGGCTCGACGACGCGCGGTGGGTGCCGTTCCACGCCGCGGCGGCGCTCCTGGAGGAGCGCGACCGAGGGTCGCTTCGGCAGCTGAACCGCGTGCTGGACGTGCTTCTGCGCCGGGTCGACGTGGTGTTCGAGGAGGAGCACGACGAGGGGGGCTGCTCGTCCGGCGGCTGCTCCACGGGCGGATGCTCCAGCGGCGGGTGCGGAACCGGCGCGGAGGGCCGCGGCTGCGGCGCGTCCCCCTTCCTCGACGGGCGGCCGCTCTCGGGCGAGAAGGTCCCCGGCTGGCTCGTGGATGGCGCGCCGTCCGGGTGCGCCGGGTGCGCGAAGTCGTCCGGGTGCTCGACCTCGAAGTCCGGATGCCGCTGATTCCGGGTGTTTGTAAAGCTCCTGCTGTGTAAAGTGCAGGCTGCCACATGAAGAACCGCAGGTTCATCTTCATCGACCCTCCCTACGAGCGCATCGCGCCCGGGTACGAGTTCGTCAAGCACGTGACGAACGGCGTGCCGGCCCTCGGGCTGCTGCACCTGGCGGCGGAGGTGCGGGAGCACGGCTACGAGCCGTCGATCATCGAGAGCGACATCTTCGGGCTCTCCGAGGAGGAGGTCGCCCGGCAGGTGATCGAGGCCGACCCGCAGTACGTCGGCATCACGCTGTTCACCGTCGGCGTCTGGGGCGCCGCGGCGATCGCGCGCCGCATCAAGGCCGCGCGGCCGGACACGACGGTGATCGTCGGCGGGCCGCACATCTCCTCCATGGGCCCCGAGACCATGCAGCGCTTCCCCGAATTCGACCTCGCGGTCGTCGGCGAGGGCGAGCGGGTGCTGATGGAGCTGCTGCGTGCGGTCGAGGGAGGCACGGCGCTCTCGGCGGTTCGCGGGATCATCTACCGCGACGGCGACGAGGTCCGCAAGACCCTCGGCAACGCGGTGAACAAGTCGCTCGACGACCTGCCGATGCCCGCCTGGGACCTGCTGCCGGAGTTCCCCCACCGCTACAAGCCCGCCATCTACGACTTCCCGCGCGGCCCCGTCGCCTCCATCGCCGCCTCGCGCGGCTGCCCGTTCCACTGCAAGTTCTGCGACACGTCCACGTTCGGCGCCTCCGTCCGCGCGTACTCGCCGGCGAAGGTGTTCGGGATGATGAAGCACCTCCGGGAAACGTACGGGGTGCGTCACGTGATGTTCGTGGACGACCTGTTCCTCGCGAGCCGGGAGCGGACGCTCGAGCTCTGCCGCCTGATCATCGAGGACGGCCTGAAGATGACGTGGTGCTGCGCGGCGCGGGTGGACACGGTGAAGCCGGACCTGCTGGCGCTGATGAAGAAGGCGGGGTGCTGGGAGATCAGCTTCGGGCTCGAGACGGGGTCGGACGAGCTGTTGAAGTCGATGGACAAGGTCGCGAGCGTGGCGAAATCGGAGCAGGCGCTGAAGTGGACGCACGAGGCGGGGATCCGGTCGAAGGGCCTGTTCATGCTCGGGTACCCCGGCGAGAACGCGGAGACGATCGCTCTGACGAAGGCGTTCGTGAAGCGGATCCCGATGACGATCATGAACCTGTCGAAGTTCACGCCGTATCCAGGGTCGCCGATCTACCGGGAGATCTACGGCACGAACATCCGCGACGACCACTGGCAGAAGATGAACGGAATGAACTTCGTCTGGTCGCCGCCGGGAATCTCCGTCGAGGAGCTGGACCGCGAATTCCAGCGGATCCTGATGTCGTTCTACCTGCGCCCGTCGGTCGCGCACCACTACACGCTGCACTCGATCCGCCACCCCGGGCACGTGCTCCGCGCGCTGAAGTTCCTTGCGGGCTACTTCAAGGCGAAGCTCGTGAGCCTGCTCACCGGACGGCGGGGGCTGCTCGTCCGCGAGAACGAGGTGCACCTCGACCCGCTGCCTGCGCGCAAGGCGCCCGAGCCGGAGCCGGAGACCGCGGGCGCGCGGTGACCGGCGCTACTTCTTGGGCGGCGGGTTCCTGAAATACGTCGAGATCTTCCACGCCTCGGACTTGTCGTCCGCCGGGGCCGGAGGCGGCGCCGGCGACTGCTCGGGAGGGGCGATCCGGAAACTCGCCTCGCACAGCGGACACAGCCCGTTCCGCCCGACGAACTTCTGCGCGAACCGCAGCCGATGGTCGCACTTCGGGCAGCGGACTTCGATCTTGTCATCCGGGGCGGCCATGGTCCGCGCCCTTATACCCGAATCCCCGCGGGGGCGCTTCCATATTTGAACAGCAGCGCGTCCAGCGACGTTGTGTCATTGCTAACAGCCTGGAGGGCTGTTCCGTACCATCTGTGACCCTGATCACTCCTTCGAGGAATCCCATGAGACGACTGAGAACGGTCCTTCTCGGCGGCCTGGTGGTGCTGGCCGCGGGGGCGCGCGCCTGGGCGGAGCCGGGCGTGGGCTCGCACGAACCCGTGGTGGACAAGGTGGCGCCGGCGATCGTGGCGATCTCGTGCAAGTCGCCGGGGCGGCCCGGCATCGGCAGCGGCCGCGAGATGAGCTGGTTCGGCACGGGGACGGTCATCAGCGAGGACGGCGCGGTCCTGACCAGCGCGACCGTCGTCCCGCCCGACGTCACGCCCGGCAGCGTCAAGGTGAGCTTCGCCGGCGGCCACCAGATGAAGGCCGAATTCGTGTGCGGAAGCGCGGAGCTCGAAATCGCGCTTCTCCGCCTCCCGAAGGGCAAGTACCCGTTCGTGCCCCCGGGGGACTCGAAGGCGCTGAAGCTCGGGCACGTCGTCTACACGTTCGGCAACTGCCAGAGCGGCGGCCAGGGCGGCGGCGTCATGGAGAACGACGACCAGGTCGCCTTCGCCCAGGGCGAGGTGTCCGGGTTCTACAGGATCACGGACGTCTTCGAGGGGAAGAACTGGTACGAGTGGGCCACTTACAAGGGCGACGTCATCGAGACGACCGCGCCCCTCAACCCAGGGGTCGACGGCGGGCCCCTCGTGGACGCCAACGGCCGCCTCGTCGGCATCATGACCCTCTCGTACAACGAGACCCGCTGGCTCGGCGCCGCCATCCCGATGCACGTGCTCAACGACAGGGTCGGGAAATGGATGAAGGGCGACCTGGTGAAGGACGCGCCGAAGGTCGAACCGAGGAAGCCCGACCCGGAGCCGAAGGACCCGCCGGTGGAGGAGGACGAGGACGCGCCGTACCTGGGCGCGACTTTCGAGGCCGACGAGCCGGTGATCGCGTCCGTCGCGAAGAACTCCCCCGCATCCAAGGGCAAGCTCCAGGCCGGCGACCGCGTGCTCTCGATCGAGGGGAAGGACCTGAAGACGCCCGCGGGGATTGCGAAGGCGATCCGCGCGAAGAAGCCGGGAGACGTCGTGACGGTCGTCGTGCAGCGGGGGGCGGAGAAGCTCACGCTGAAAGTGAAACTCGGCTACCAGCCCATGTAAGGGGACCCATGAACCGCATCCACGCATTTGTCGCCGCCTGCGCCGTCGCCCTCGCGGCCCCGGCCCGTGCCGAGGACGCGCCGCGCACGTCCTGGCAGAAGGTCCAGGACGCGTTCGCGAGCGCGATCGAGAAAGGCCACCAGTCGACGGTGTCTCTCGAGGTGAAGGCCGACTTCCGGGTCCCGCCCCGCCCGCCGGTGATGGAGCCCGGAGCCGCTTCGAATCCGAACTACACGAAGCGCCCGAATTCCCCGACGTCGGGCGTGCTGATCGACGCGGAGGGGCACATCCTCACGTCGTTCTTCAACGTCGACGGCAAGGTCAAGTCGATCACGGTGACGCTGGCCGACGGCAACACGGCGCCGGGCACGCTGCTGGGCGTCGACGAGTCGAAGGACATCGCGCTCATCAAGGTGGACCCCGCCGGGCTCAAGCTCAAGCCGATCGAGTGGGCCGAGGGGAACGTCGACCTCGGGCAGTTCGTGATGGCGCTCGGCCGGTCGCCGGACCCGAAGAGCGGGACGGCGACGCGCGGGATCGTGAGCGCCGTCGACCGCCTGGACCAGAACTACAACGCCATCTGGGAGCAGTCGATCCAGTTCGACGCCAAGGCCAACTACGGGAACAGCGGCGGGCCTCTGATCGACCTGAAGGGGCGCATGGTCGGGGTCGTCGCCCACGTCCGCCTGCAGTCGCCGTGGGGCCAGAACTCCGGGATCGCGTTCGCAACGCCGAACTGGAAGATCAAGGAGGTCCTCGCCGACCTGAAGGCCGGCAAGCGCCTCGGGAAGCCC
>JADLHC010000188.1 GCA_020849035.1 Planctomycetia bacterium
CCGGCCGCCCCCGCCGTTAGCACTTCTCGTACTTCCAGTTCCTCGCCTTCCCCCGCCCCAGCAACTTCACCGTCTCCGCCAGCCGCTTCGCCCTCGTCTCCGGCCTCTTCGCCTCCCCGACCCACTCCACGTATTCGCGCCGGTGGCTCGGCGGAAACCCCTCGAACACCGCGCGCGCCTTCGCGTTCTTCGCGAGCAGCGCCGCGAGGTCCGCCGGGACCTTCGCCTCCGGCTTCTTCACGCGCGGCTTCGCGACCCTCGCTCCCGACGCGTCCAGCGCCGCCGCGCGCTTCGCGTACTCCGCGATCACCGCCCGCGCCGGCAGGTCCTTCACGTCCGTGTAGCGCGTTCCCATCATCCCGTCGCGCCGCCGGAACAGCCCCCGCGGGTCCGCCAGCTCCTTCCACCGCCAGAACCCGAACGTCGCATGCGCCTTGAACGCCGCCATCCCCGCCACGATCCCTCTCCCCACGAATGCCGGCACTCCCCACTTGAGGCGCTCCTCCAGCGACGGCGCCCCGGCGCGGATCGCCGCCCGCACGTGCCGCAGGATCGGCCGCGCGAACGGGGCGGCGGAAGCGATGTAGGCGTCGATGCGCTTGCGGTCGTCGGGCATGGCGGGGATCCTCGATGGAAGCGGCGGCCGGCGTGGCCTCGAGGGCCGGATCTTACCGGGGACGGGCGGAATCCGTGCGCGCCGTGACCCACGTCAGGGCGCGTTCGGAGCAGACGGCGAAGGAGACGGCGGTTCCCTCGGCGTTCCACTCGAGGGACGGGACGCGCCCGCCGAGCTGGGTTCTCGCGTCGCCTGCGTGGAGCCACCGCGCGCCGTCGCCGTCGGTCCGCACCCAGGCGACCGTGCCGCCGTCCGGGCTGAAGGCGGCGGGTCCGGGCTCGAAAGACGTCCCGAGCACCTTGCCGTCGCACACGAGCGACCAGCGTTCGCCGGGCGTGGAGGCGCCGACCCAGAACAGCAGGTGTTTCTCGTCCGCGCTGAACTGCGCGTCGCGCGGGAATCCGTCGGTCCGCGTTTCTTCCTTGCCGCGCACGACGACCCATCGGGCCTCGGCGTTCGCGGCGCCCTCCGGCGGCTTCAGCTCCCCGCAGTACGCGACGTCGCGCCCGGAAGGCAGCCAGTGCAGCTCCGAGATGCGCACCAGGTCCGGCCTGCGCTCGCCGTCCGCCATCACGAACGTGTCGGCGCCGACTTTCCCGACCCACGCGAGGCGCTCGCCGTCGGGCGAGACCGTGACGAGCGACACGTCGTCGCATTCGCCGCCCGTGCACGTCCCGAACCGCGCGCACCACCGCAACTGCTTCTCCTCCGCGCACGCCCACCCGCCCCCCTTCGGCGAAAACGCGAACGACCGGCGCTCGCGATCCTCGAGCACCTTTCCGTCGAGCACGAGCCTCACGAGGTGGTCCGGCATGATCCCCACGTAAGCCAGCCGTTTGCCCGAAGGGTCGAAGAAGGGACCCTCCAGGAGCTGCTGCAGGGCCGGCCCTGCTTCCCCGTCGCAGAACACGCGCGTGACGATTGCGCCGGACGCCTCCTCCCGGTCGCTGGCGGCGTAGGCGAAGCGCGGCTGCGGGCCGGGAGCCGCGACGAGCGACCAGATTGCCTCGTGTTCGGCGGACCGCCCGCCTTCCGTGAGCATGACGAATCGTCCGGACTTCGTCTGCGCCGCGACCGCGGCGTGCGCGCCGCCCGCGCTCACGGCGAACTCCCTAGCTGCGGCGACGTCCTCCGGGAGTTCCAGGAGGCCGCGGTTCGAGATCGGGAGCGGCGCCTGTGCGGACGCAAGCCCCGGGGCCAGGAGGAACAGGGAAGGAAGGAATAAGCGCCCCTTCCGTAGCCCGATGGGCATGGTGTTGGCCGCGAGTCTCACTTGGGTCCTCGACCGTACCCGACTCCGCCTACCGCGAAGTTCCGGATGAGTGAATCCATGGCGTTCACAAGCATAACAACGTCCATCTCGTCCTGGGTTCCCGCGGCTGCCCGCTTGCACACGTCTCGAATGTCCTTTGCGGCGAATTCAGCGTCTCTCTTGCCTGGTCCCCCTTCCAAGGTGGCCAGGCACCCACTTTCAAGAGCATCAAGGATGCCCGTCAGTCGGTTGCAGACGTGCGTGAGGAGGGGGACAGGGTTGCTGGATGCCCCAAGGTCGGCCCGAAGTGACTCGAAGAGCCTCAAGAAGTGATTGCACTCGCGCTCACGGAGAATGCGGCGAACCTGTCTCATCCAATCCGGAACCGTATCTGGATCGAGGGACTCATCCGAGAGAACTCCGACGATCTGGTCCTTGAATCGTTCCGGGCATCGTTCGTACAGCGACGCGATCATCTCGATCGTCGTGCTGATGGCCGAGGCTGATCCACCGAATCTCTGCATGTCCGCGAGCGTCTGCAGCAGGTCGCCGAGAGACTTCTGGAAGTTCTCCGGGTCGCAGGGGTCCTGGTAGGCCTGCGCGGTCCCGGTATCCGGGGCTGCCAGCAGACGCAGGCCTGTGGAAAGGATCTGATCGGGGATCATGATGCCGAGGAGCGATGTGCCGAGGGAATCGAAAATCCCGGGAGGAACGGCGAACTGGCGCGCGAACTGGATTCCGATGGCGAAGGACGGTGCAGCTGCTTGCGGGATGGCATGCGGAGACGGGATGCCGCGAGGGGCGGGTTGGACGAAGTTCCCTGTGAGGGGTGACTCTCCTCTCGGGTTTCGATCAGCCATCGAAGCGAAGCGTCGGAGTGAGGGACTCATGGGCGTCGGAGTCTCCTGGACATGCGAGTTGTACGGAGTGAGTTCGAACCAAGCCGGGATCTCACCTGCATTTCGCGTGCCCGCCGCCTGGCCGAAGTTGCGGCTCCGACTCCCGGTCTTCGCCGAGCACCTCAATTCGGCGTAGCATGAAGCCCATGCGCCTCTTCCTCGCCACCGGCCTCGGCCTCGGCCGCTTCCCCTTCGGCGGCTCGCTCGCGTCGCTCGCGGCGTGCTTCTTCGCCGTCGTCGTCGCGGACACGGCGCTGCCGGACCGGCTGGAGTTCGCGGCGCTCGCGATCCTCGGGTCGGTGGTGTGCCTCGCGACGGGCGGTGTAGCGGAGCGGGCGCTCGGGCGGAAGGACCCGACGGAAGTGGTGGCGGACGAGTTCGCGGGGATGTGGCTCGCGTTCGCGATCGCGCCGCCGGGAAGAAACCTGGCGCTGATGTTCGCGGTGTTCGGGCTGTTCCGGCTGTTCGACGGCGTGAAACCATTGGGGCTGAAGAAGCTGCAGGCGGCGCCGGGGGCGGTCGGGATCCTGCTGGACGACCTCGTCGCGGGGGCGATCGCGGGGGGGATTGCGCTCGCGCTCTCGGGCGTGCTCGCGGGCTGAGAGCGCAAATCGCGCTTCGGGCGAGGTGGGCGTTGTGTCAGACTCCCGCCTCGCCGGATCTGTGAGGGAACCGGCGTTTGCCCGATCAGTTCGCTTTCCGGGGACCCATGCCCACCACACCTGGATCCGCATCGGAAGGGTTCTGGCCCTTCCTGCTGGCCTGCCGGAACGCGCCCGCCGCATTCGCGGGTTTGCTCTGCGGCCGCGCGCTCGAAGTCGCGGGCGCCGCGGCCGCGGCGGTCTACGAACCGCGCGGAACGAGAGTGAGGTGCCTCGCCGCCGCCGGGACGTCCAGCCTGAACGGCCACGTGCCGCCGCTCGTGCGCGCGGCGATCGAGTCGGGCGGGCTCAGCCTCCACGAGCCATCGCGGCTGCCGCTGTTCGAGGACCTCGGGCTCCCTTCGGCCGTCGCCTGCGTCCCGTTCGCAAGCCATGGGGGGGGGGCGGACTTACGTCATCGTCGTCGAAGCGCCGCCTGGCGCCTCGTCCTTCGCGCCGCACGTGCCTCACGCGCTGCTCGGCCTCGCGCGCGTCGCGGCCATCGCGGCGCCCGACGTGATCCCGCCCGCCCCCGTCGCGCCCGCGCTGCATGATCCCGAAGGCCGCCGCGCCCGGCATGGGCTGCGGTTCCTGTACCGGCACATCGTCGGCGAGTCCTCCGCGCTGATCGCGGCGCTGAAGCGGCTCGACGTCGCCCTGCAGAAAGGGGGGCACGTCCTGCTGACCGGCGAGACCGGCACCGGCAAGGAGCCGTCCGCGCACGCGTTCGCGGAGGAAGGAATCTCCGCGGATCGCGAGTTCGTCCCGGTCTCCTGCCCCAACGTCGTCGCGACCCTCCTGGAGAGCGAGCTGTTCGGGCATGTGAAGGGCGCCTTCAGCGGCGCCATCCGCGAGACGTGCGGGCTGCTCGAGAGCGGGCGGCGCACCACGCTGGTCCTCGACGAGATCGGGGTCGTCCCGGGAGAGGTGCAGCCGAAGCTCCTGCGCCTGGCGGACACGGGGGAGTACCGGAAGGTCGGCGGCACGAAGCTCCTGAAGGCCGACGTCCGCATCGTTGCGGCGACGAGCCGCGACCTGGAAGCCGCCATGGCGAAGGGAGAGTTCCTCGCCGACCTGTACTACCGGCTGGCCGCGAACCCGATCTGTATCCCCACGTTGCGCGAGCGCTTCGAGGACATCCCGCTCCTCTGGCGTCATTTCCTCGGCGCCTCCGCCCCGCCGCTGGACGCCGCGACGTTCGCGGTCATCCGCGGGCACTCGTGGCCCGGGAACCTGCGCGAGTTCGGCAACACGATCGCCTGGGCCGTGCACGTCGCGGACGGCGGGCCGCTTGCGCCCGCGCTTCGGGCGGAGATCGAAGTCCGGTCGCGGAAGTCGGGCTCCGCGCCCTCCCTCTGTCGCGACGGGTTCCGGGAGCGGCCGAATGCCGAGAAGGCGTCGCTGATCCGCGCGGCGCTCGAACGCAACGGCGGGGACCGGCTCGCCGTCCGTACGGCGCTGGGTTACTCCGAGGAAGGATTCCGCAAGCTCCTCCTCCGCCTCGGTATGCGCGGCGCGCAGCGCCGGCAGGCGTGACGCGACCCCACTGCGGAGGGGGGAGTGGGTGGGGAGTGGGCCAACTTCGGGGCGTCTTCCGGCGCGCCGGAGGCCGAGTCGCCGCCGGTTTTCCCTCGGAGAACGCCTTCTTTCGCGGAATTCGCGTCGCGGGCATGGACTTCGCGTAATGGCCCATGTCCTCCATCGTTCTTCGGAGCACCCGCCACGTGAACGCCACCGTCCGTCCCAGGACCGACAACTCGCCCGCCGCGACGCCGGCGCGGATGCAAGCCTCGGGGTCACGGGCCTCGCGCCCGGCACACGGAGCCGAAGCCGGCCTGACACCCGGCAACTTCAGGGCTCCAGCGGCCCACGCCGCAAACTCGCTCCCCTCCGCTTGCGTCCCGCCCGCGCCGCCGCGGCCGGAAGGGAAGACGTACCCCGGGGTGCGGAAGTTCCTGGCCGGGAAGGAAACGAGGAACTGACATGGGCTGCTGCAAGTCCTGCGACGAAGGCAAGGCGTGCGAGGGCGGCAAGGCCGCCGCCTGCGCCACGCGCCCCGACCTCATCATTCCCGGCCCCGACCCCGCGCCGCCCGGGCTCATCGAGGGCGACCCGGAGAATTCCGGCGGGACGACCGACGAGTCGCACCCGCTGATTCCGCTGGCGCTGCGCCCTGCACGTCCCCTGCCCCTGAACGATCGCCTGAAGCTGGGAAACGGCGAAGCCACCGCAAGTTCCGCGCTGCACCTCGAGGGCGTCTCCTCTGGGAGCGTGGACCTCGTCGTCTTCGTCGCGAGTTCGATTTCGTCCGTCGAGGCGATCCTCGAGGGCGGCGTGGACGGCGAGAATTTCAGCCGCGTCGCCTCGATGGTCCTCAGCTCGACCGGCTTCGCCCGGTTCCGATTCCGCGGCATCCGGTTCCGGTTCCTGCGCATGACCTATTCCGCGAGCGGCTCCCCGGGAGGCGTCGCGGTCCTGGCCACCACGTTGAACGGTTCCCGAAACTAACAGAGGAGGACGTCCATGTATTCGCAGCTCGCGACGAAGCTCGCCGTAGTGAACGGCACGAACCAGTACAGCCAGCCGATCTCCATGGCGGGAGCCAACGCCTACCGGTTCTCGATCACGGTCTTCAACAACACCGCCACGAGCCTGACCGCGACGCCGCAGGGATCGAACGACGGGCAGAACTGGAGCGACCTGACGGCGCAGAGCAGCATCGGCCTCGGCTACACGACGTGGGCCGCGACGCAGATCTCGCATGCGATGGTGCGCCTCATGTACGCGGTCGTGGGCACGGGGACGATCGTCCTCGCCGCCGACGTGTACACCAGCCAGCAGTAAGCGCGCCGTCACGATCTTCCTGAAGCTCGGCAACGACCAAGCGAGGACTCCATGCCGGAACTCCCTCTCACGTACCTCTACGAGCCGGTGCAATACTGGGACCGGGCGAAGGCCTACGCCTCGTGCGCCGGCGGCCGGCGGTTCTCCGTCGCCCACCAGACGCCGGGGACGACGATCGCGGGTCAGACCAGCTTCGCCGCGACCACGCCGACGTTCCTGATCCGGCAGTCGAACGCCTCCCACCGGGTGGTGCTCTCGAACTTCGCCCTCTGCCAGATCGGGACGCCGGCGGGCGGGACGATCCACGTCGCCCTCGCGATTGACGCCTCCGACCGCTACTCGTCCGGGGGGACGGCGATCACGCCGCAGGCGACGGCGATGCCGTCCGCTCTCTCGCCGGGGTTCTCCTTCTACTACAACCCGACGTGCAGCGCCGGAAGCCCGCGCTACCTCTCAGAATGGACGCAGCCGGCCTGGGCGGGCTCGATCTTCAACCCCGACCTCCACGACGGCGTCCTGATCGGATTCACAGGTTCGATTCTCGTCTATACCTGGGCGGCTACGACCGCGCCCACGTGGGTCATCGGCGGCTTCGACGTCCTGGAGGACGAGTAGCCATGCCGACGATCCGGAGCCTCAGCCAGGGCGGCGTGCAGCCGCACGAGAGCACGCACGCCTCGGGTGGGAGCGACGCGTTCCTCTCGACCGACCTCCTCGAAGCGATCGTGAAGCGCCTGCAGGAATCTGGCGGCCCCACGACGCTCGCGATGGGCGCCGTGTCGGACGGGCAGTTCCTGCAGCGAAGCGGGACGAGCATCGTGGGAGCGAGTTCGCCCGGCTCGACTCCGCTCGAAGTCAAGATCGTGCGCTACCAGCAAGTGTACTGATTCATCAGACTCAAGGAGATCATCCATGGCCGCCGGCACGACCCCGATCTACCCCGCGACCCCGAAGTCCTGGCAGGCGCAGGTCACGGCCGCGAACACGAACCGCGACGGCAGCGGCACGATCGTCACCGTCGTCACCGGCGGTGCGAACGGATCCAAGATTGACCGCGTGCGGGTCAAGAGCACGGTGACGACCACCGCCGGCCTCGCGCGCCTCTGGATCTCGCTGAATTCCGGCACGACCTGGCGGCTCTACACCGAGATCACGGTTTCGGCGATCACCGTCAGCGCGAGCACCGCGGCGTTCGAGTCCATCTACCTGACCCCCGACCTCCTCCTCCCCGACGGCAGCGCGCTGCTCGGCGCCACCATGGAGAAGGCCGAGGCCACGAACTTCATCGCCCACGGCGCGGACTACTAATGCAGCACCCCGCGAGCGTCGGCCCCTTCGGCGTCCCCGGCCAGGCGGACTCCCTCCACGGCCTCATCCCCCGCGGCCTCGTCGC
>JADLHC010000189.1 GCA_020849035.1 Planctomycetia bacterium
GTAACGGCGGGAGGGGGATGGGGCGGGCTGGGGATGGGGATCGGGCTGGGGCGAACGGATGGGCGGGGGGTGATGGGTCTGGAGGGCAACAGCTCGGCATGGATCGGATCACCCAGATAACGGGACCGTGCCGGACGGAGGGCGAAGCGCGGGAGAAATTGGACGCGTGGCTCGAAATGCAGGCGCGTGCCGGCGTCGTCATCGACCTGTCCAAGATCACGGCCCTGGTCGGACGGGCCGATTGGGGAACCTTCTTCTCTTTTGAGTACGATCCGGCGAAACCGGCCCCCCGACCGCGGAGAGGTCCGGACGAACCGCTTCCTCTTCCCTGACTCCTTCGAGGCTCCCATGCCCACCGCCACGCCCGACTTCGCCGCCATCACCGACAAGCAGCGCGCCGCCTGGGGAACGGGCGACTTCAACGTCATCGCCGTCAAGACCATGGCGGTCGCGGACTCGCTCTGCGCGACGCTCAACCCGCACGCGGGACAGACGGTGCTCGACGTCGCGTGCGGCAGCGGGAACGCGGCGCTCGTCGCGGCGCGGCGGCACTGCGACGTCGCGGGGATCGACTACGTCGCGGCGCTCGTCGAGCGCGCGAAGGTCCGCGCCGCCGCCGAGGGAACGGCCGTGGATTTCCGCGAGGCCGACGCGCAGAAACTCCCCTTCCCCGACGCCGCCTTCGACGTCGTCATGTCCGTGTTCGGCGTGATGTTCGCGCCGGACCAGGAGAAGGCCGCGGCCGAGCTGCTGCGCGTCACGAAGCCGGGCGGGAAGATCGGGCTCGCCACCTGGATGCCCGAGGGATTCGGCGGCGACTTCTTCCGGACGCTCCGCGCCTACGCGCCACCGCCGGAAGGTCTCAAGCCCGGCACGCGCTGGGGCACCGAGCAGGGCCTCCGCGAGCTGCTCGGCGCCGGGACCTCCTCCCTCACGCTCGAGAAACGCACGTTCACCCAGCACTTCCGCTCCATGGACCACCTCCTCGACCTCTTCTTCCGGTACTTCGGCCCCGTCGTCCGCGCCGGCGAGTCGCTCGACGCCGCCGGGCGCGAGTCGCTGCGGCGGGACGTCGGGGGCGTGTTCGCGAAGTACGACCGGGCGACGGACGGGACGGTGGCGATGGAATGCGAGTACATGCAGGTCGTCGCGAAGCGGGCCTGACCCGCGGCCGGGGTGCCCTCCCCGGCCGACCGTTGCCGCCCGGGCCCGCCTCGCGCATCATCGCCCCGTGCCCGCCTCCCCGGCCGCCTTCATCCTCCTCCTCGCCGCCGCGATCGCCGCCGGCGTGCTCGCCCTCGTCTACCTCGGCGCGCCGCTCCTCGTCTGGCTGACCCACCGCCAGAACGCCGCGCCCGACCTCGTTCCGCGCGACCCGCAGCGCCTCCCCTCCCCCGCCGACGCCGATTTCGACGCGCTGGGGCCGCGCCTCGCCGATCTCGGCTTCACGGAGACACGCCGCTGGACGCTGGCCGGCTACACCCCGCGCGTCACCGCCGAGCTCTGCACGATGGCCGACCGGCGCAGGCGCTCCCTCGCCATCTGCACCGTCTTCTTCGCCAGGGGCGCCGGCGCCGCGCGCCTCCACGCCCGCGCCGTCGAGTTCGTCTCGCGCACGGCCGACGGCCGCGTCCTCAACTCGACGAATTCCCCCGTCCCCATCCTCATGCCGGACATGGGCGCCCGCCGCATCGTCCAGTTCCCCGGCCTCCTCGAACCTGCCGCCCTCCTCGCCGCCCACGAGCGCCTCGCCGCCCGCGAGTTCGCCGGCGCAGCCCTGGAAGATCCCCCCGCGCCCGACCAGATCCCGGGCCGCCTGCGGGAAGCGATCTCGGCGATGCACGACTGGCACGAGAGGCGCGGCATGCTCCGGCGCGGGGCAGGCGGCGAGGTCCGACTGACCCTCAAGGGCGCCTTCCTCCAGACGTGGGCCGCGCTTCCGCCCGTGAAGGGCCTTCTGCGCCGCGGGCGCGCGGCCGCCGCGGGAGCCCTGCTGCGCGAGCTCGGCCTCCCCGCCCCGTGACCGCGGGGGTTGCCGGTCCCGGTCCCGCCGCTATGATTCCCGGGGCGCCACGCGCCTTCCCATGCTGAAACGGCACTCCCAGCTGCTCGAAGCCTTCATGTTCCTCGCGGACCTGGCCGTCACCGCGGGGATGTGGGCGCTCGCCTACTGGGTCCGGTTCGACTCGGGCCTGTTCGCGGCGCCGCTGGGACGCCCGGAATTCGTCCACTACGCACGGTTCATCCCGGCCGTCCTGATCATGGCCGCGATCTCCTACCGGGCGTTCCGGTTCTACAGCGCGCGCCGCAGCGACTCGCTGCTGACGGAGTGGTTCGACATCGCCCGGGCCCAGGTGATGCTGTTCCTGCTCCTGACCGGCGTCACGTTCGTCTACAAGTCGTACGAGTACTCGCGCGGCGCGTTCGGGATCTTCATCGTGCTGAGCTTCTGCGCCGTCGCGCTGGAACGGACCGCGGTGCGGCTCGTCCTGCGCTGGGCGCGCCGGCACGGCTGGAACCTGCGGCGCGCCCTCATCGTCGGCGCCGGTCGCGCGGGGCAGGAGCTCGCGCTCTCGCTCCGGCGCCACCGCTGGATGGGCATCGTCCCCGCCGGGTACGTCGACGGCCGCGCGGACCGCCTCGGCCGCAAGTTCCACCGCGTCACCGTCCTCGGCCCCCCGGAACAGCTGCCCGAACTGATCGCCAGGGAGCACGTCGACCAGGTCTACGTCGCCCTCCCCGCCCGCGAGCACGAGACCTTCGAGCGGGTCATGGAGCTGCTCGCCGAGCAGACCGTCGACGTGCGCGTGATCCCGGACATCGGCTCGTTCGACGCCCTTAACCACTCCATCTCCGAAATCGACGGCACCCCCGTCATCCTCCTCCGCGAGTCGCCGCTCTACGGCTGGAACCTCCTCCTGAAGCGCTTCGTGGACGTCGCCTTCAGCGCTTTCGTCCTCGTCCTCATCTCCCCGGTCCTGGCCGCGATCGCCCTCGGCGTCAAGCTCTCCTCCCCGGGCCCGGTTTTCTACGGGCAGGAGCGCATGGGGCTCGACGGCCGGACGTTCAGGATGTGGAAGTTCCGCTCGATGCGCGTCGACGCCGAGGCGCAGTCCGGAGCGAAATGGGCGACCGCGGACGATCCGCGCAAGACGAAGTTCGGCGCGTTCATCCGCAAGACCAGCCTCGACGAGCTGCCGCAGTTCTGGAACGTCCTCGTCGGCGACATGAGCGTCGTGGGCCCGCGCCCCGAGCGCCCGGTGTTCATCGAGGAGTTCAAGAAGCAGATCCCGCGGTACATGCTGCGCCACAAGATGAAGGCGGGAATCACCGGCTGGGCGCAGGTGAACGGGTGGCGGGGTAACACGTCGCTCAAGAAGCGCATCCAGTACGACCTGTACTACGTCGAGAACTGGAGCCTGTGGCTGGACGTGCGGATCGTGCTGCTGACGGTGATCCGCGGGTTCATCAACAAGAACGCGTATTAGGCCGCGCCCCGGAATCGCCTTCCCCGCCCGGTCGTTCTCGCACACACTTCGCCCATGACCGAGGCCCCCGAACCGGCCGCAGCGACCGCCCCGCGCACCGCCCCGACCCTCGCGGCCATCGTCGCCCTCGCCTTCGCCGCGCGCCTCGGCTTCGCCCTCCTCAAGGCTACCGTCGCCACCGACGCCTACTGGTACGTCCGCATCGCCAACTTCTTCCTCGCCGGCGACTGGGCCGCCGCCGTCAACCACGGCTACCACCCCGCCTATCCCGCCCTCGCCGCGCTCTTCTCCCTCGTCCTCCGCGACGTCCCCCTCGCCGCCACCGCCGTCTCCGTCCTCCTGGGCGCCCTCACCTCCCTCCCCGCCTGGTCCATCGGCGCCCGCCTCGGCGGCCCCCGCGCCGCGCTGTTCGCCGCCCTCCTCGTCGCCGTCCACCCCGAGTGCGTCGACGAGGGCAGCGACATCCTCGTCGAGGCGACGTTCGTGTTCTTCTTCCTCTCCGGCGTCGCCTGCGCCCTGCGCGCCGTCGCGACGCTGGACCTCCCCGCCGCGGCGCTCTCGGGCCTCTGCGCGGGCCTCGCCTACCTCACGCGCCCCGAGGGCCTGGTCCTCCCGGCCTTCACCGCCGTCGCCCTCGCGGCCGCAGCCCTTCCGCGCCTCCGTGGCGCCGCCCCGGCGCAATGGGGGCGCCGCGCCGCCGCCGCCGCCCTCGCCGCGGGCGTCTTCCTCGCCTGCGCGCTGCCCTACCTCGTGCACCTCCGCCACACGCAGGGCCGCTGGACCGTCACCGGCAAGGCGGGCGGCGAGGCCTTCTCCGGCGGCCCGCAGGCGGCAAAAGGGGAATCGCAGGCGGCGGTCGAGACGAAGGGGCAGGCGAATCCGGCCTACCTGCCGTGGTACTTCGCACGGAAGTTCCTGGAGACCGTCTACCTCGGGTTCCTTCCGCTCCTCGTCGCCGCCTTCTTCGTCGCCGCGCCGCGCGACTCGGGGGCCCGGCTCGCGCGCCTCGCCCTTCTCGGCCTGCTCGCCCTGTACCTTCCGCCGCTCGTGCGCCTCCTCTACGCCAAGAGCTACGTCTCCACCCGGCACCTGCTCGCGCCGTCGCTCCTCGTCGTCCTCCTCCTCGCCCCCGTCGCCGCGGCGCTGTCGGAGCGCTGGAAGCGCGGCCTTCCGGCGCTCGTGCTGCTCGTCGCCGTCGTCGCGCTGCCGAAGTCGCTGCGCCCGGCGCGACGCGACCAGCTGCCGCTGAAGCAGGCGGGGCTCTGGCTGCGGGAAACGGCCCCCGGCGCGGAGCTGATGGGCCCCGAGAAGGCGGCGTTCTACGCGCAGGTGTACTTCCACAAGGTGCCGAAGTCGCGCGCGGGCGACGACATCGCGGATCGGATGCGCGCCTCGAACGTCGAGTGGCTGGTGCTGCTGGAGTCCGACCAGCCCGGCGTGGCGGCGAAGCTCGACGGGCGGTTCGGGCTCGTCAAGGACTTCGGCTCCGGTGAGGATCGCGTGGCGGTGTACAGGCTTGCACGCTGAAGGGTGGGCGTCTGCTCTTTGACCCCCGCGGGATTCTCCCGTAACCTGCGGCGTTCCGGGGTTTCCCTGAAGCCGGCCGGATTCGCCGACGGTCGTTCGCAGGAGGACCAGGGATTCCGGGCCGACACGACTCCTCACACGAGAAACTCGACCATAGGCTCCATCGTCGCAAACCGAAAGGAGGCCCGAGCGCTGCGATAGAGACCGAGATCCTTGCCCGGCCGCGAAAGGGCCTTGACCCCGACGCGGGATCGACAGCCTGTCAACCGGGAGGCCGAGACTTCCCAATCGTGACGTCGAACTGAAACAAAGGAGAACCCCTGATGTTGACCGGAAAGAGGTTCTGGACGCTGGCCCTGATCTTCGGGCTGTGCGTGCTCGCGACGGCGGGATGCCGCCGGAAGAGGAGCCGCGGCACGACGATCAACAACACGTCCGGAGTGTTCACGACGGATAACTTCCCCGGCGCTTCCGTGCAGGACAACAACGTCGCCGACGACAAGCGGGCGTTCAGCGCTTCGACGGACGACTA
>JADLHC010000190.1 GCA_020849035.1 Planctomycetia bacterium
CCAGCGCGAGATCTTGTCCTGGACCTGGGGTTCGAGCCACCGCTCCTTCAGCAGCGTCAGGAGGGCCGCGAGAGGGACCAGCTGGGCCTGATACGGCAGGAATCTCGTGTGGTGAAATCCGAGGTGTCGCAGGAACTGCTCCGCTTCAAGGAACCCTAGCTTCAGGGGATCAGCCCACTTCTTGTAGGCGTCGAGCGGCATGGCCAGAATGTGTTCTCGTTTCGCGCTCACCGCGGTCGCTTCCTTGCCGATTTTCCCCGCCGCCAGGTCGGCCTGACGCGCGTGGTAAGTGTGGAGGAGCGAGATGCCCTGGAGAAAATCGGTAGCCTCGATCTCCTTGAGCAACGGCTTCTCGACCAGCGGCACTCTCCGGCCCTTCTTCCCCTCGCCGCCGTACCAGTCAGTCCTAAGATTGAATCCATCCGCGGCGTACGTGGCGGTGACCAGCTCGAAAACGGACAGCGGCACGCCGCCGGTGTTGACCTTCTCGAACACGAGGCAAACCGCTTCCTTGCTCGTCTCTTTGTTCAGATTGATGACGGGCACAAGGTAGCTGCGGAACGCATCGAGAATCTGCTTCCTGAACTGCATGTACCGTCCGAACTGGTCCGGACGCGCCGTGTTGAGGTCGTACTCCCATGCGTCGGAGTTCATGATCTGGTTACAGGGGAAGTGGAGGGCCTTGAGTTCGTGGGCGGTGTCTCGCAGGTCGAGGACGACGTCCCTGCCGAAATTTGCCCGCAGCGTCCTCTGCTCATCCACGGCGACGATGGAATCCAGGATGGCTCCGGGTCCCTCCAGGGCCTTCTCGATGTTGAAGTAGTAGTACCGCTTGATCTCGCGCTTCTTCTCATCCCGTGTCGCCACGGGGGCGTTCAGCTTGAGGACTTGAGTCAGCGAAGTCAGCCGCTGCTGCCCGTCCAGAATGAGTGTCTCCGCATGCTTCCCGGGTGGGAGCGCAATTCCCTCGACCGGTCGCTCCTGAAATCGAGCGTCTCCTCCTGTCTGCAGCAGCATCACGGCCCCGATCGGGAAGGACCTGGCGATGCTGACCAGCAACGAGCGGATATGTTCGTCATCCCAGACCCAGCCACGTTGAAAGTCCGGAAGCTGAAGCTTCCCAAGCACGATCTCATCAAGCAGGTCTGACAGTTTCGTCTTGGTTGAGTCGAACGTGGACATTCGAAGGTTCCTCCCGATCGGGCTACGCCTTAGGGGTTTCTCTCTTCCTCGATGACGGGGTGGGTTTTGATCGCGGACGGACTGCTCGTCGGTACGTGGTAGCCAATCAACCCCACATTACTCTGGCGGCTCCTCTGGCCCCTCATCTGTCGGAGATTCGGAGGGCCCAACCTCCGCATCTTCGGGTGGCTCCTGCTCCTCCACATCCGGAGATTCCTCGGTTCCGGTCCACGAACTGGCGACCAGGGTCCAGTCCGTGGCACGCTCGCCCTTTCGAGTCCACACGTCCCAGAATTCGGGATCCGCGGAATTGGGACGCTGATCAAAGGGCAGATCGTTGATTCGGACCAGTTTTGGAACGGGCGACGCCCAACCCAGGAGGATCGCATGTTGAGACGGCAAGCTCGGTAGTTCCGCAAAGATCCCTCCGAGGAGGTCCGGAACCAGTCGCCTGACGTAGTCCTGGTCTCGGTCGTTCACGAGCCGATGCAGGACGAATGTGTTGCACTGCGCGAGCACGGTTTGCGACAGCTCGGAAGGGCGCTGCGAAGACAGAACGAGCCCTAGGCCAAACTTGCGGCCTTCGCGGGCGATTTTCTCAAATGTCCTGCGGCACATCTGGCTTGCGGTCGGGACCTCATTGGCATCATCAGAACCTTCATGCACGAAGGAGTGAGCTTCCTCCAGCACTATCACCGTTGGTAGCTCCTTACCAAATTGCCGGCGGTGGCGCTGGAGGCCCTCGAACAGCAACCTCGCCGCGGCGCTCACCAGCACGTGCACGACCTCCGAAGGCACGAGTGACAGATCAAGGACATTAATCGTCACCCCCGCACCGTCCCCACCGGGAAGGAACTCAGTCAGCCACTCAGCCAACGTCGGAGCTCCCTCCGGATCAATTACCGGGCGAATCCGCCCGTCGGCAAGCAAGGAGCGAATCCGAAACGACAGAAACGACACGTGCTGTGCCGTGCCCGGCTCCAGCTCGGCGACGAGATCTAACTGATCAGGAAGCTCGGCGAGGTCAAATCGCAGTGGAGAGTCCGGGTTCCGAAGCTGAGGGCTCGAGACGGGCTTCGGATCTGCTGCGGGCTTCGGCGCCTGGGTAATCGCGTTCAGTTTTTCGACGACGTCTTGAAGATCCTTTTCCGAGAGCGGTTGTTCGTACCTCGTCCCTTTCGAAACGTTGCATCGAGAATCGAGCATCTGAAGCGTCGAGTTGCGTGCATCATCGAGTGCCGCCTTGATCGCCCCCGCTTGACAAGCGACCTGGCTCGAAGAGAGATCGTCGCACATGCGCTGAAGGATGTTGTGACATCCCTTCAGGGCTGGAAACTCGGCGTACGCTGGGGGACCTGCGGCGATCTTTGCCTTGATGAGGACGCGATAGGTTGAGAAGAGCGCCCGAGCGTGTTTCTCGGGAGTCGTAGTAGCCTGGCCTCCAGTGCGAAGATTGTGGAGCGCCTGCATCAACATCGGCTGCTGGGTCTTAGGGGCCGCGGAGGTGAACGCGAACCACTCCTGCGCGTTCCACATCCACGCTGGAATCTTGAACAGGTCCTGAGAACCGCCATCGGACCCTGAGGTGTCAGGCACTACTTGAAGTACTCGGACCTCATCCCCGAAGTCTTGAAATGCCTTTCGGTACTCGCCATTCGGGTCGAGGACGATGAATCTGGAGTTGGTGCGACCTGGTTTAGCACCCTCTGGAAGCGTTCGTCGAGCCTCCTGGAGTGACCAACGAATCAGTCCCGCAACTGTGCAGGACTTCCCACTGCCCGTGTTCCCCAAGACGGCGGTATGTCTTCCGAAGAGTTTGTCCGGGTCGATCGAGATTCGTGCCCCTCGCGCCAATGGCGATCTTCCGATCTCAACTCGCGCATCTTTCCCTGTGGATTCGACGATGCCGCGAATTTCCTCGAGGCTCGGTAAAGAGACTGCGTCTCCAACGGAGGGGAAGCTTGAGACCCCTCGCTCGAGACCGAATTCCGCAGCGGCGCCTACCCGGCGAGAGGCCGTCAGCGTCCCGATAGGCGTAAGGTGCATCTTTCGAAGCGGGTATGGCAGATCAACAAGTCCGAAGTCTTTGAGACCAGGCCGCTTTGGAAACGGTGAGCGTTCAATCCCTAGCCAGGTGATTTGTCCTACGATCGATCCCGCCTGACCTGCAACCAGGACGTAGCCGTTGATCCGCGGAAATGCCGTCGGAGACCCCGTGTTCAGCGCGGTGGCTTGCGGTGCTTCCAAGTCCAAGACGACCGTGAATTCCGCCGGCGAAACGGACTCGATGGTTCCGATCGTCAGGCCTGCAATCCACTCCACGGGTTTGGTCATGCCTGAGCACCCGCGTCGTCGCCTTCCTTTCGCACGACCGGTGACCTATCTCCTCGCCGTTCGAGGAGCAGCGCCTTTCGAAACGTAACCTGGTCGATCGCAGACTTCGGCAGGTAGTTGTTCACGAGGGACTCAATGCCGCCGAAGTGGCTTCCGATCAGCAGGGACACCTGGGCCTCACGCTGAACGCCGTCAAGAAACGCCTCGATCCGTCCTCCGGCTGAGTCGAATGAGATGATGACGAGATGGGTCGATGGAATCGTGAGCATGTCGCGAATGACCCGATTTACGTGGTCATCCCCGAATCCGTACCCGTAGGTGACCAGCGTCGAGTTCGGTTGGCAGATGGCAGCGGCGAAGTCCCTGAACAGCTCCGCGTACGGAAAGAACAAGGTCTCGTAGTCCTTCGCCGCGTTCGGGTAGATCATGCACTCCGTCAGCGCAGCGGTCGGGAATTCTGAATGGGACGTTGGCGCGCCGAACGGCAATGGCCGTCTGATGAGGCGACGATCCCGAAGCTGCCAGTCGATGGATCCGTGGAGCTTCGCGAGTCGCACCACCCCTTCGAGGTAGCGAGGCTCGCCACGAACGCCCGGCGGGTTGTAGTGGTAATCGATGTTCTGCCGGGAGGAGCGGAACTCGGGAACGAGGGAGCCGACGAATCGATCGATCGCCCGGACCCCGAGTAGGTCGAAGGCGTGTTCCAAGAGTCGGTCGTAGTTGGTGGTGAAGATGTTCAGCCTCTCTCTTGAAGCTGCCCGGCTTGCGAAGCTCATCAAGAAACCCATCAGGACGCTGTAGGCCTTACTTGACGGGTCGTTGAGGATCTTCGCCACCTCCGCCTCCGACTTCAAAACCTCAGTGGCGAACCCTGCCAGGATCTTGTCCAGCGACTTGCCCCAAGCGTCTGCCTTTGGATCTCCGGCAATGCGCAGTCCATCCAGAAGCCGGAGTGCGGAACTGAGCTGGTCCTCGACATTGGGTGCACCCCGTCCACTGGCCTTTGCGGAGCGCGCAGCATCCGCGTTCACCTGGTCCTTGAACGCGGCGTCCAACTCGATCGTGGACATCGAAAGGAACTTCTTTCCTCCACATCCCGCGATCCCGGCGGAGAATCCTGAGCCCAGAAGAACCGAGAGATGCTCGCTTTGAAACACCGCGGTGAGCCAGGGCTCAACGGCTCCCCGAAGTTCCTTCAGGAGCTTCTCGTCTGCCGGAGCCTCGGCGTATTCCTTCTGATCCGGTCCAACCCGATACTTGTGCGCCTTCCACTTACTCATGCCCTGTCCTCCTGTCAGAGTTCGCACCTGCTTGTCTGAATGGTGGCCCTGCGCATCGTCTGCTTCAAGGGCTCACCTCGACCCAACCGATCAGCTTCGCTGCGTAGCTCCCTCCTGCCGGTACCAGATTCCGCTGCTGCAGTTCACGCTGGAGCATCGGCTCAAGCCGTTCGTGAAGCGTCGCATGTCGATCTCGAATGCCGTCCGTCCCGTTCTGGGGTTCAGAACGGCGAAAAACCGCTGCTCCGACTCGCTCCAGTTGTGTGTCGCGCTGGCCATCGGCGCCGACGCCGAGGCTTAAGACGGCCGCCTGTTGTTCACCTGCAGCCCCACGCGCCTCCACGACCCACCAGGACAGGACGGCGGGGCCATCGGCACCGGCGACGGCGAGTCCGACCCGTTCGGCGGGCAGCTCCCGCCAACGACGGAGTGCAGCGGTGACAAGGGGATGGTCGAGGCCGAGCAACTCGACGCCGTCCTGGTTCTTCACGGCCTCTCGGTCCAGCGTGAAGCGGCCGATCTGGCGACCCTCGTCGTCTGAGAGGACCAGGCCGCCGTCCTGGGCCTGCAGCCTTCTGCCATCGACGGCGACGGCGGCCCTGAGGAACTCCACGAGGCGATCCATGCCCGGCTTGATGTCGGCGAAGGGCTGGTAGTCGTCAAGGGAGAAGCCTTCCAGGTCCTGGAACAGCTCGAAAACAACTTTCCGGGCCTCTGTAGCGTTCGACAGCGCGGCCTCAAGCTCCTGTCGGGTGCGCTTCAGCTCGGGGTCGGAGAGTGCTTCGCGGTAGAGGGCGTCGTACGACAAACGCTCCGAAAGCTGCCCCAGGACCTGACCCTTCAGGTCCTCAGCCACATTTCCGTGTTCATCTACTTTCCCGAGGGTCTTGGCGATGGCCTGAAGCTTCTCATCGAGGAGGAGGTAGATGCGACCCTCGATGGTGTCCGAAAGGACGAGGTTGTACACCTGCGCGGTGTGTCGCTGGCCGTAGCGGTGGATGCGTCCGATGCGCTGCTCGACGTCCATCGGGTTCCAGGGAAGGTCGAAGTTGAAGAGGATGCGGGCGAACTGAAGGTTGATGCCTTCGCGGCCGGCGGCAGTGCAGACCAGGACTCGCGGTCCTTCCGCCGACCGGAATCGGCGCTCGGCGGCGAGTTTCGAGCCGTGGTCGCCGCCCCGCAGGACGACGACGCCCTGGCCGGGGTAGGCTCGCTCAATCTCGGCTCCCAGCAGATCCACCGTGCCCAGGTAAGTCGCGAAGATCACCACCTTCTCTTTCGGATCCTGCTCCCAGAGTGAGCCGAGGGCCCGCAGGAGTTTCTCAACCTTCGTCTCGCTGCCTTGCGGAAAGACTCGCAGCAGATCGCGGATTCGCAGGCGCTCCTCCGGCAAGGCCAGCTTCACCGCCATGACGACGGCTTCTTCGCCCTCGGCTGCGACGAACTCACCCTCGGCGGCGTCGGCGACCAACTCGAGCGCGTCCTCGTCGAGCTTCTTCAGGAGCTTGAGGCGCAGGTCCGCCAGGATGGAGTCCACCTTCCCCGCGCCGAGCGTGTCCCGGGAAATCTGGTACTCCTCGTGGATCAGCTCGCGGGCTTCCCCGAGCAGGCGCTGTCGGGAGTCGATGTCGAGGTCCTGGTCCCGGACGATTGCCTCGTGCACGGTGAGCATCAGGAGGCGCCGGCGCAAGGTCCTTCGGACGGCGGCGAAGCTGGAAGCGGCGATCTTCTGGAAGATCGTCATGACGAAGCCGAGAGCGCGTCCCTTGTTGCCCTGTCGGGCGGCAAGGGCGAATCCGTCCTCCAGGTACTCGCGAAGGGCGGCGTAGAACGCCCGCTCTTCATCGACCATGGTGAAAGACTCCGTGTGCACCCAGCGTCGGGCGAACAGCGGGGTCCCGTCGGCGTGGCAGGCGTCGGCTTTCGTGCGTCGGAACACGACCGCGTTCAGGCGGTGGCGGTTTTCCACCATGTCGGCCGGATTCCGGAAGAGCGTCGAGTTCAGCAGCTGGACGAGCATCCAGAACCTGAAGTGATCGCCCTGGTGCGGTGTCGCGGAGAGGAGGATCAAGTCTCGGGTATGGGCCCGGAGCGCCTCGGCGAGCTTGTAGTTCTCCGTCTTCTTGATTTTCTTCCCGCTCTGGTAAGCCGTCAGGTGATGGGCCTCGTCGAACACGACCAGATCCCAGGGCTTGGCTTCCAGCAGTCGTTTGACCCGCGACGGCCGTTTCAGCGTGTCGATGCTCGCGATAAGCCGGTCGTGCTTCGCGAACGCGTTTGACTTGCGGTCCGTCACGTCGCCTTCGCTCCCAAAGACCTCGAACTCGAGGCGAAAGACCTCGTTCATCTCGCGGTGCCAGTTGTTGACGAGGCCGGCGGGAACCACCATGAGGGCGCGGTTCAGCTCGCCCCGGCTCGCCAGCTCCCGCAGCAACAACGCCGTCTCGATGGTCTTTCCGAGGCCGACCTCGTCCGCGATCAGGAAGCGCTTGGGCGCGGAGGTGGCGATGCGATGGGTCAGTACGATTTGGTGAGGCAGGAGATCGATAGGTGCCGCGGTCAGTGCCGCGGCGCTCTCGATCAAGGGAAGCGCGTGCGCTTCGTAGTGCAGCCAGGCCTCCCGACGACGACTCTCCCCGGACGCCACACCGTCGAGGATTCGATCGTTGCGGGAAGCGAAGGCCTTGAGCGCGTCCAGAGCGACCAGCCGCTCGCCGCCGGCGAAGAAGGCGCGGACGTACCCGTTGCGTTCCGCCGCAACGACGACGCCCTCGCCGAATTCGGCGTGGGTGACCTTTTCCCCCGGCTGGAAGCTGACCGTCGGCATGACTGCCCTCAGGAGATCCTGGGCTGATACAGGCCCACCCACGCGTCGCCCTCGGGGTCCACACCGGGCTGGTCGGAATCCAGGATGCGCTCCACGTCGTTCGCGGCACCACCCCAGAGGTGTTGCCCGAGGGGAATCCTCCCACGACCGGAGTGAGCATACGGGTTCCGGAAATACTGCTCTGTGGCTGCGTCCATCTCGATTCGCCTCCGGCCGCCGGGCAGCCAGAAGATGAGGGCGGCCTGGTTCTCGTAATTCACCTGGAAGCTCAGCACGGCGTTCTTGATGTCGCCCCGAAGCCACTTCTCTCCATCGGAGTCGGAGAGCGCGTCCAGGCAGCCGTCGAGCCCCGCCACAACGAGCGCCTTTCCGTTGGCGCTCGGCAGATCCTCAGGCCACGCGTCGCGGAAGGCGAAGAACTCCCGCAGCGAAACGACGTTGTCCGCGGCGGCGATGCGCGTCAAGCTGCGCACGTCCCACAGCAGGGAGAATCCCTTCCGCGTCCACACGTCCGTGCGCTGCGTTTTCATGCCTTCGCCTCGTAGTCGTCGAAGAACAGGCTCATCTGCTGCGCCTGCTTCTGATTGCGCGCCCTCCAGGTTCGGAGAATTGTCGTGGCGCGTGTCGCAGCGTTTCGCACCTCTGAGGTGGCGCCCCGCGACCCGAACCAGTCCAGAAGCGCCCCGAGCGCCGGATGTGGTTTGAAGGCCTCGTTCGAGAGCGTGTCCGTGGCGTTGATCCCGCTGCCCTCGAAGCACGCGCCTATCAGGAAGGCCGCCTGGTCGTAATCGGAGGTCATGCCCCGGCGGTGCTTTCCCTGCCAGGTTCGGGCCAGGTCCAGGGGCGCGGTCTGGATGTAGGTCTTGTGTTCTTCGCGACACCAGCCCCGTTCCTCGAAGTCCGCAGGGGCAATCCCGGTCCCCCTCAGGAACTTTTGCATCTGGTCGCGGGGAAGCTCGCTCACGCCGTCGAAGAGGCGAAGGAACTGGCGGGTGAACGGCTCGGCCGTCACCGGCGGTGGATCTTTCACACCTCCAGCTTCTTCATCGAGGAGCTGATTGATCCCGACGAGCGCGTCCAGCACCGACATCGACTTGCCGTCATCAACTAGGACCTTGCCGTAGTGCCTTGAGTAGTACTCCAGGGCTTTTCCCCGACGGATGACCTGCAGGTCTGCCTCCGGCAAGCCCTGCTTTTGATGGTGCTCGAGCATGGCCTTGAGACCGCGAACGTCCTGGAGGACCTGGCGCCGCATCTTCGCCCAGCTCACGGCGCTCGGTTCTTCCATCCGCTTGCGGCAGACGTGCACGATGTCGTACTCGATCTTTCGCGAACCAAATTCGCCCTCCCCCTTCGTCTCGTCGCTGCGGATGGGGTAGGTCGCTTCCAGCATGAATCCCGCTTCGAAGAGGCTCTCTAGGACCGAGACCCAGGGCGCGTCTTCGCTATGGTGGAATGTGAACGTCAACGTCCCCCCGTCCTTCAACAGGCGATGGGCTTCCTTCCAGCTCGCCGTGAGAAGACGCTGGTAGTACGCGTCGGCGTCGTCAGGATGCCGCGCTCGGTTTGCAACGGCTTCCAGGTTCTTGGGCGTGTACTCCGGCTCGAACAGATTTGGGTATCGCCCCCTCAGAACTAGACGCAGCCAGACGTGAAAGAAGTCCGCAAGTTCTGAGTAGTGAAGGAGGCCGCCGAATGGGGGATCCGTCACAACGCAGTCAAAGCTGGCGGTGGGTTGAGTCGAGATGTCGGTCGCGGACAGGCACGCCACGTCGGCCGACTGCACGGAGTCACCCGAGAACGCCTTCGTGCTTTTTCCCCCGAACGCGCCCGAGAAGAGCTGAGATGTCGCTGCAAGGTGATCTGCGCTGACGATCTCCCACGGGTCTTCACGCCACTCCAGGACCTCCACCAAAGAGGCCGCGCAACTATCCCAATTTCCTCGACCGAGCTTCGGGAAAACGCAGTTCTCGACCGTGCAGCTCTTAGGGTGATAGTTGTTGTTGCTCATGTGCGGCGCCATGCAGTCGCGACTGATGTCCCAGAAGCAAAACATGTTCTGGTTTCGGAGGTACTGCTGAAACCCTGCCAACACGTACTCGCGGACCTCCCATCGGTGGCGTTGTCCGCCGACCTCGTTAATGGCCTTCAGGAGAATCGCGTTCGTCAAAAGCTGGCGGGCATTGAACATCGTCCACCAGTGAGTGAAGCCGTGGTTGGGGATTCCGCCGTTCAGGACATGAGTCATGAAGCCGTAGGGCAGCTCACTCTTCGGCCAGTACTGAGCCAGGTCTCCGCGCTTCCTGACCTCCCACTCCTTGAATGCCGCCACGAATGGACCCGGCTCATCCGCGGGGAGGAAGTAACGGCCTCCGTACGCGATGCCGTCGCGATCACGAGCCGGGCTGTACGCCTGGATGGCGTAGGGCGCCACCGGTCCCGACTTGCCCGATGCCTTCACCGTGGTCAGCACGTCCTGCGGGATACCGCACTCGCCGCAGGCGTACTTCGATCTTTCGGGGATCGTTCCGACGCCGGTCTTGAAGGTCGCCTCCGTCCTCGGGCAAGTCACCTCTTCTGGCAGCGGGCCGCGCACCTCCAGCAATTTCAGAGTCTTGGCACGCGCTTCCAGCCACCTCTCTGTCGAGCTCGAGTCGTCCGTGACGCTTCCGCCGTACGGTCGCGCAGAACCATCTCGCGGCTTCTCGCCCTTGAGCCAGTCGGGATGGATGAGCAGGGTCAGCTCGACCTTCTTCTTCGCGGGTTTTGAGAGAGCCGGCAACGAGTCCACGGTCTTGCATTCCGGGCACTTGACACTGCCGTTTTTTCCGAGGACGACGAACGGGCGTTCCTCGGGAGACAGGGCGAGCGGCACGTCCGGTGCCATCCGTGCCTCCGTGTCTTCAACATCAAACGAGGCTTTGCAGGCACGACAGCGATACGGCCAAGCCTTCACGGTCAGCTCTTTGACCGCGATCACGGAGGAGGAGAAGAGAGGAGTTCGGTGACCGCACTCTCGAATCTGGCAGGGACCGTGCTTCGCCCAGAACACGTAGATGATCTCTGGTCCCTCGTACTTGTAGTTCTTGCGATCTTCCGGCTGGAGCGCGAGGGGGTCGAAGGCGTCACCCATGACCTTGCCCGTGGAAATCCTAGTCCAGGTCCCCTTCTCGCCGTGAGGTCCCCGACAAGCGTAGAACGGCATGATCTGGGGTTTGACCTCGGCCTCGATGTCCGCAAGGAGCGCCTGCACCTCCTCTTTCGTGACCTGGGCGAGTTCCGTCTTGACCACGAACCAGGCGACCGGGTTCAAGTCGTTCCCGAACATCTGCATGCCGAGACGGCTGCCCTCGACCAGGGTCGTGCCGCCTCCCATGAAGATGTCGGCGACCTTGAGGTGGGCCAGGGACTTCTTCTTCTGCAGGTTGGCGTAGTAGAGGTCCCACACCGCCTTCGCCGCCTTGCCGGAGTCCTCAGGTGCTTTCATCGCCGCAGAAAGGAGCAGCGAGCGGAACACGCTGGAGCGGCGACGAGCCCACCACTTCGACATCTGATAGATCGGCTTTCCAGCGTTCCCCTCGATTGCCGCGATCTGGTTGATCGGGAGGATGGGGAAGTCCACCTCAAGGCAGGTCTTGGGGCGTTTAGGGTCGCTGAAATCCACGGTCTCGACGGAGACTACGCGCCCGGCGCCTACGGCCTTCGCGACGTCTTCCGCGAGCTGCTGCGCCTTTGTCTTCCCCTTCAAACCCGCTGCGACCCTGGGCATAGCTAGGCGCCTCCGCCACGTGAGATCTCGATGAACGGCACCGCAACTTCGAGGACCGAGAGGCCTCCGTGCGTCAGGGCGGGGTACCCTCCCTGACTCTTCCACCGTCGGCGCCCCAGGACGAACCAGCTCTCATCCGTGCCCGTTGGCAGGCGAAGGTCGAGGGGTGGAACCCAGCTGCTGGGCTCTGCGGACGCATCCGATGCGGGCACCCACCTGCCACTCTTGAACCGCTGCTTCAGGTGCTGGGCTTGAGGCCCGTCCGCGATGTCCGGAAAGTTCCCGCTGTAGGCGTACCCGTGATCTGCGGTGATGACAACCCGCCGACCGGTAGAGAGGCGATCGACCAGGTTCCAGAACTCGTCGGACGTGAGATTCTTCGCGATTTCCTTCGACAAGGTCTGAAACCCCTCGCCGGGCTCGCTCAGCTCGTGGAGTCGGTGATCGGGCCAGTGGTGCCACAGTACCCAGTCCGGCTCGGCCTTGATCCGGCTCGCGCAGTCGGCCCATGGGTGGTTGTTCGAGTCGGTCGTGGCGCCGCGGAGATGGTGGCTTCCGCCTGCGCCATTGTTCTGGAGTGATGCTCGGGTGCCAAACCCGAGCGCCTCGGCAAACGGGGTCGTGTCCGCCGGGAGCTCCGCGCCGGTCGCTCTTGCCTCGTGGATCGTGTATCCACGCTCCTTCGCGCCTTGCAGGATCCAGGGAGCCTCGCGGAGGGAGAGAGCGTCGAGGATCAGCACCGCACGGCCAGCTGGCCGTCCCCGCCACCACTCCGTCAGGACCCGAGACGTCTTGGGGACTCCGCCGGCGTAGGCACGCCACAGATCCCAGCCTGCCGTGGCGAGGAACAGATCGACATCGCCGATCTCCGCGTCGCGACGCTGGGACTCAGCGGCGGCGCGCTCGGGCTTCATCGCAGCCGAACACACAAGCCAGGCGTAGTGCAGGATCGCCTTCCACGCGTCCGGAGGAGACTCGCGCTGGACCTTCTGCAGCAGTTCGAGCGGCAACGCCATTACCGCTCCTCCTTGTTCAGGGAGAGATCGTAGGTCATCCCGTCCGGGAGCTTTTTCAGGAGGTCGTTCAGCTGCGCGCCGGTGAGATTCGGGATCTTGAGTGAGAGGTCTCGGATCTGAGTTCCTGAATTCACGCCCCAACCTTCCACTTTGCCGAGCAGGTTGAGCGCAGAGGTCGGCGCGCTTGTCGCGCAGGGCAGAAGCCTGACTCCTCCGCCGAACAGGGCGCCCTGACCACCGCCCGGGACGGGGACCGTGGGCGCTGGGCCGCCGGTGACAGGCTGCCCCGGAAGGACCGGCTGTCCCCCGCCCGGTTGCGGCCCCACGACGGGCGGGACTGGCCCGACGCCGTCGGCGCCCGGCACAGCCTGCGGCTGAATGATGTGCACTTCCATCAGCGCACGACCTCCCGGCAGGCGCCCCTTCATCCGTCTCCATGCGTTGTCCTCGGACTCACCTGGCTTCGCCTGCAGGTACTCCGCGCCACGGAGATTGATGGCGATTCTCCCTTGGGCGCAGAGGCGAAGCAGGCGCTCCTTCATCAGGGTCTCGCCCAGCCAGGCGATGCACTCGGCGCCGGCTGGGCGCGGCTCCTGAAGCTCGGACAGGAACTTCCCGAGACTCTCGTTTTGCTCTGCAGCAGAAAGGACAAGCGGCTCGAATTCCTCGGGGATGAACAGGTTGTCGTTGATGAGCTTGTCCACAGCGTCGGGGATCTGGCCACCTTCCGCCTTGTGAGGTTCGATGTGGAAGGAGCATCGACCGGGCTCCTGGAAGTTCCAAGTCCCAAGGATCCCGTACCTGGGGAATCGCTTCTTCAGGATGCCGCGAAGTTCGCCCTCGTATCGCTGATGCAGCTTCTTGTAGTCCGGCGCGGTGACCTTCCACTTGTCCGCGAGCAAGACGGCCCTCGCCAGTACGATCAGGTCCCGCTCGAAATACAAGCTCTCGGCCCCCTCTTCGGGAAGTAGGAACCGAACGGCGTTCCTTCGAGTTTGCAGGTGCGTGCGCAGCCAGTTCCCGAGCAGCTGATGGATTCTCTCGGGAGCCTCGGGCAGGACCAGGATTGGGATTCGTTCGTCCCAATTCGAGGGCTGGTCAGCCTCCTCCAGGCCGGTCCATGGGTCCGACGACCACGACGAGGGGAGTGCGATGACCCGGAACGCCTTTGCGACCGCGTCGCCGCCGCCGATCACGTACCTGATCTCTCTCGCCAGCTGGATCTTGTCTTCTCCGGCCGGAAACAACTTGTCGTTCCGCGCACTCGACATCAGCTTGGCTTGGGGATTCTCCTCCTCGCGGAACACCAGCCTCGTGCCTTCGACGTGTATGTTGAAACTGTTCTCTACGATCGTGGCCATCTCTGCCTGGAACGCGTTGTCGTCGACGGCCCGATCGCGAGTCACGTCAGCCTGGAGCTGAGCTGGTTCGGCGCCAGCGTTCTTGATCGCGAGCGATCGTAGCCACAGCGCGCCGACGACCTCAGCCAGGTGAGGAACGGCTTGCTCGACACTCTTCACGGCGTCCCGCACGGCGGAGAGATTCCGCTGGGCCTTCTCCCGAAGCGTCGCGTAGCTCTGATTCGCGACCGAGTCGAGCAATGCCGCGATGCCGCTCTTCTCATCGTCCAGGCGGATGTCTGCGGCCGTGAGGACCGGCGACGTTTCGCCGTGCGCCTTGAACACGTCGGCAAGGATTCGGATGAGATCGCGTGTCTCCTGGGCCTGTGTGGCGACGAGAACTTGATCCTCGAGGAGCGTCATCAGGAACGGCGAGAACGGCCACGCCTCGACGAAGTCCCGCTTCGTCCGCTCTTGGTCGGCCGGCGGCACGTCCGCCAAGCGAAGGCTCTCTCTCAGGTGTACGCCGATGATCGGCCAGATGTTCGCTTCGGGTACCTGGAGCCTGTTCTCGAAGAGACGATGCAGCAGGAGTCGAAGGCGATCGCGCCGGGCGTTCGGACCCTTGAAATCGATCCGCACCGGGTTGATGCGGTGAATCTGGCGATACGCGTCGGTATCGCCGCTGCGGACCGAGACCACCAGAACCAGGTACTCCGGATGCTCCGAGGCGATCTCGGAGAGGAGCTGAATGAAGTTAAACGCCCAGGTCCGCCATGGGTACTGCTTCGTGTTCGTCAGGCCGTCGAACCAGGTCTGGAACTCGTCGAAGATGAGGACGGTGGGGGTGTGTTTGAAGAGCGCCAAGAGGTGATTCTGTCCCGGGACGTCGGTCTTGTTCTTGTCGTTCTCCCACATGCCCTTCACGTATTCGCCTCGGGGATGCCGGTCGAACAAGATGTCCCAGAGGAACTTGTAGTTCTGGCGATGGAGGCTCTCGCTGATCACGTGGGTCTGGGGCCGCAGCGCAATGTCGGCGAGCTTTGGCTGCGCCAGGCGATCGCTCCACTCCTTGAGCCACGCCTCCGCGACGTCAGGGCTGCGGAGGACATGGTGCAGCGCGGCGAGGAGGTGCGACTTCCCCTGTCCTCTTTCCCCGATCAGGGTCACGGGCTGCGAGTGACCGGGCCCGATGGCCTCAATCGCCGTGACAACGTCCGCTGTGGGGTACGTGATTGCCAGGAAGTCCTGAGCAGGGACTTGCGTGGCCCCGGTCTTCTTCTCGTTTTCAAGCTCGATCGCGGTGCCCTTCAGCCGCTTGCCGCGGAACTCCTCACGCAGCTTCAGTCCTAGCATGGCTCCACTCCCACCCGAGTTGCCCCAGACGCCGCGCCCGATTCACAGTGTCCCTCTCCTGAAATGCGCTCCCAATCTAACCGGACTCGCTTCCAGCGCTCAGAACAACTGAACCGGCAGGCCCGCCTGGTTCGCTGCCGTGAGGATGGCGCCACGGGCCGCCAGGACGGAGCCGAAGGCCTTCGGCCACAGACCGCCGAGCTGCTGAAAGGTGAAAACCGACCAGCCGGAGGCGGGGTCGTGCGCCCACTGGACATCCACGCGGTGGGCGCACTCATAGGGCTCGCCGTGTGCGACGTCGTGGTGGAAGTAGTAGGCCGCGCCCCCGGGGGACAGCGCGATGGACTTGCGCCCCTCCCCGGAGCGGCGGACGACGACGCCGACGTGCACCCGGTACCGTGCGGCGCCGGCGGGGATCACCACCACGTCGCCGACCTGGATCTCTGCGAACGCCTGCAGGTAGCGCTTGGCGTGAGTGCGGCGCATCGTGTCGATCGTGTACCCCTCGGGCGCAAGGCGGCCCTCTCCTGGGCGGCGCAGGTCGCCAGCGTTCGGCCAGCCGACGCGTGCGAAGCCCTCTTCCAGGCACTTCTTCCGGTAGTCGAAAGACCGCTCCGGGAAGGTGGGTGGCTCCCCTTGGACGTAGTTCGGGGTTCCCGGCTCGTTGTGGGCGGTCTCGCCGTTCGAACGGGTGAACCAGACTTTGACCATGCGAACCTCGAAAGCTGTCCCCTACAGCAAGGAAGAGACCCAGTCCCACCGAAGGACGGACCTCACGGCCGCACATGTCCTCGCGTTCTGCGCGTTGCGACTCGCCCGAATGATGGCGGCGGCTCTCTCCAGACTCACCTTCGGGCTGCCGACAGCCTCCGCAAGCCAGAGAATCATCTCGGGGCACTTCAAGTGGTTGTACGCGAAGCTCGCCGCGGCGTGACGGCCCGTTCGCTTGTAGAAGCCGGCCGTGTGGTAATCCTCCAGCCAGCTGATCCAGTGGTCCTTCTGATCCCGCCCAGAGACGTTGACGCTGTCGGTGATGGGTTGTTCGCGGGGGAGACGACGAATCCGCGCCAGGAGTTCCGACACCCGCATCTCCGTACGAACTTCGCCTCGGCGTGACGCCGTTCTTCGCCCAGATCTCATGGGGAAGCATGTTACTTTCCCGCCCCGAATCCCATCGCTCCCTTCGACGGCGGGTGCAGGTCATCTCCCCCCGACTTCGCGTGCATCTTCGCATACATCTGAGCCAGGGTGAGGTCCGCCGTCTCCACCTTGCCGCCCACCCCCCGCCCCCGCAGCCACGCGGCGGCCTCTTCCGACTCGAACGGCGGGAACGTCAGATTCGCGACGCATCTCCCCGGCCGGAGGAACGCGGGATCGATGCGGTCCTCCTCCTCATTGAACGTGATGAGGAACAGGTCTTCGCGGCCCTGGCCGAAGAGGCCGTCGGTCATGTTGAGGAGCTTTCCGATCTTGTCGTAGTGGGCCGTCCGGCTCTGCGACATGATGAGGTCGGCGCAGTCCTCCATGATGAAGAGGCGGCGGCGGGGCATGCGAGAGTCGGGGGCGGACTCAGCGGCGTCGCCCTCATCGGCTTCCGCTTCGAAGCGTGCCAATTCGCGGTCGAAGTGCCTCCCATGACGGCGAAGCATGGTCTCCCGCGAGGACGAGGCGATCTCGTAGTAGTACTCGGGGTGGCTCGCGAGGACTTCCGGATCGACGACGACCGAGAAGTCGAACCGGTCGCGCCAGTGCGTCATGAGCGCCCGGATCGCCCAAGTCTTGCCGGTGCCGGCGGGACCGTGCCAGACCATGAGGCGACCCTGCTTCCAAGGCTCGGGGAGGCCGAGGAGCTGGTCGAGCGGGGAGCGGATCGGCGCCGGGTAGTTCCCGGAGATCTCCTCCCACTTCGGGCAGCGAAGGAACTCGGTCCGACGGTCGACGCCGTCCTTCGTCAGGAAGCAGAAGTCCGCCCAGACGCCGTTCTCGTCTGCTTCGACGGCCTTGAACGGCTCCAGGCGCTTCACGACCGTCGCGAGGAACTTCGCGGCGTCCGCGCCCTTCGAGTGAATCTGCAGTTTGATGCAGCCGGTGTCGATGTCCAGCTGGATCATGTGCCCGTCGTGCTTCAGGACATGGTCCTCGCCGCCGCCTGCCCAGCGGGAAAGCTCGATGGTGCAGTCCTCCAGCACGCCCAGTACCTGCGCCGGCTTCGTCTTCGGGTCCACGCGGACCCACTTGAACGCGCTCGAGCGGGCGCAGAAGTTGGGAAAGGCGCGAACGAGAGTGCGCTTGCGGATAACATCGTAGAAGTCGTTGTGGTGAAGGACGACGTCGTCGGGTCGGTCCATGATGGGCTCCTCCGTTTCAGGGGTGTTGTGCCCGGACCTACCGCTCGTCGCCCTTGAGGGCTGGGTGAATTCCGGAATTTCTGCCGCGGCGAGGGACCGTGCGATGCTCGAACCGGCCGAAGAGGCTGAGATGGTCCGTCTCGCGCTCGCCCGTGACGCTCGCGCCTGGGAGCGGCTGGTCGGCGAGTTCAAGGGGGTGGTCGCCTCCTTCGCCTGGAGCCTCCTCGGGAATCGTGCGGATGTCGAGGACGCGGTGCAGAACACGTTCCAGAGGGTGTTCTCAGGCCTTGGGACATACGATCCGGAGACTGGCCGGCTGGGGCCGTGGATCGCGACCATCGCCCGGCACGAGGTCTATGACCTGCTCAGGCGGCGGACTCGGCAGCATGGCGATCTGGTGGAAAAGGAGGTTGTCGAAGCCGTCGCCGCGCCCCCGGCGCCGGAGACACTCGAAGAGGAGAAGTCTCTGCTGAGAGCCGCTCTGCCGGGCTGCGCTGACAACCTGGGAAAGAAGATCTGGGACCTGTACGTCCAGGGGACTCCCAACGTCGAAATCGCCGCAACCGCCCACGTGACGGCCGGAACCGTGTCCTGGTACGTGTGCAAGATCAAGAAGTGCCTGATGGAGAAGATGAAAACCGCCCAGCGGGAGGCTCGAGACAGGGGTATGTACGGGGGGGACCACCCATGAACTGCACCCACTTCCAGGACGCATACACCGACGTGCTGCTCGGGCAAGACCCGGGCGTATCGGCGGAAGAGCTTCGCGCTCACCTGGCTCGGTGCGCGGTGTGCCGGGAAGATGAGGTCGCCATCACGCAACGGATGGCGATTGTCAATGCCGTGCATGAGCCACCGCTATCTCGCCTCGTCGGCGAGGAAGTCCTTCACCGGATCCTGACCCTGCCATCGGCGGGGGAGTTCCCAGCTCTGCGACTTTCACTACAACGCTGGAGAGCTTCGCAAACTAGGCTGGCCGCGGCCGAAGCCTCACCCGCGCCAGCCGCCCCTTTGGTCCATCGACTCGATGTCGTCGGCGCGGAACTCAAGCTCTTCATCCACATGAAGGAGCCGGGTATCGCCCGAATCAGTGTGGTGGACGCGGCCTCGATGGAGTCTTCGGCCTCCCTTGACGGTTCCCGACTTAAGTTTGCTTCCGGACGCATCTGCGACGTTCGCGACCGGGGGGCGGAAGTCCCTCTCAACGATCTCATCCAGGAAGTTGGGTTCTCGATTGTCCGCCCGGACGGCGTCGAGCTCCGTGTCCGCGAGCCCTGATGCTCCCCGAACAGCTCTTCCAGGTCCTCGAGCGGGACACACCGTTCTGCTTGTGCCTCGGGCTGCACGTGTGCGAGGCAGCCTGTCTGGAGCTGTTCACCACCCCCGCGCTCGTTTCCGCTCTTCGCGAGGCGGACCGACTGCTAACGCCTGCGGCGGTAGAGCGACTCAAGACTCAGGTTCTGAGGCGAGCGTTGCTCGCTCCCTGCGATGTGCCACCGCTCGGGGAAGAGTTCGAGCGACTTCTGGTTCCTGTACGGCACCTCCCGCGAGGATCGAGGCTGTGGTCGGAAGCCGCCCAGCGCGAGCTCGCCAGGATCCGTGAGACGGAAGGGAATCGGGGAACCTTGCTGGACAGAGCCCTTGGCGGCCTGCTCCTGCCGCCGAAGGAAGTCGAGCTAGGACAACCCATTCGAACCGTTCTGCCCTTGGTCTTCAGCGTCCAGGCGCTCGTCGAGTCGGCCATCCCCTCGCCCGCCAGATCCGCCATGCGTCGCGGCCTCTGTGTCCCGGTCGAAGTCGAATCCCGTGTGGACGAAGAAGGCCGAGAGCTTGACTTGGAGTTCGAGGGCGCAAGCCCCAGCATGGACCTCTTGTCCGCCGCGAAAGATGCCCTCCGCGAGCTTAAGCGGCAGCGCTTCGCTCCTACGGGCCGCCTCATCCTGCGCCTGCCGCCGGTCATGGAACTCATTCCGGTCGAGGGCGCCTCTCTGGGTCTCGCGTTTCATGCCGCATTCGACGCCGTGCTCCAGGGCCGACTCTGGGACCCTGCCGTGGCTGTATCCGGCAAGCTGTTCCTCGATCGCGTGGAAGAGGTTGGCGGGGTCTCTGAGAAGCGTGCCGCCGCTCGCGATGCAGGTTGCAACCTGCTGGTCTACGTCGCTCGAAGGGAAGAAGAACCCGAAAGGAACGAATGCCCCGGCGCTCGCGCCGTTGCCATTCCCCCTGGTCCGGTGGTCCAGGTCGTGCGTGCTGTCGCCAAGGTCATCGATCCCTCCTCATCCGTGCTGTCCGGAGTCGCTCAAGCCACGATCCTGACTGGCATTCTGGCTGCCCTGTGGCCGCTTCGCCATGTTGCCAACCGCCTGCTCACGACCGACGGGATGCAGGACTGGACCGCGCAGTGGGCACCGCAAGGCTGGCTCCAGGATGCGGCCTCCCTGGCGATCGGACTTCCCCTCACGGCGATGTTTGCCATTGAACCGCTGCTCGTCATCGCTCTCGCCTGGTGGATCATCGCGCCTCGAGCCATGAACACGCTTGCCCGCCTGCAGATCCTGAAGGGACGGATTTCCATGGGCGCGGAAGAAGCACCAGTAGACTTCCGACCGGACCTCACGTGCGGGCGACGGATCTTCCGCCGAGCGTTTCGGTTCTTTCACGGGTGGGTGGCCTTGGCCGCTGGAGCGATCGGGGTGGTGGGTTGCCGGCACGGATACCAGGAGGTCGTCCGACGGGGAGTGGACTCCTGGCCCGGCCCAGCGAGGCTTCTTGTCGCGCTGGTGTTCATCGCCGCTGCGATCGGCGCGGTGGTTGCCGTCGCAAAGTTTGCGAGCTGGACGCGGCGCCGGATCGCGGCGCGCTGGACGTGGATGGGCTAATCGCCTCCGTAAGTTCGAACGCGGCCCACCGCCGAGCCGCTGTCATCGGGAAGGACTTCGGCCGGCCGGACAGGCTTACTGAGGGGGGATCATTCAACTCGCAACCCCACAGCGCAACTCGGATGCGGACCGCCCGCTTGCGGAGATTCCAGAAGATGAACTCTATCGACGAATTCGGGCTGAATCGATGCCGCAGCCAGTTGAGAGCGGCAGGTTGGTTACCTCCAAAGATGAGATCGTTCGGCAGGGGAGTGTTGGAAAATGTTCTTCGCCCGGGATGTACGCGCATCATCACGGTGAAGGACGCCAAGTCGATTCTCAAGGGGGTGTGGGTTCCAGAAATTCTGGCACCTGTTTTCCGGAAATCCTGGCACTCAAGGGCTGGGCGAAACCGGCGCGCCGGCCGAAGAGCTGGCCGTCACGCCGCTTTCGCCCTTGTTCTGGTACGGGCGGGGGGGGCGCCCCCTCCGACTCCCCCCTTTGGGGTTCGTCGGCGTGCCGTTCGATGTGGCGCGTCCGGTAGGATGGCCCTCGGAGTTCGATCAGGCGGCCACGTTCAAGCACGCGATCGAGGATGGCCTCGGCGAGATCGGAGTCGTGCAGGACGCGGCCCCAGGATGCCGGCGGTTTGTTGGTCGTGAAAACCATTGGCCGGCGCTTGAGATACCGCTCGTTGACGACGTGGAAGAGCACGTTGGCGGCATCGGGGCGATGCGCGAGGTAGCCCACTTCGTCGATGACAAGGACGTCGGGCTCCACGTACTGCGGAAGGATCTCCCGAAGTGAGCCCGCCTCGCCGGCACGCGACAGTTTTTCGAGGAGATGATCGGCGTCGACGAAGAGGGCCTCGCAGCCGTTCTGGATCGCGCGGTAGGCGATGGCCACGGCGAGGTGCGTCTTGCCGGTGCCGCTCGGGCCGAGGAAGACGACGGAGCGGCCTTC
Source organism: Planctomycetia bacterium (assembly GCA_020849035.1). Taxonomy (GTDB): domain Bacteria; phylum Planctomycetota; class MHYJ01; order WSZJ01; family WSZJ01; genus WSZJ01. Next base: position 21,274 of record JADLHC010000190.1, read on the forward strand.
GGAGACAAGCTCGGGCCCGAGGTAGCTGCCGAGGAGCTGCTGTCGGATCGAGGACTGGAAGGTGAAGTCGAAGTCCTCGATGGTGGCCAGGAAGGGAAAGCGAGCGCGCCGCACGGAGCGCTCGTTGCGCGTCTGAGCGCGGTGAGCGACCTCCTCGGCGATGAGCGTCGCGAGGAAGTCGCGATAAGACATGCCGTCCTTCTCGGCGCGGCGCTCGAGCTCGGGGTAGAGGCGCCGCACCGTGGGCAGGTGGAGGCGGCGGAGCATGCGCTCCAGGTCGACAGCGACAGTCATACGCTGACCTCCACGAATTCTTCGACGCGCGCCGCGGTGTAGACGCGCTCATCAAGTGCGGCGCGGACTGCGCCCAGCAGGGACGACGGCCCGAGACGGCAGAGCAGCTCGTGAAGGCGCTCGACGTCTCCCTTCCAGCAGAGCGGATGGCGATGGACGACCTCGGTGAGGAAGGTCTCCATGTCCCGGCCCAGATCCAGCAACTGCTGGCGCTTGGCGTAGAGCCGGCCGCGCTCACCTGACACCGCGGCGAGCATCGCGGACCTGTCCTCGGCGGCCCACACCGAATGACCTTCCTCGGGGAAGCGCGGATGAGAGCGCTCGTGGCGCCCGGCGACGATGCGCACGGTGTCCGGATACAGGTGCAGCGTGCCGGGAATCCCGATGGACTTGGGAGGCATCGCGTAGCGGATGCCGTCGTGATCGACCATGCCCGTCGGGCCGACCACAACGGGAAACTGCAGCGCGTACTCGCTCGCGCGGCACTTCGGCGGCCGCAGGCGCCGGCGCTCCTCCGTCAGCCGGATGCGCGGGACGACGCCCGTCGCGCGGCAAGGACGGCGCTCGTTGACTTCCTCCAGCCACTCGGCGAGTTGCTTCTCCAGGTCCTCGCGGTCGTGAAACTTCCTGACCTTGAAGAAAGAGGACTTCACCCAGCCCACGAGATTCTCCACCGAGCCCTTCTGGTTGCCGCGGCAGGGCGCGCACAGCTCCACCGCGAATCGGAAGTCGATCACGACGCGGGCGAAGGTCGGATTCAACTCGCCCTTCTTGTGCGAGAGCACGATGGTCCTGGGATTATCGAAGACGCATGCGAGAGGTACGCCGCCGAAGACTTCGAATCCGTGGATCAGGCTTCGCACGACGGACTCGACCTTCTGGTCCGGCGTGAGCACCACGTCGAGGAAGCGCGAGTACTTGAGACGAGAGGCGAAGAAGCGGAGCTTGTCCGGCTTGCCGGAGACGTACGTCACCGTTACCTCTCCGAAGTCGTGCTGTGAAAACTCTCCAGCTAGTCCCTCGAATCGCACGAGAGGCGAGCGTGCGGGCTCCGGACGCAGGGACCTGATCAGCTCGTACGCCGCGGACTTGCCTCCCGCGTAACCCTTCTCCCGCATGAGACGCAGCACCTCGCCTCCCGGCGCTTCCGGCGCATCCCGCAACGTCTTCGCGACGAACTCGCGGAAGCCGTCGACGACAGGAGGGCGACCCGCGCGTTTGCGGAGCTCTGTCAGTCGCTCAGCGGACACGAGAGGCTCCTCTCCGACTCGTTTGGCGCTTCGGAGCGACACGCCCACTCGCCGCGCGATGTCTTCCCACGTGTGTCCGGCCGCCCTGAGCACCTGAACCGCGTGCCGTTTGAGAAGGTCGATCATTCCCTCGGCTCCCCGAAGTCATCCGCCCCATCGCGGACGAAACCGGGGAACCTACCGGGGCGCGGACCGTGCCAGAATTTCCGGAAACCTGCGGGCCAGAATTATCGGAACCGGCAGGGGGCTCCGGTTCTCGGGTTCTCGCTTCGACCGGAGATACCCGAACACTGGAACTCGGCGTCTTCGGCAATCGATATAAACCCGCGTGCGACCGCGCCGATTCGAGCCGGAAGATCCACGAACTCGGTATCAAGACCGTAGAGGAACGAACGTGCTCGTTCGTCGGGTTCAGGTTGGAGAAGACGTGCAAGACTTCCGAGGAGCTTGAATGTCGACTTGTCGATCGAGCGGGCCAGGTCGTTGTCCTTCACGGACTCCTCCTTGTCATCGGGGAAATGTGGCTGCCGCCACTGGGCGACGGTGAATAACAGGCGAGGGGGCAATGCATGGGAGTCCGCTCGCAAAGGCCGGGCGTTCTGCGACGGAGTCGCGGCCAGCGGCACGGGCTTGTTCAGAGGGGGCGGCTCGAAGCCGGTATCCGCCCTAGCTCAATAGATCCCGCAAGACCTTGACTACATCGGCGACCTGCAGGCTGCTGTTGCAGTGGGAGCATCTCACGGAAGTGCCGGTTTCCGGGACCGTGCATGCGGCCCCGCACGCCGGGCACTTGATCGAAGCGACCTGGATACCTCCCTTCGCGAGGATTCCCAGGAGATCCCTGAACTCCAGCTTCATGTCCAATGTGACCACTCGGTGCTGCTTCGGGGCCTGCTCGCGATCGACGTACTCATCGGTCGCCGGATCGATGAAGCCCTTTAACTCTCCGGAGTCGATCAGGCGCTCGATCGTGAAAACGACGAACTTGCGGACATCTCCAGGACCCGCGTTTTTGTTCTCGACGAGGAGCGTTTTTCCCTGCTTCTTGAAGCTGGCTTCTACTTCGTTGACCAGGGGCTGGAGCTTGACCCGAGCACGACTGCGGAGGAGACGTCTCAAGGTCTCGTTCAGGTCGCCCACCGAGCTCGACCCGGTTGCGGCCGGAGCCGGAGCCTTCCGGTAGCACGCCTGCACGAACTCCCGGCCGTCTGCTTCGCTACGCAGGCCGAACACGAAGGTCGCCGTCCCGTATGTCCCGTCTTTCTCCACCTCAATGACCAGCGCGTTTGACGAATAAACCAAGTACTTGCCGTCATCCAGGTGGATCGACTTGGCGTCGCGGACCCACCCCCAGCACTCATGCTGGTCCGGGCGAAGGGTGCCACCGCTGAACCAGGATGATTGACCCCAGCCCCAGCGGCCATCGTCGGTGAGAATCAGCCGCCCACCCTCTCGGGTTGCCCCCGGTCCCTTCTCAAACGTCGCAGGCACGTTCACCAGTTCCACGGGTGCCCTCCCTCTGACGCGCACCAGGCGTGAGCCGCCTGGTCGAGTGCCCACTCGGCGAGCCTGACGGCGGCAGTCTAGCTTGCTGTCATTTTGCGAGCAAGTCCGAGCCGCAAACACAATCCCGTCGTGCAGAAATCGACCTTCTCGCCGCAGTACGACCTGCTCCGCCGGCGCCTCGTGGAGCTGAGGGAAGCGGCAAAGATGACCCAGCGCGCACTTGCCGAACGACTGGAGGTACCTCGGTCGTTCGTGGCGCGGCTCGAACTTGGGGACCGGCGCGTTGACCTTGTCGAGTTCATCTGGATCTGCCAGGCCTGCGGCGTTTCCCCGGACAAGACCGCCGCCCAGCTCCTACGGGACATGCAGAAGCTGGAGAGGGGCGCCCGGCGCTCGGGCGTGACGCGCTAGCGTCCGGAAGTCGTTCGACGTCCTCCACGGAGTAGGGCACCGCGACCTCTCTCGGAATTCCGGAACGCCGCCATTTCACATGCTCGATCGCGACCTCCTTTGACCAGAGTTGCACTCTCCTGATCAGGAGAGAATTTCTCAAAGAGCCGCTGGACTTCACGTATTACGGCGTTATTCTTATGACATGCCGACTCGGAAGACCGCACGCAAACGACGTCCCGTTGTCCACGACATGATCATCGCCATGCGCCTCCCGACCGAGCTCCGTGAGCAGGTCGAGAAGCTGGCAGCCGCCGATCGCCGCTCCTTCTCCGACTACGTACGACTACTCCTGGAGAACCATGTTACCCATGCGAAAAAACGAAAGTAACCCCGTCCGGGGGCGCGGAAGCCGCGCCTCGACGGCGACGGTGGCTTGCTGTTCCTACGCGGCCGACAGGCCGCAGAAAGGTGGTGACCCGTGGCACGGGTCTATCAGGATTCGCGCCCCCGCAAGGGCGGCTCCGTGCGTCCTTGGGTGATCGAGTGGGTCGGGCTGGAAGGAGGCAGGCATCGCGAGGTGGCGAATGTGGGGACGAAGAAAGAGGCTCAGGACTTGCTGAACACGAGGTTGGGGGAGGTCTCGAAGGCCCGGCTGTTGGGTGTGACGTCCGTGAACATGATCCGGCCGAAGCGGTTCAGCGAGTTCCTTGAGGAGGAGTACATGCCGCACTGCAAGGCCAACCACTCCCCGGCGACGTACAGGGGGGACACCGTCCTGCAGAAGCAGCTCAACAGGGAATTTGGGAACCGGAACCTCCGCGACATCTCGAAGGGAGACGTGCAGCAGTTCGTGAACCGTTCCGTGGGTCGGATCGGCCGGCATGGTCGTCCGATTCGGCCTGCCACGGTGAACCGGGCTCGCATGTTCCTCTCCGGCATCATGAAGGAGGCGCTGAACCGGGAGTACGTGGATCGCAACCCGGTGAAAGGGATCAAGATGTTGAAGGAGCACAACGACAAGCTCAGGTTCCTCTCGATCCAGGAGGAGTCTCGCCTGATGGCTTTGTTGCCCGACTACCTGGTGCCGATCGTTGTGACCGCTCTTAACACGGGCCTCCGCCTTGGCGAGGGCCTGAGGCTTACCTGGTCCGACCTCGACTTCGAGCACCGGCTCGTCCGTGCGACGCGCACGAAGAACCACAAGATCCGCTACATCCCGATGAACGATCGCCTGTTCCAGACCTTGTCGTCCGTCCCGCCGTATGCCGGGCCGTTCGGGGTGAGCCCGTACGTGTTCACCAACGCGGCCACCGGCAAGGCCTACAACAGCGTGACGCACGCCCTCCAGAAGGCGGCGAAGAAGGCGTCCGTGTTGGACATCAATTTCCACACGTTGCGCCATACCTTTGCTTCCCGGCTGGCCCAGTCCGGCGTCCCGATCAACACCATCCGTGAGCTCCTCGGGCACGGCAGCCTTGAGGTGACGCTGCGGTACGCGCACCTGTCCCAGAAGGACCACCGCTCGGCCGTGGACGTGCTGATGCAGGTCCAGGACTCTGTGAAGGCCTCCAGCTAGGAGAGAAGAACGATCCCGAAGAGGGGTGATGTTCGTCGTGCCTGCTCTCGACGTCGCCCGATCGCGGCGTCGCGAGCACGGTGGACCCGAAGTGGTCAAGACAGGTCACCCGCGGTCCTGCCACTACAGGTAGTGGCATCAGGGTTGGTACAAAAGTGGTACAGATTTCAGGTCGACGTTTTCCCGAACCGCGTAAGTCCTTGCCCTGCTTGATGTCCCCGGCAAGATTCGAACTTGCGACCTGCGGTTTAGGAAACCACCGCTCTATCCAACTGAGCTACGGGGACGCGCCCGCGATTCTAGACGGTAACGATCACAACTCAAGCCCCGTCCGCGTACGATCCGCGCCGTGCGACTCCCTCCCGTCCACTGCCCCCTGCCTCCTGCCCACTCCGTCCTGGGACTCCTGCTCCTCTCCCTCCTCGCGGGCTGCGGCGTCATGGAGGAGGTCTCGCGCAACAACCTGCACCCCGACCGCGAGTACACGGTCGTCCCCGAGGACCTCGGCCTCGCGTACGAGCCCTTCGACGTCGCCGTCCCCGGCGCTCTTCTCCGCGGCTGGTTCTTCCGCTCGCCCAATGCGCCCGGGACGCTGCTCGTCTGCGGCGGGAACTCCTCGAACATGCAGCTCCTGCTGCCGATCGCGCGGGCGGCGGTGAACGCGGGGTTCAACGCGGCGCTGTTCGATTACCGCGGATTCGGGGTGAGCGGCGGGGAGCCGGACGTGGAAGCGATCGTGCCGGACACGGTCGCCGTGCTTGAAGCGGTGCGGGCGCGGCCGGGGGCCGGCAAGGTGGCGCTGTACGGGATCTCGCTCGGCAGCGTGGCGGCGGTCGGGGCGGCGCACGAGAGGCCGGAGCTGGTGGATGCGATCGTGGTGGAGGCGCTGTTCAGCCCGTACGAGCAGCTGAAGAAGGAGATGGGCGGGGTAGCGGCGTTCCTGGGGCGGGCGCTGGTGTTCCCGGGGGCGTGGAGCGTGGAGTCGTACGTCGCGGAGCTGCCGCAGCCGATGCTGTTGGTGCACGGGGACCGGGATGGGATCCTCCCGATCGAGGACTCGCTGCCGATCTACGAGGAACTGGCGGAGAGCGCGGCGCCGCGGTGGCTGTGGGTGCCGGAGGAGGCGGGGCACGCGCCCGGCGTGGCGGCGCGGTACGGGCCGGAGTACGACGCGCTGGTGACGCGGTTCCTGGAGCGCTGGCTGACGGGGATCGAGTCGCCGTGGTTCGCGGCGCGGTGGGAGGGCGGGGAAGTGCGGCTGGCGCCGGACAAGACGCCGGAGCTTCCCGTGCCGGTGCAGATCTCGGTGATCGCGGCGGACGGCACGCCGCGCGTCGCCCGCGCCTGGTACGACCCCGCGCGGCCCGCGCCGGTGCCGCTTCCCCTCGACGCGCCCCCCGCGTTCGTCTCGGCGGTCGTCGTGCCGGGGCCGGTGGAACGCGACGGCGACGGCTGGGTGCGGACCGGCCGCTACGTGCGGAGCTACGCGGCGTGGCGGACGTTCGACGAGGGACTGGAAGAATCGCTGATGAAGCCGTTTCGGGCGTGGAAGATCCCGCACGGCCAAGACGAGATCCTCGAGCGCGAGCTGCGGGAGCGCTGGAAGCGCGAGGGGCGCGACGGCGACGCGCGGGAGTTCCTCGAGCGGAACGGGATCCTGCGCGACGCGACGCCGGAGGGGCGGAAGCGCCAGGAGGCGGCGCGGGCGGCGTGCGCGGCGGCGGACGGCGAGCTGCGGCGGCTCCTCGCGGAGGACGTCCACCCCGATGTGCGACCGCGCTACGCCTCCACGGCGCGCCGGATCTGGGAGTGCCTCGACGCGCTCGGCGGGCTCGACGACGTCACCCGCGCGCGTCGCCTCCGGCTCTTCGAGCTCGACCTCCTCCCGCCCGTCCCCGAGGCCCGCCTTGAGTTCGGCGACGCCTCCTGGCGCCTCGGCGCGGGCCCCTTCGACGTCCCCGGCCTCCGCGACCGCCTCGCCGCCGCCGACCCCTCCCACGCCCCCGCCGCCGCCGAATGGCGCGACCGCGCCGCCGCCCGCCGCCGCTTCCTCCAGGAATGGCTCGCCCGCAACGCCGTCACCAAATGAAAAGGCCCCGCGGATTTCTCCACGGGGCCCCGTTGTGAGTGGCTCTCTTAGCCGACCTTGGTCACGTTGACCGCGCGGCCGCCCTTGGCGTCCTGCTGCAGGTCGAACTGGACCTTCTGGCCTTCCTTCAGCGACCGGAAGCCCTGCTCCTGGATCGCCGTGTGGTGAACGAAGACGTCCTTGCCGCCGTCGTCCGGAGCGATGAAGCCGTAGCCCTTCTGATCGTTGAACCACTTCACAGTGCCCGTCGCCATGTCTCTATCTCCTCTTACTGCACCACAGAACCGCTCGTCTGACCCGAAATCGGACCGGACCGGCTTGCGCCGTCCCGGCCGGGCTCCCTCTGTGGATCCCGACTGCCGGGCGGTTCCGTCTTGAGTCCAGACGATAGCAGGAACGGGGGGCGATTCCAGCGGGAATTTTCCGAAAACGGGCGCTTCGAAAAAAGTGCTTGGTCGGGTCGGCGGGGGATGGTATGAGTACTGTCGTCACAGGAGAGCCCGACTTCGAAGGGTCGCTGTCGCGTCCCAGTCCGGAGGGCAAGTCCTCCGGGCTTTTTTTTTGAAGTCGGGTTTTCCGGCAGCAAGAGAAGGAGTAGTCGCATGGCGACCGGTGTTGTGAAGTGGTTCAACGATCAGAAGGGTTACGGGTTTATCGCGCCGGACGACGGGGGCAAGGATGTCTTCGTCCACCACACTGCGATTTCGATGGACGGGTTCCGGACGCTGGCCGAGGGCCAGAAGGTGAACTTCGACATCACGCAGGACGTGAAGGGTGCGCGCGCGATCAACGTGACGAAGGCCATGTAGTCGGCCGCAGGATCACGAATCCGCCCCGGGAGCCGAGAGGTTCCCGGGGTTTTCTGTTGGCGGAGGCGGGCGAAACGCGGGCGAAGATCAGATTCGCAGGAGATGGTCTCCTCCGCCAGCCATCCTTTAGCCTTCGCCAGCCTTCGCCAGCCTCCGCCAGCCTCCTCTAGCCTCCGCCAGCCTCCTCTAGCCTCCGCCAGCCTTCTTCCCGCTTCCGATCATCGCGGACAGCGTGAATGCTGCCAGCGCCACGAGCAGCTCGAAGCCGAAGATCCGCTCGTAGAGACGATGCAGGCGCTGAAACTCGGTCCCATCGCCGGTGCCCGCGGGGCGCGCGGCGGCCAGCGCGGGGGAGAGCCAGGCGGCGAGGAGAACGGTCCCCAGAAGGAGGAGGGCGATCGCTGCGTCGCAGAGCAGGGACGGCTGCTTCCGCCAGCGCAGGAGCAGCGACGCCGCGAGCGCGACTCCGAGCAGGGCGAACGAGGCGTACTCGAACGCGTGAAGGGACGCGCCGACGGCGGCGCCGGCGGAGACGCGGTCCGGCGCGAGCGCCCTGAACGCGGACGGGGCCACGAGGAGCGCGATCGCGGCCGCGCCGCCGAACCAGGCCCCGAGGGCGACCGTGCGCAGCGTCGCGAGGGCGCGGAACACTAGTCGAACTCCTGCCGGGCGATCTTCGCCTTGCTCAGCGCGCCCTTGATCTTCTTCAGCGCCGCCTTTTCGATCTGCCGGACACGCTCCCGCGTGATCCCGAGCTTCTCGCCGACTTCGCGCAGGGTCAGAGGCGTGATTCCTCCCACGCCGTACCGCATCCTCAGGACTTCCGCCTCCCGCCCGTCCACCTTGGCCAGATACTGCTCCACGAGGATCGAGGAGTCGTCGGTGATCTCAGGCAGCCACGACGGCTCCCTGGGGGAATCGTGGATCGCCTGCCACAGCAGATCGAGCGACTGCGGCTGGCTGCTCGAGTAGCTCGTGTTCAGCGCCTGCCTTACCGCCTCCCCCGCCGCGCCCTTCAGCTTCAGCGCCTTCGCGATCTCCGCCGGGTACGGCTTCCGCCCCAGCTTCTGCGTCAGCTTCAGGCTCGTCGCCTTCCATTTGTGGATCATCTCGACCATGTACGTCGGGATCCGCACGGCCGGCGCGGTGTCCATCAGCGCCCGCTGGATCGCCTGCTTGATCCACCAGGTCCCGTAGGTCCCGAACTTGACCCCCCGCTCGGGGTCGAACCGTTCCACCGCCTTCAGCAGCCCGAGGTTTCCCTCCTCGATCAGGTCCAGGAACGTCATCCCGCGGTTCCGGTACTTCTTCGCGATCGAAACCACCAGACGGAGGTTTGCGCGGATCATCCGCTCGCGCGCCGCCTTGTCCCCGTTCTGCACCAGCCGCCCGAGCTGTTTTTCCTCCTCGGGGGTGAGAAGCGCTACGGTGTTCACCTGGCGCAGGTAGAACTCGACGTTCTCGTCGTTGCGGCGGGGCGTAGGGAACTCCTCGCGGGTAGGAGGAAGAGGCGCCTGCGCGGGGCATTATCGAGCGGCGGGGGACCGCGATCAAGCGGTCGGCCGGAATTCGCGCCTGCCGGCAACAAAGAAACCGGGCCCCGGGTTGCCCCGGGGCCCGGCGAAGTCGACTCACTCCGGACGGATCGAGCTAGTTCCCGCCCAGGTCGATCACCCGCACCTGCAGGCGGTCGATGCCG